>DASUGD010000289.1:0-39951 GCA_036274195.1 Gemmatimonadaceae bacterium | reverse complement strand
TGGAACGATGAAATTCGACTCCGACCCCAACCAACTTCGAGTCGCTACGAGCGACCAATCATTTCACTTCGATGCGGCGGCGCTTCGACGTCTCTGCCGGCGGCTTCGGCATCGTCACCTCGAGCACGCCGTCTTTGAACGAGGCTTTCACCTGATCTTCGTTCACTCCCTCGGGCAGCGGCACGGTCCGCCAGAACGAACCGTAGCTGCGTTCGCTGCGGAAGTACCCCTCACGGTTCTCCTCGTTCTCCGAACGACGCTCGCCTGAGATCGTGAGAACGCCGTTGTCGACGTCGACGTTCACGTCATCCTTCGAGAGGCCGGGCAGGTCGGCGCGAACCACGAAGTCATTGTCGCGCTCGAAGATCTCGAGCGGAGGCGACCAGAGCGTCCCTGCCTGACGAGTGGTCGGGAGGCGTGACCAGTTGTCGACATTTTCGAATAGCGATCCCGTCGAGAGCGCCGGGCCCCAGCCGGCCCCGAAGTTCTCGAAGAGACGGTCCATGTCGTCCATCATGCGACGCATCATCGCGAACGGTGTGGCGATTGGACCGCTGTACAACTCGGGCGTGCCGCCGCGGCGCTGTATGCCCGTGCCGCGCTGGCCGCGGCTGGCGCCTTCTCGCGCGGTCTCCATTCCGCGCTCGCGATCGGTTCGCATGGCGCCCTGAGCCGAGCTCTGTTGTTCAGCGTTCGACTTGCGGTCGGACTTCTGTTGATTGGGTTGGTCTCGTGATGACGGGTTCGTGGTTGGTTCGGCCATGGGTACTCCTTGCTGCGGTGATGCGGATGTGAAATGCGCGGCGCCGCGACGTTCGTCGTACTGCGCGCGCACACGAAACCGCGACGCAACATTCATACGGGCACGTACCGCTCGTTGCGGGTTTTGGCCTGTGAGTTTTACTGAAAATCCCGTGACCGCGTCGCGATCTCGCGCGTGCGTAATGCGCGAAATCGCCGTCCGACCACGTTCATGACTTGCCCGTCGCGCTCGAACTTCCCCTGCACGGCGATGAACGGCGCGAACTTCACGACCTCGGCGTTGTCTTCCACGAGCGACTTCGGCACGATCACGTTGATGAACCCGAACTCGTCCTCGAGCAGCAGGAACAGCGTCCCGTTTGCCGTCTGCGGACGTTGACGCACGGTCACGAGTCCAGCGACCGCGATGATCTCGCCGCCGCGGAGCGACGCGAGGTCGGCGCTCGACTTCGCGCCCTTCGACTTCAGAAAGTCGCGGAGATGCTTCATCGGGTGCCCGTGGATGCTCGATCCGGTCGTCGCGTAGTCGAGAAAGATCGTCTCCGTCTCATCGAGCGGGCGCGGTGTGTGATGCGCGGGGCGCGCCGGTGCGAGCGGCAGCGTGTCGCTCACGCATCGGAGCGCTTCCCATCCCGCCTTGCGGCGATCGGGTTCCCAGGCCTTGAAGGCGTCGGCACGCGCGAGGTACAGCGCGTCGGCCCGCCCGAGCCCCGCTCGGCGGACGACGTCCGCGATGGACGCGAACGGCTCCGCCTTCCACGCGGTCTCGAGCGCGTCGAGCGCCTTCTCGCCAATGCCATGTACGTATCGCCATCCCACGCGCAGGGCAGGGCGGCGCGGGTCGCCAGTTTCTTCCGTGGTGCAGAGGCGCTGCCCGTCGCGCATGCAGGGTGACCGCACCTCCACGCCGTGCCGCTTCGCGTCGTGGATGAGCGTCGCTGGCGAGTAGAAGCCCATGGGCCAGGCGTTGAGGATGCCGAGATAGAACTCCGTCGGGTAATGCGTCTTGAGCCACGCCGTCGCGTAGGCGATGAGCGCGAAGCTCCACGCGTGCGATTCGGGGAAGCCGTAGTTCGCGAAGCTCTGCAGGTCCTCGCAGATCTGATGCGCGATGTCTGCCTCGACCTGGTTTTCGACCATCCGCTTCTCGAGCTTCTCCAGCACGGCCACGAGCTTTCCCTTCTTCCGCATGTGGCCCATCGTCCGGCGCAGCTCGTCGGCCTCGGCAGCGCTGAAGCCGCCTAACGCCATCGACACGGCCATCGCCTGCTCCTGGAAGATCGGGATGCCCTGCGTGCGCTCGAGGATCGGCCGGAGGTTGGGGTGCTGAAAGAACACCTCTTCCTGCCCGCGCCGTCGGCGGGTGTAGGGACGTACGAACCTGGCCTGGATGGGGCCGGGGCGAATGAGCGCGACCTGCACGACGATGTCGTAGAGCCGCTCGGGCTTGGTGTGCAGGATCGACGCGATCTGTGCCCGGCTCTCGATCTGGAACGTGCCGATCGTCTCGCCGCGGGAGATGAGGTCGTACGTCGGCTTGTCGTCAGGCGGGATGCGGTACATCGCCGGCCGGTTGCCCGTACGGCGCTCGATCTCGTCGAACGCGTAGCGCACGAGCGACAGGGCGCCGAGCCCCAGGAAGTCGTACTTCGGGACGCCGATGAGGTCGAGGTCGTCCTTGTCGAACTGGATGATCGTCCGCCCCATCGTCGTCTGCTCGATGGGCATGTAGTCGCCTAACGGTTCGGACGACAGGACGAACCCACCAACGTGGGTGGACCGCAATCTCGGCAGGCCGTCGAACGCGCCGATGGCCGCGAGCAGCGCGCGGCCTTTGGGCCCGTCGATGTCGAGGTCGAAGCGTTTGGCGAGGCTCTCGCGGATGGCAAGGGCGGCCTCCGCCGGCTCGGCGTAATGCAGCCGCTTGGAGAATTGCGTCGCGTACTCGGCCGGGTAGCCGAACGCCCGCATCGCATCGAGGATGGCGTTCGGTGCCCGGTAGTTCTGGATGGTACACGTGATCGCCGCCTTCGCCCGCTCGTACTTGTCGTAGACGTAGTCGAGCACTTCCTCGCGCCGGTCGTGCTCGAAGTCGACGTCGATGTCCGGCGGCTCGGTCTTGCCGTCGGTGCGCTTCTCGGAGAGAAAGCGCTCGAACAGCAGGCCGTGTCGCACGGGGTCGACGGCCGTGATGCCTAACAGGTAGGCGACGACGGAGTTGGCGGCGCTGCCGCGGCCCTGGCAGAGGATGCCTTTCGTCTGCGCGAAGTTCACGGCATCCCACATCACGAGAAAGAAGCCGGAGAACCCGAGGCGGTCGATGACGCCGAGCTCGTGATCGACCTGTTTCATCTGCGCCTCGCTCAACGTGTCACCCCAACGCTCTTTCGCGCCGATGAGGACGCGCTCGCGAAGGTAGCTCGAGTCGGTGTGACGGTCCGGGACGGGGAACTTCGGCATCGGCGGACGCATCCAGGAGAGCTCGAAGTCGCCGCACTCGGCGGCGATCGCCAGGCTCGTTTCGATCCCCTGCTCGCGGCCCTGCCACCGCCGCGCCATCTCCTCGGGTGCAAGGAGACGCCACTCGCCGTTCGGGTGGAGAAAGCCGCCCCTGGTCGCGGTCTCGAGATCGACGTTGTAGCGGAGCGCGGTGAGCGCGTCGTGGACGAGCCGGCCGTCGTTGTCGATGTACCGCGGGTCGTGCGCGACGACCCACGGAATCTTCCGGTGCTCGGCCAGGTCCACGAGCGCGCCGGCGAGTGCTCCCTCCGCCCCTCCCGTGTAGTGGAGCTGCACTTCGACGGCGAGGCGCTCGCCGAACACGTCACGCCACTCATCGAGCAGGCGGCGGGCGTTGGCCCGGTCGCCGCCGCGAACGAGCGAGGCGATCGGCCCGGTCGCGGGCCCGGTGAGCGCGACGAGCCCTCGGCTCAGCTCGGCGACTTCCCGCCACGTGACGTTAGGCCGGCCGCGCCGCTCCTGCCCGTGTTCCTTGGTCCAGCTCGCCCACGCTCCCATGCGCCCGCGCGTGACCAGGGCGGCGAGGTTGCGGTAGCCTTCGGGCGTCCGCACGAGAAACGCAGCCGGCCGCCCATCCACGCGGAGCTCGGCCCCGACGACAGGCCGGAGCGCGCCGCTCGTGCGTGCCGCGTTGACGAAGCGCGGGATGCCACCCAGGTCCGCCGTGTCGGTGATGCCGAGCGCCGTGAAGCCTAACGCGATCGCGCGCGCGACGAGCGCTTCGGGCGATACGGTACCGTCGCCGAAGGAGAACCCGGTGTGGGCGCGGAGCTCGACGAAGTCGGGAATGGGGACTGGGGACTGGGGACTGGGGACTCGGCCGGGAGACTATTACTCGAGAGGAAGTCTCCTCGGCGCTAAGAGCTTCCCGGCCGAGTCCCCAGTCCCCCAGTCCCTAGTCCCCAGTCGCGGCAGCTATTCGCTATTTCTTCCATGAGTTCGAGTCCGATCTCGAGCATCCGATCGTCGTATGACGGATCGTACGCCGTCAAAGCGGCCGCCACGATCGAAAACCGTTCGGCCACGACCCTGACGAGCTCACGAACCGCGCCCGCGGCCAACCCACCTGGCACCGCGTACTGATTCGCCCGCGCTTCGCTCGGTTCGTGAACGTCGAGATCGATGTGCAGGTAGACCCGTGAGACGCGACGGGCCAGCTCGGTCAGCGCCGGGTCGAGTGCCGCGCGCGCACCGCCCAACCGCATCCGGGCCGCTTCCACCCGCATTACCCGCGATGAGGCGAGCAGCCGCTCCTCCTCCGCGTCGAGGTCGCGCGCGCCCACGAGCACGACGTGCGCGTCAGGCACCGGTCGAAACCCCGGAATGGACGCGGTGAGTGCGCCCCAGCCCCGTCCGGTGAGCGCGGCGAGCACCGTGCCATCGAGGAAGCCGCTCGTCGTGGTCTCGGGCGTGTTGAAGTCGGCGTGCGCGTCGAGCCAGATGACCCCGATGGAATCAGCGGCGGAACCATCGTTAGGCGACGCGCCGCGAACGCCGCTCACCGTCCCGAGCGAGCTCCCGCAGTTCCCGGCGAGAACCAGCGGGAAGCCCCCACCCGCGACCACCGCCCGCACCCGCTCGGACAACGACCGGTAGACCGCGAACGACGTTCCGACCTCGGTCGGGAACGCCGCGGGCACGTCGAGCGTCTCCTCGGACACCTGATGGCCCCGGGCGCGCAGCCGGTGACTCGCCCCATGCTCGCCGAAGTGCAGCGGCCCTCGCCCCATGCGTGCGCCGCGGTGTCCGGAGTCGTACGGAACGAGCATCGTGTGGATGTGCATGACGTTCAATCCCACCATCCGTGCAGGTACCATCCGTCGGCGCGAGCATCGTGATAGAGCCAGACCATGCCTCCGTCATCGACGATGCACCGAAAGTATTCACGCGCGTAGGCGTCCCCCCATCGCTCCCCGGAAACGCGATCCGGCCCGGCCGCCGAGAGGATCCCGTACCACGCGCCGCCATCGCGATAGCCGGTAGGCAGCACGTGGTCTCGCCGCTCCTCCGTCCGCACCTCGATCGCCCTCGGCGTAGGAAGAAGGTAGAGCGTGAGGGTGGAGCCGGGGGAAGAAGGAAGCGAGATGAGGGATGGGGGATGAGGGATGGGGGATGAGGGATGAGAGCGCGAACCCTCGGGATGCTGCTCGACACGACCCGAGCGTCCCGAGGGTTTCCGCCTTTTACCCCCATCCCTCATCCCTCTTCCCTCTTCCCGCTGTTCTACCCACTTCGTTCTCCGCTCGACGAGCGGATGCGCCGTATTCTCCGGCACCACCACCACGTCCCCCTGCTCCTCGGCCAGCGACGCGAGCGCGGCTTCCGTTGCCGCCGCGGTCGCGAAGCCGCGGTCGAAGAGATCACCCTGCTGCCCGACATCGGTCACGACGGTCGCCGCCCGCAGCGTTAGGCCCACGACCCCGGCGGGAAGGACCATCCGCTCCAGCCCCGTGCGCACGAGCCGCAGCCACGTCTTCCGGCTTGCCGTCGCACGCCCCGACCGCACCGCGGTCGTGAGCGTGGCGCCATTCGCGAGCGTGAGGTCGAGCGTCATCTCGCGCGAGAGCGATCCGCGCTCGATGAGCTTCTCGCACACGGTGCCGAGGAGAGCGTTCACGGAAAAGAGCAGCCGCTCGGTATCGGTGAGCGCGTAGTCGCTCCACTCGAGCGACGCGTGCGGCAGCTCCCGTGGCATGGGCGAGAAGATCAGCCGATCGTCCTCCCCTCGCGCGAGCTTCCACAACCGCACGCCCTCGGCACCGAGCCGTACCTCGACGGACTCGCCCTCGAGCGCCGCCAGCTCGCCACAGGTCTCGACCCCGATGCCGTCGAGCAGCGTGGCGAGGGCCGGGTCGGGCTCGAGGACAGAGACGGGGAGGGAGCCTAACGAGGCGGGAACCGGGAACGGGGAACTGGGAACCGTGCCTCCTTGAGGAGTTTCTGTTCCCGGTTCCCTGTTCCCGGTTCCCGCTAATAGTTCCGCGACAATCGGCGTCTCACCAACTCCCACGCGCACATTCGACAGCCCGATGCCTCGCAGCACCTCCAGCGCCGAGCGCGCGATGTGCTCGGCGTCGAGGCCGCGGGCGTCCACCCACACCAACCCTCCGCGCCGCTCCTCCGTGACCACGCGTGGCGCGACCGTGAGAAGCGCGGGCGAAAGCTCAGCGAGGGAGTCCACGACGGTCCGCCAGGCCAGGCTCCAGAGACAGACGAACATCGTGAGGCGTTACCGGGACCGTGATATCCGCATGGGCATTCCACCCCGCCGCCCGTGCGCGCACCCGAATGGTCGCTTCCCGAACCTCCGCTGGATCATCGAACGGCCCCCGCGTCCAGCGATAACTGTGCGGAATGATCTTCGATTCCATCCGCAGCTTCGCCAGCGATGGACTCGGCGTGATCGCCACGAACGCGCCACCACCTTCGCGCACCGCGCGGGTCAGCCGCACCATCTCCGTCCCCTCGGGCTCCGTCCCGTCGAGCACCACCAGCGCAAACCCGCCACATCGCAACAACTCCTCCGCTCCCTTGAGTGCGTCCTGCCGGCTCTTGGGCTGTACGAGGTACGGTCCGTTCTCCCAGAACGCGCCGACAACGGTGCCGGCGGTATCGATCCAGACTGCCCGCTCACCGGTCGCAACCGTCGAACGACAGGCCGCTCGAAGCATCGAGCAGGCGCCACCCTGAGGCGTCCACACCGTCAGCTGCCCACGCGGTAGCCCACCCCCTGGAAGAATCCGGTCGAGCGGCCCCACGCCGGTCGCGACCGGCTCCGCCGCCCGCCAGTTCGCCGGCGTTGCGTCGGGAAAGCGCTGCTCGATGAGCTCGCGAAGAGCGGCAATGGAAAGGGCAGGCATTGGCGGGACGGCGACCCAGCGACGACGGCGAACGACGGCACCTGTCTGCTCCGTACAGCGCCGAGCAGGCTAAGCAGACTTTATACCGAACAAGAACCGAAAGCAAGAATCGGGACTGGGGACTGGGGACTGGGGACTCGGCCGGGAGGCTATTACTCGAGAGGAAGTCTCCTCGGCGCTAAGAGCTTCCCGGCCGAGTCCCCAGTCCCAAGTCCCAGTCACCGACCCCGGCCTCGCGTGATATCTTCTGCCATGGCCAAGATCCTCGTTACCGGCGCCGCCGGATTCATTGGATATCACACCGCGACACGCCTCCTCGCGCGCGGCGACATCGTGGTTGGGCTCGACTCCTTGAGCGACTACTACGACGTGTCCCTCAAGGAAGCCCGCCTCGCGCGGCTCCGCCCCAACGACAACTTCCGGTTCGAGCATCTCGACATCGCCAATCGCGACGCCATCGCCGCGCTGTTCGCTCGAGAGCGCTTCGATCGCGTCATCCACCTCGCCGCCCAGGCGGGCGTGCGTTACTCGCTCGTGAACCCCCACGCGTACATCGACGCGAACATCCTCGGCTTCCTCAATATCCTCGAGGGCTGCCGGCACAATCCCGTTCAGCATCTCGTGTACGCGTCGTCGTCGTCCGTGTACGGCGCGAACACGCAGATGCCGTTCGCCGTCCACGACAACGTGGATCATCCCGTGAGCCTCTACGCCGCAACCAAGAAGGCGAACGAGCTCATGGCGCACTGTTACAGCCATCTGTACGGCATCCCGACGACCGGCCTGCGCTTCTTCACCGTCTACGGACCGTGGGGACGTCCGGACATGGCGCTGTTCCTGTTCACGAAGGCCATTCTCGAGGGCCGCGAGATCGACGTCTTCAACCACGGCCGCATGCAGCGCGACTTCACGTACATCGATGACATCGTCGAGGGCGTGGTGCGCGTCACGGACCATACCGCCACGCCTAACGCGGCCTGGAGCGGCGATGCCCCCGACCCGGCCACCAGCCGGGCGCCGTACCGCCTCTACAACATCGGCAACAACTCGCCCGTGCAGCTTGGCCACATGATCGCCGTGCTCGAGAAGGCACTGGGGCGGACCGCCCGCAAACGGATGCTCGACATGCAGCCGGGTGACGTCGCCGCCACCTATGCCGACGTGGACGACCTGGGCCGCGACGTGGGCTTTCGCCCGGCGACGAGCATCGAGGAAGGCGTACGACGCTTCGTGAGCTGGTACCTCGACTACTATCAGGCCGAGCGCCTCGCCAGCACTGCCTGACCCATGGTCGATCACTGATGACCCAAACGAATGACCCGTCATGGGTGCGGGTCATTCGTTTTTCGGTCGCCCGGTTACCCGCGCCTTGGCGCCCGCTAACGTTGCGCCTGCGGTCCTCGTCCGTCGATCTCGCGGGAACCTTTGTGATTTTCGTGACTCTCGACGTGTGGAGCTCGACGCGTGCGTGATCTCTTTGGCGACCGTATTCAGCCGGTCGTCGTGTACGGGGCAGGGGGCTACGGTCGCGAGACCGTCCAATTGATCGAGGACATCAACGCGCACCGCGCGCGCTGGGATCTGCTCGGCTATATCGACGACGATCCCTCGACCCACGGGCGCGAGGTCAACGGCCTGTCGGTGCTCGGTGGCCTCGAGTGGCTCAACAGCGAAGGCCCGAACGTTCGCATCGCGCTCGGTGTCGGAAGCCCCACCGCAAAGCGCCGGATCGTCGCCCGGATCGGAAGCGACAACCAACGGTTCATCACGATCGTTCACCCGAGCGTCCGGCTCTGCCGCTGGCTCGAGATCGGCCCCGGAACGTCCATCGCGGCGGGCACGATGCTCACCGTCAACATCCACATCGGGGCCTTCGTGTCCGTGAACCGCGTCTGCAACATCAGCCACGACTGCCGCGTGGGCGACTTCGCCACCGTTGCGCCAGCCACCAACCTGTCTGGGGGTGTGGAGCTCGGAACCGGGTGCGAGATCGGCAGCGGCGTGACGACTATCGAAGGCGTCCGAGTTGGCGAATGGACGATCGTCGGCGCAGGAGCTGTCGTCGCCTCCGACCTGCCGGCAAACTGCACCGCGGTGGGCGTACCGGCGCGACCGATCAAGCAGCGCCAGAGCGGCTGGCAGTTGGAAGCCTGAAAGCTGGCGCTGGCGGCGGCCATCCTAGCATCCGAGCAATCCGCACGGCCGGATTGACTCGAATTGCTGGAATGACCGCGCGCCGGCGCGGGACCACGGTGTTCATGGTGCTCTGTCGCGCGCCGAGAAGAGCAACCGATGTGCCGGACCGTTCGGAAGATCGGTTGGGCCGCGAACTATCGGCATTGCAGCGCGCTGGAAGCCCTCGGCGTCCTTCCACCACTCCGTGGCCGCAGCCTTGCGCTCGTTTTGGGTGCGGCATGGCGGCGACATGTGTCGACCGAAGTCGACGCCCTCCGCGAAGCGACGCATATGCAGGACTTCAGTACACGCGTCGCGAGCCTTGCCCGTCCCTCCGCCAGGCGTGTTGAATTCACCATGGCCGTCCCGGCATCGAACACAGAGGAAACCGCTGCCCGCGTGACCAGTGATGGTGACGTCCGTGAGCGTCCACGGCCTGTGCTGGTCATCGAGCCGCCGAAACGCCGGACATCGCTCGGATTGCGCGAGCTCTGGGAATACCGTGAGCTCAGCTACTTCCTTGCCTGGCGCGACATCAAGGTGCGGTACAAGCAGACCGCCCTCGGCGCTAGCTGGGCGATTCTCCAGCCGGTTTTCGCGATGGTCGTCTTCAGCCTCTTCTTCGGGAAGCTGGGCGGGATTCCATCCGACGGGCTGCCATACCCGCTCTGGAGCTTCGCCGCGCTCGTGCCGTGGACGTTCTTTTCGCAGGCCCTCATGCAGTCGGCGAACAGCCTCGTGATGAACCAGGGGCTGCTCCGGAAGGTCTACTTTCCGCGCCTCGCCATCCCGATCGGCACGGTGCTCTCGGCGGCGGTCGATTTCGCGCTCGCCTTCGTGGTGCTCCTCGGGCTCATGGCGTTCTACCACGTCGGTCTCACGGTCCGCTCGTTGTGGGTCATCCCGTTTGCCGGGTTGGCGTTCGTCGCGGCGTTAGGTACGGGGCTCTGGCTTGCAGCCGCGAGCGTTCGCTACCGCGACGTGCGATATGTGGTGCCGATCCTCGTGCAGTTCTGGCTCTTCGCCACGCCAATCGCGTATCCGGCAACCCTCCTGCCGGAGCGCTGGCGCGCCGTCTACGCGCTCAACCCCATGACTGGCGTGGCCGAAGGCTTTCGCTGGGCGCTCCTGGGCGCGAACACACGACCCGGGCCAATGGTCGCCGTATCCACAACGGCCGCGTTCCTCATCCTCGTTGGTGGTCTCCTCTATTTCCGGCGAACGGAGCGTACGTTCGCGGACATCGTCTGAGCCATGGGGGCCGACGTCGTCATCAGTGCCGCCGGGCTCGGAAAGCGGTACCAGCTCGGTGAGACCCCAGCGACGGACTCCTTTCGAGAGGCGTTCGCCGCAACGTTCTCGCGGACGGGCATCATGCGCGCGGCGCGGGCGCTCACGCGCTTCGGACGACGCCGGGACAACGACGACGACGCGAACACGCTGTGGTCGCTCCGCGATGTCTCCTTCGACGTCGTGTCCGGGGCGACGCTCGGCATCATCGGCCGTAACGGCGCCGGCAAGAGCACGCTGCTCAAGATCCTCTCGCGGATTACCCCGCCAACGACGGGCCGGGCACGCATCATCGGCCGCGTGGGGTCGCTGCTCGAGGTGGGCACGGGTTTCCACCCCGACCTCACTGGCCGCGAGAACATCTACCTGAACGGCGCACTGCTTGGGATGCGCCGGCGCGAGATCGCGCAGAAGTTCGACGAGATCGTCGCGTTCGCCGAGATCGCGCGGTTTCTGGACACCCAGGTGAAGCACTACTCGAGCGGCATGTACATGCGCCTCGCGTTCTCCGTGGCCGCGCACCTCGAGCCGGACATTCTCGTCGTGGACGAAGTGCTGGCCGTGGGCGACGTCGACTTCCAGCGCAAGTGCATCGGCAAGATGGGACGCGTAGCGAGCGAAGGGCGCACGGTGCTGTTCGTGAGTCACAACATGGCGGCCGTTCGCTCGTTATGCAGGACGGCGATGGTGCTCGATGCCGGCCGGGTCGTGCGCCAGGGTGATCCGGGGACCTGCATTGCGTATTACGTCGCGCAGGGCTTTGACGAGGACGCGTCAACCTGGACACGGCCGTCGAACGCGCGCGACACCGCGCTGGCGTTCATGCGGGTGGATTCGCGGCTGACGGGCCACCAGCCGGCACTCACGCTGGAGCTCGACGTCGTTCTGGAGCCGCGGGGCCACCACAAGCCCGCGTTCATCGCGGTCGATATCCTCGACGGCTCGGGCGTGGGGTTGATGCAGGCGCTCCCGCGCGTCGATGGCTTCATTCGTGATGACGCTGGCCCCCAGCGGACGCGAATCGTCATCGACCTGCCACCCCTCATCCCGGGCACGTATTTCGTGACACTCTGGGCCGGCTCCTACTTCACCGAGACGCTCGACGTGGCGGAACGCGCCATTCGCTTCGAGGTCCACGAGTCGCCGACGCCGGGCCGCTCGATTCAGCATTCCGCCGAGCAGGGTCACATCGTGCCGCCATCGACCGCAACGTGGGAGGCGATCCAGTGACGGAGGGGCGTGCGCCGGCGAGCGGCCCTCCGCTCGTGTCCGTCGTGATCGCATTCCTCAATGGCGAGCGCTTCCTTCGCGAAGCGGTCGACAGCGTGTTCGCGCAGACGTACGAGCAATGGGAGCTGCTGCTCGTGGACGATGGCTCGGGCCCTGCGGCTTCGACTATCGCCCGCGAGTACGCCACCCGTGAACCGGCTCGCGTGCGGTACCTCGAGCACGATCGCCATGAGAATCGTGGCCTCAGCGCGTCGCGCAACGTCGGGATCTCGGCCGCACGCGGTGCATACATGGCCTTTCTCGATGCCGACGACGTTTGGCTGCCTGACAAGTTGAGCGACCAGGTTGCGATCCTCGAGCCCCGGCCCGATGTCGGCGCGATGTATGGAAACGCCCTGTACTGGTATGGCTGGACTGGAGATCCGGCCGATGTCGCACGCGATTTCTATCCGCGCCTGCGCGTGAGCGATGGCACGGCACTCGATCCACCTCGACTTCTCGAGCGGATGCTCACCGGCAATGCGCTCGTGCCGTGTCCCGTCAGCCTGCTGGTGCGCACCGCCGTCCTTCGCGGCATCGGCGGGTTCGAGGAGCGGTTCACGGGGATGTTCGAGGACCAGGCGTTCTATGCCAAGCTGATGCTCGCCGAGCGCGTCCTCGTCGTCCATCGGTCGTGGGAACGGTATCGCCAACACCCGGACTCGATGTGCGCCGTCTCGGACAGAGCGGGAGCCACGCGCGACGCACACCGACGATACCTCGAGTGGCTGGCCGAGTACCTCGACGCACAACGCTGCGACGACGAAGGCGTCCGCCGCGCGCTGCGCCGAGCGCTGCGACCATTTCATCGGCCCCGGGTGGACCAGGTTGCCCGGCAGGCCGAGTCGCTCGTGCAATGGCTCCGCGATCAGAGCCCGTTGCGGTACCGGCGCACGCAGCGCGACCGATCGTGAGCGCGTTAGGCAGGCTGGCGGGCCTGATGCTCCCGGGGCCGATTGAAGAATGGCTCCGGCGTCGGCGGCTGGGAGACGCTCCCGTCCCGCCCGGCGATGTCCGGTTCGGCGACCTGCGCCGGCTGACGCCGATGAGCAGCGCGTTCGGTTTCGATCGGGGCCAGCCAGTGGACCGGCACTACATCGAGACCTTCCTCGGCCGACACGCCTCCGACATCCGTGGCCGAGTCCTCGAGGTTGGAGACGCCAGCTATACGCGGAGGTTTGGTGGCAAGCTGGTGGTTCGAAGCGACGTGCTTCACGTTCACGACGGCAATCCGCATGCGACCATCGTGGCGGACCTCGCCAAGGGTGACGCGATTCCGTCGGCAGCGTTCGACTGCGTGATTCTCACACAGACGCTTCACCTGATATATGACGTGCATGCTGCGGTTGCGACGCTCCGCCGCATTCTGGCTCCGCGAGGCGCCTGTCTGATCACCGTGCCGGGCATCAGTCAAATCGACTCCGGCGCCTGGCGCGACTCGTGGTATTGGGCGTTCACTCCAGCGTCACTACGTCGAGTGCTCGCCGAGTCCTTCGGCACGAGCGTCAACGTGCATTCGTTCGGCAACGTGCTCACCGCCACCGCGTTTCTCCATGGCTTGTCCGCCTCGGAGCTGACGTCCGAGGAGCTCGCCGTGGGGGATGCATCATACCCGGTGATCGTCGCGGCGCGCGTGAGCGTCGGTGGGTGAGACGGGCGATGCAGCGTGAGGTGGCCGCCCGGTTGCGCTCGTGGGATCCGCTGATACTCCTGTATCATCGGGTGACGCACCTCGTGAACGACCGCTGGGAGATCGCGGTGACGCCGGCGCACTTCGCCGAGCACATGGAGATCCTCCGGCGATGGACCACGGTCCGTGCGCTCTCGGCGCTCGACCCGCCGGGAGTCCGGCCTAACGAGCGTGCCTCGACGGTGCTCGTGACGTTCGACGACGGATACGCGGACAACCTGTCCGAGGCGCTTCCGGTCCTGCAGCGCTTCGACATTCCGGCGACGGTGTTCGTCTCCACCGACGCGGTGGTCCAGGCGCGGGAGTTTTGGTGGGATGACCTCGAGCGCCTCGTGGCGCCCGACGAGTACGGTGCGACCTGGGCGCGGCTGCGCGATGTCGACGCGCGAGAACGCGAGGCGGTGCTCGACGCGCTGCGAGACGCGGCGCACGTCGGCCGCTCGTCCCGGCCGGACAGGCGACCGCTCACCCCGGACGAGTTGGCCTTGCTGGCGAGCGACTCGCGCATCGAGATCGGTGGCCACACCGCATCGCATCCGCGGCTCGCGGCGTTGTCGAGAGCCGCGCAGCGCGCCGAAATCGAGGGCGGCCGGGAGGCGCTGCAATCCATCATCGGGCGACCCATCGAGAGCTTCGCGTATCCGTTCGGGCGTGCCGGCGACTATACTGCCGAGACCATGGACCTCGTGCGAGCGGCGGGGTTCACGCGTGCGTGCAGCAATCAGGTGGGCCGTGTGGCCCGGTTGGCGGATCGATTCGCGCTGCCGCGCCTCTATGTTCGGGACTGGGACGGCGACGAGTTTGCTGCTGCGCTGAGAGACCTGGGGCTCCGTGTCTGACACTCCGCTCGTTTCCGTGATCACGATCTTTCTCGACGCCGAGCGGTTCCTCGCCGAGGCGATCGAGAGCGTTCGCGCGCAAACCTACGAGCGGTGGGAGCTGCTGCTCGTTGATGATGGCTCGCGCGACGGCAGCTCGGCGATTGCCAGGACGTACGCCGCGCGGGATCCGGATCGGATTCGCCTGCTCGAGCACCCGGGGCATGCGAACCTCGGGATGAGCGCCTCGAGGAATCTCGGGCTTGCCCACGCGCGGGGCGATCTCGTGGCCCTGCTCGACGCGGATGACGTCTACCGGCCGGAGAAGCTCGCCCATCAGGTGACGGTGCTCTCCGCGCACGAGGAAGCCGGCGCAGTGTACGGCGTCACAGAGTACTGGTACAGCTGGACCGGAGCCGACGACGACGCCAGCCGTGACCGCCCACGGCGGCGTGGCCTCGCGGCCGATTCGCTCGTTAGGCCCCCCGCAGCGCTTGCCCGATTTCTGCGCGACGAGGCCAGGACGCCGTGTACGTGCGGGGTGCTCATGCGACGCGCGGCCATTGCGCGCGCCGGAGGTTTCGAGAACGCATTCCGTGGCATGTTCGAGGACCAGGTGTTCTTCTTCAAGCTTTTCGCCACGTCGGCCGTCTGGATCGACTCCGCGTGTCTCGAGCGCTACCGCCAGCACCCGGACTCGTGGTGTCATCGCATGCGCGACCTGGGCGAGTGGGACGGCAGCGACCTGCCGAGCGCGTCACGGCGCCAGTTTCTGGAGTGGCTCGGCGCGTATCTCGAGACCGAATCCATCTCGGACCCCGGTCTCGAGCGAGAGTGGCGACACCAGATGCGGCAGTTCACCAGTCCATTGCTGTACCGCGCGTCCACGCTCGCTCGGCGGTTGCGCGGACCGTCATCCCATGGCGGACAGCGCTGAACGTGTCGCACGACGCGAGCCCGCCGCACCCGCACCGAGCCGCCGTACCGCCCGTGCCGGCAGGCGCGGCCCGTCCTCGCTGGTCGGTGATGATTCCGACGTACCATTGCGCGGAGTATCTGGCGCAAACGCTGTGCTCCGTGCTGCGCCAGGCCCCGGAGCCGGACGCCATGCAGATCGAGGTTGTGGACGATTGCTCGGAGCGAGATGATCCCGAGCGTGTCGTGCGCGATGTCGGTGGTGGGCGCGTGTCATTCTTCCGGCAGCCGCAGAACGTCGGTCACGTCAGGAACTTCAACACGTGCCTGCAGCGCAGCCGAGGCACGCTCGTTCATCTGCTCCATGGCGACGACGCCGTGCGCGACGGCTTTTACTCCACGTTAGGTGACGCGTTCGCGCGCGAGTCGGCCATCGGCGCCGCGTTCTGTCGTTTCATCGCGATGGATGGTGCCGGCCACTGGCAGACGATCGGGCCGCTCGTGGCGCCCGTCGCGGGCGTGCTCCCGAACTGGCTCGAGCAGATCGCGCGTGGCCAGCGCCTTCAGCCGCCGTCCATCGTCGTGCGGCGCGACGTGTACGAGCGGCTGGGTGGATTCGACGACCGCATTCAGTCGTACGGCGAGGACTGGGAGATGTGGACGAGGATCGCCGCGCACTATCCGGTGTGGTACGAGCCCGAGCCGCTCGCGCTGTACCGGCTGCGAGCGGCGTCACTGAGCAGAGGCGCCGTATCGACGGGCCAAAATATCCGCGACCTTGCGTGTGCCATCTCCATCAATCGCGCGCTCCTGCCGCCCAATGAGGCGGACGCGATCTCGCGCTTCGCCACGGTGGACACGGCTTTGACCGCACTCCGCCGCTCCCACCGGATGCTTCGCGCAGGCGAAACCCGGGCACCGCTCGTGCAGTTGCGTGAGGCGCTACGCTTGAGCCGGTCCCCGAGAGTGCTTGCCGGGTCGGCAAGGCTGCTGGCACACTGGGCACTCGTTCACGTGCGACGTGGGCTCCGCGGCGTCAGGTCAGCCCCTCCCTCTGCGACATCTCACTCGTGAGCACTGAACCATCGCGCATCTCGGTCTGTATCGTGTGCCGGAACGAGGCCGACCGGCTCGGGGCGTGCCTCGAGCTCGACGCCGCCGTGGAATCGCGCGCGCCGCACTGGCCCGCGATGGTCGCGGTGGACGTGTTGGACGCGGCGGGTGTCGCACTCATGCAGGCCCTGCCGAGCGTCGAGCGGTTCGTCTCGTGTGCGTCGAGCGCACAGCGCATTCGAATCGCGATAGACCCGCCGCCAATGGTCCCGGGACAGTATTTCGCCACCGGGTGGCTCGGCGCGCATTTCTCCGAGACGCTTGACATCGCCGAGCGAGCGATTCGCTTCGAGGCGCATGACACACCGACAACGGGTCGGACCCACCACCACTCGCCCGATCATGGAGCGATCGTCCGGCCATCGACCGCGAGCTGCGAGCCACTGTGAGCGACCGGCTCCGACGTCTGCTGCTGCGCTACTTCCGCGGCCGCGCGGATTTTCTGGACGTGGTGCTGTTCGAGCGATCGATGCGCGCTAACGGGCTCGGGCATGTCCACGACATCCCGACCTGGACATGGTCGATCGAGCTCCGCGCCCTTCACGACCTGGCCGCGGCCGCACCACCTAACGCCACGGCCGTCGAGATCGGATCGTATCTGGGCGCATCGACCTGCTACCTCGCCGCCGGGCTCGCGCGCCACGGCGGACGGATCATCTGCGTGGACACGTGGAACAACGAAACGATGCCCGAGGGGGAGCGCGACACATTCGCCGAGTTTACGAGGAACACGCGTGCGGTGGCGAATCGCGTCACGGTCGTTCGCAAGCGGACCGAGATGCTTGGCGATTCCGACATCCCGACGCCGATCCATCTCGCGTTCATCGACGGCGATCACGGATACGAGGCTGTCCGCCGAGACTTCGAGATCGTCGCCGGGCGGCTCGCGCCGACTGGCGTCATTGCGTTCCACGACTTCGCCAACGCGAAGTTCCCGGGTGTCACGCGCGTGGTCGGCGAGGCGCTCGCGACGGGACGGTGGGTCCAGCGGGGCTTCGTCCGCACGCTCGTGTGGATCACACCCATGGCCGAGGTAACGGCGTAGTGGAGCGCTGACCGTGTCGGATCGTGCGAGCTCGCCGCATCGGCGCCGCGCGGCCGTACCGCCCGTTCCGGCGGGGACGGCGCGTCCACGCTGGTCGGTGATGATTCCGACCTATCATTGCGCGGATTACCTGGCGCACACACTGCGCTCGGTGCTACGACAGGACCCGGGACCGGACGCCATGCAGATCGAGGTCGTGGACGATCGCTCAGAGCGAGACGATCCCGAGCGTGTCGTGCGCGACGTCGGCGGCGGCCGTGTCTCGTTCTTCCGGCAGCCGCAGAACGTCGGCCACGTCAGGAACTTCAATACGTGCCTGCAGCGCAGCAGGGGGCGGCGCGCTCGTGCATCTGCTTCAACCGTGCGCTCCTTCCGCCCGACCGGGCGGACGCGATTACGAGCTTCGCTACCGTGGACACGGCCGTGACCGCGCTCCGCCGCTCGCACCGGATGCTTCGAGCCGGCGAAACGCGCGGGCCGCTCGTGCAGTTGCGCGAGGCGGTTCGTCTGAGTCGGTCGCCGAGGGTCCTCGCCGCGTCCGCGAAGTTGCTGGCGCACTGGGTGCTCGTTCATCTGCGACGCGGGGTCCGCCGCGTCAGGTCGGGCCCTCCACCTCCGACATCCCTCTCGTGAGCACTGAACCATCGCGCATCTCGGTCTGTATCGCGTGCCGCAACGAGGCCGATCGGCTCGGACCGTGCCTCGAGTCCGTTGCCTGGGCGGACGAACGCATCGTGATGGACCTCGCGAGCACGGATGACTCGGTGGCGGTCGCCGAGCAGAACGGGGCGCGGGTCGTGCGACGCGATCCGGTGCCGATCGTCGAGCTGATTCGAAACGAGATCGCGGCGCATGCGGTGAACGACTGGATACTCGTGCTCGATCCTGACGAGCGCGTGACGCCCGGCCTCGCCGGCGAGTTGCAGCGCGCGGCGCAGCGAGACGACGTCGACGCGGTCGTCATGCCGCGCATGAACTGGGACCTCGGGTACCCGCCGTCCAACCCGAACGAACGCTACGAGCAGCAGCTCCGGATGTACAGAAAGAGTCGTGTCCAGTGGCCTGTCATACCTAACGCGTTGCCGCAGGTGAGCGATGCCCGCAAGTACCGCGTGCCAAGCCGGGACGACACGGTGCTCATTCACGACCGGAACCGGAACATCCCCGAAGTGCTGGACCGCATCATTCGCTACGCGCCGCTTCAGGCGCAGTCGATGATCGATCGCGGGCAGGTGTTCAGTGCTCGCGCGATGTTCCTCTCGCTGGGCACGCGCGCGAGGCGGCAATTCATCGACGGGAAGGCGTGGCGCGACGGCGTTCCGGGGATGCTCCGTGCGGCGATTCTGGTGGGGTTCCATTTCTACATCTGGGCGGCGTTCTGGCAGCTTTCGGGCGCCAGGCGCACGCCGGAGGACGATCGCTTCGTGCAGCGCGTGGGGCGCTGGCTCGAGCGGGGACAGCGCGGTTACCGTGCGGTCACGGCGCCGGCCCGGATCGTGGGGCGCCTCGGGGATCGCGCGCGGCGGATGCTCGGGCGTGCCTAACGACACACCGTTCGCTTACGGCTCGATGAACGGCAGGCCGGCCAGCGCGGAGTCGGGGAGCACTCGAGCCTTCGTGCGCGGATGGCGAAACAAATCGTCGGGGTGAATCGCAGGCATCGCTGGCGTGGCCAGTCGCTCGCGAACGTAGAAGAGGTTGAAGCCGAACCGGTTTGCCGCCACGAGACGGTAGCCGCGGCGCGCCGCCAGCGCGGTCATCGCGGCGGGCGAGGCACCGAGGAAATGATCCGGCATTCCGGGGACGTGTGCCGGGTCGTCCGCGTATGGCGCGACGAGCGACCGGTGCCCGAGCTCGGGGTGCGTCTCGATCACCACGATACGGGGCTCCACGACGGTGAGCGCTTCCCACACCCAGTAATCGTTACCGTCGATGTCGATCGACAGAAAATCGATCTCGCCGGTGAACCCGGCCGAGGCGACAACCTCGTTCACGGTTGCCGGCATCACTTTGGCGGTCGCGAACACCGGCGGGTAGAGTGACGTGTCCGGATGATCGGCGTAAAAGGCGCGTCCACGTTCGACGAGCGCGGGGTTGGCCTCGATGAACAGGCCGTGGAACCCCACATTGATCGCGAGGTTTGCGCAGTTGCTCGCGAACACGCCGTCGCCCGCACCGATGTCCACGAAGCACCGGGGCCCGTCACCTAACGACGCGAGCAGCGCCAGCGCGATGCCGTCCTCCTCGAACTGGGAGAAGATCCGGAACCCGGTGGCCGGCCAGTCTCCGAGCGCTTCACCGCGCGCGGCGCGGGCCGCATGGTGCAGCCACAGTTGACGGAGCCCGACCTTCACTGCGGGAGACCAGCGCGCCTCCGCGCGTGCTCTCTCGGCCGATTCGGCAGCGAATCGCTTCGCGAGGCCGGCCGTTAGGCGATCGAGTATCCCCATCAGCGTGTCCCGTTCCCGAGCTTCCAGCCTTGCGAGAGACCCTGGACGGTGCTCAGGAGCATCGTCACCTCGTCGCGCACATCTGCCCAATCGCGGCGGGTGGCCGCGAGCCGCATCTGACGCAGGCGCAGCCTCGCCCACTCACGGAGCACGTACCCCGAGTCGCGGTCGCCCTCGCGGTGCCAGAGGGCGATCGCTGCGCCCATACCACGGCCGTACATCGGCCGCCGCGCTCGCCGCTCCTCGCGGGACTGCCGCTCGTGGTACACGATGGCGTCGGGCTCGTACAGGATTCGGCTTCCGCCGCGAAGCAGGCGATGGAACAGGTCCATGTCCACGCCACCCTGCGTTGGCGAACCAGGGCCGAGCCGCTCGTCGCACCCGCCGATCCGAGTGAGTGCGTCGCGCCGAACGGCGAAGTTGTTGCCGCTGCCTATCTCCCACGGCAAAGCGCGACCGCTGAACTCGCGCCTGTCGGTCGAAATGCGCGACGAGACCGGAAATGTCCGCGCTCCCACGGCGTCGAGCGGCAGGACACGCCCCGTCACGCCATCCAGATCGATGCGCTCCGCCATCCGCGACGCGACCACGTGCAGCCAACTCGCTTCCGCGACGCAGTCGTCGTCGAGCACGGCGACGACCGGATGTCGCGCGCGCGCGAACGCCACGTTCTGAGCGGCGCCGAGCCCGCGAGCCTCCTGCCGCTCGTAGTGCATCGTCAGGCCCGCCTCGTGCCATCGCGCCACGACCTGACTCGACTCCTGTCCCTCGCTCTGGTCGACCACCACGACCTCGTCCGGCCGCCGCGCACCCGCCGCGAGGGACTCGAGACACCGGCCCAGGGCGGCCGGCCGATTGCGCGTGGAGATCGCCACGGTGATCGCGGTCGGTGACCTCACGGTCAGCGGGCAACCGGTCGGAAGCGGTCATACAGCGCATCGTATTCCGCCACCCATCGCTCGGCGCCGAGGTTGGCCACCGCCCACTCCCGCGCCTTCCGCGCGAGCGCGCCGCGCGCGGAAGGCGATTCCAGGAGCGAGACGATCCGCGTCACGAATTGCTCGTCGCTCTCCGCTACCGCAACCTCGACGCCATCCGCGACGTTCAACCCTTCGAGCGCACGTGGCGAGGCCACGACGGCCTTCCCGTACGCGAGCGCCTCGACGACCTTCACGCGCATCCCGCCCCCGAGGCGTAACGGAACAACGACGAGCGCCGCCGCATTCAGCCACGGCGCGACATCGGGGACGCGCCCGGTGACCTCGATGCCGTCACGTGCCCGAGCCAGCAGCTCCGGCGGCGGATGGGCCCCGACGATACGCAGCATGCTGCCGGGGACGCGCCCCCGCACCGCGGGGAAGATGCTGTCGGTCAGGCGGATCGCCGCGTCCACGTTCGGCGGGTGCATGAAGTTGCCGATGAAGAGGAGCCGCGGATGGCCGGCGGCGCCTAACGGTTCCAGCGGAAATCGCGGGACGTGCGTGCCGATCCCGATCCGAACGATAGGCGTCTCGCCGGCGAGCGGCGCGAGGGCCGCCTTGTCACGGTCCGAGAACACCACGACGGCGTCCATGGCCGCGATGACCCGCCGCTCGAACCGCTCCCACGCGCGTCGCTGAAGACTCGACTCCAGGGCGCCGCCGTCCGAGCCGGTGGCCATGTGCTCGCGCGCGGCGAGTACCCCTGCCTCGTACTCGGAGAGGATGCGGGCGGCTCGACGGTCGGGCAAGCCGCGCGCGTACTGACCCATCACGTGGTACTCGAAGTGCACGATCTCGGGGTGCCACGTCGTCATGAGCTCACGCAGGCGATGCGCAAACTCGGGCACGTCGACGTACGACGCCCAGGACGGAATTCCGCGAAGCGCGGCCGTTCGGCGCGCGAGTCGCGTCGCGAACGTGAGGTGGCGGGGATACGGAACTTCCTCCACTCGCCGAAGCGACCCCTGAAGGTCATCGTCGATCGGCAGCTCGCCGCGCTCGCGGAGGTACAGGACAGCCACGTCGTGCCGGGCTTCGAGCGCCCGGATGAGGTACGCCATGACGCGCGCGCCGCCGTGAATGGCGTCGTGCCGCGGAGGGAAAGGAAGCAGGAAGAGAAGTCGTCGCCGCAAGCGATCGCTGCCTGTGTTCGGGCCGGTGGTCAGGAAGTGCTCAGCGGGAACAGTCGATCCGCATCCGCGGCGAGCGAGCGCACGATGCGGGCTTCCTGCAGTAACGGCGCGTCGTCCGTCGGTTCGCGCTGCAGCCGCAGCTGGTCCAGTCGCCGCAGGGCGAGCTCGATGCGGTGCAGGGCGACGAGCAGCGGAGCGACTCGCGGATCGAGCCCCAGCGCGTGGAGATACGACACGAGAGCGGCGTACGCGACACTCGCCGTCGCGTCCCGCGTCGGATCCAGAATGTCATGGACGCACCACGCCTCGTCGTCGACGCCTTGACCGAGACGAACCGAGTACAACCACGTCGTCACGAGGTGAACGGCATCGAGCGCAGCGAACCCGTCGCGGGCTCCCTCCCAGTCCACGACCGCGAGCTCGTTGCCGGAGCGCAGTACGTTCCACGCGGCGAAGTCCCGATGCTGCATCGCAACGGCCACTTGCCTGGCACCTAACGATTCGGCGACCGCCGCGAGCCGCAGGCGGAGCGCATTGTCGGCGGGCGTGCCGAGTTCGCGGTAATACGACTCGAGCAGGTCATCGACCAGACTCCGGCGGAGATCCCGAATCGTAGCGCGTCGCACCTCCGTCGCCCGGTGGAAGCGGGCCAGCCACATCGCCGCGAGGCGCACGTCCTCAGACTTCGCGTCGAGGGAGATCGCGCTGTCCATGGCTCGTGTCGCCAGCGAAGCCCCGGCCATGAACCGCTCGCACGACGCCATCGTCCGGCCGAGGCGCACCGCGCCGAGCGGTTCGGGAATCGCGCGACGGAGGCCGTCGTCCAGCATCCCGCGAAGGGTCGTCAGACGGCGCTGCTCATTCTCGGTGCGATTCACGAACGCTTCGTCTTTCGGCACCTTCACGACGCCGAGCGGGTCACGAGAGTCCTCGCCGAAAGGAAAGAGCAGCACCCGATCGCTCCCATAGGTCAGCATCACCGCCGCCTTCGGCTCGCGAGCGGCGGCGAGACGACGCACGACCTCAGGCTCGCGGAGGACACCCGGGACGGGAGGCCCGGCATCCCCGCCGACGGCAACGACCGCGTACGGGCGATCCAACGCGGCGACCGTGGGGCCACCGATTCGCACGGCGTGGCGCCTAACGGCATTGGCAATCCGCACGGCCGCACGGTCACTGTACGACGTGCGCCGGTGCCAGCTCATGGCGTGCGGCGCGTCGAGTGGGATGAACGCGTGTGGCTCCTGGGCGCTCGGCTCCAACGCGTAGAACGCGCACGCCGTCAGCCCCGCCGCTCGCAGCGTCTTCGCCACCCGGCCCGGCGTCGTCGCACGCCCCCCGCGCCGCTCACGATCGACCTCGAGGTAGAGCAGCCCGTTTGGCGCCACCGCTCGCGCAATGTCGGGGATGTCGTTCGGGGCATTCGCGCACGCAGCCACGAGATCCGCACGGGCTGGCCCGTGCAACTCGGTCAAGACCTCGGTGGCGATCCCCGCACTCATCGCGCGCGCGGCGAGTCCGGGTGCGCCGCCCAACAGCAGCAGCCGATCGAACCGTCGGTCCACCGGGCCGGGGAGAAGAAACCGCCAGTCGATCGCCCGAAGGGGAGCGATCGCCGGCGCCGGCGGGCCAGGCGCGTCGACGCCTAACGAGCGAATGCCCGCCATGGTCCGCGGACCATCCCGCGCAGAAATGCCACGTTGTCACGAAGCCGCTGGCGATGGGCGCCGTCGCGCGTGAGTGCGAGACGCGCGCTATCGCCGAGAAGCCGGCTGGCGAGCGAAAACCTGAGTGCAAACGTCGTCAGCATGACGTCGAGCTCCGTCTGATGCCGCTCACTGTATTGGACTGCGGCGCCGATCTGCTGCGCGTACATCGGACCTCGCTGCTGGCTCGTGCTCGCGCCCCCGACGTGCATCACCTGCGCTGCCGGCTCGAAATGCGTCTCCCACCCCGCCTTGTGCAACCGGTACGAGAGGTCCACCTCCTCGTAGTACATGAAGAACCACGGATCGAACCCTCCGACGCTCTGGAACGGCGCCTTGCGAATCGCGAGTGCTGCGCCGGTCACCCACGGTATCCGTCGCGCTCGGTCATGCGGATCGCTGGCAACGTAGAGCTTGCGCAGACCTGGCACTCGGCCCACGAGCGGCCCGAGCCACGAATAATCCAGCAGCGTGATGAGCGGTGTCGGGAACTGGTGCAGCGATCGCTGCAGGCTGCCATCCGGATTGAGAAGCCGGGGGCCGACGATCGCGACACGCCGGTGCGCGTCGAGATACGCGCGCAACGTATGCAGGGCACCGGATTGGAGCACCGTGTCGCTGTTGAGCAGCAGCACGTACTCCGACCGACATCGTTCGATCGCCGCGTTCGACGCCGCGCCGTAGCCCGGGTTCGATCGATCGACGAACACCCGCACCTGACCGAACTCCTCGCGGAGCATCTCCACGGTGCCGTCCGTCGAGCCATTGTCGGCCACCACGACATCGCTGCCTCCGTCGGCGAACACGGACGCCACACATTGACGCAACAGCTCGCGCGTATTGTAGCTTATCACCGCGACCGAGATGTCATTCATTGGTTCATGTACGGATGCGGCAGGTGCACCGACGTCGCAGTGGCAGCACTGAGGATAACTCAACCCTCCCACGCACGAGCAATCCGGGTGCCGGGCAACCGAGGCGAAGGATCAAGTCTTCCGGAGCTGCGAGTTCTCGAGCGACAGGTCTTTCGCGACGCACGAGGGACCTTCGCCGAGCTTTGGCGCAACGACGAGGCGCGAGCGGCGGGTCTCCCGGCGTTCGTTCAGGATAATCTGGCGCGATCCCGGCGCGGGGTCGTGCGCGGTCTGCATTTCCAGAACCCGCGCCCTCAGGCGAAGCTTGTGACCGCCATCGACGGTGAGATCTTCGACGTCGCCGTTGACGTTCGCGCCGGCTCGCCGACATTCGGCCACTGGGCTGCGTTCACCCTGTCCGGGTCGAACGGCCGACAACTGTACGTGCCCGCTGGATTCGCACATGGCTATCAGACCGTCTCGGATGTGAGCGTCGTGATGTACAAGTGCTCCGACTTTTACTCCCCTGACCACGAGCGTGCGGTCCTCTGGAATGACGACGATCTGGCGATATCGTGGCCGATCCGGGAACCGGTCGTGTCCGCGCGCGACTCCGCTGCTCCGCGTCTTCGCGACGTGCGCCCCGAGTGGCTTCCATCGATCGATCAGTGATGGATGTCACAAGCGTCGGTGCCTCCGCCGAACAGTCCGGCCGTCCCTTACTCGTGTTCGGCGGCGCCGGTCAGGTCGGACGCCAGCTGCGGGTTGCCCTGGCTCCGCTCGGCACGGTGATCCCGTTGACGCGAGCCGACGCGGACCTGACCGACCCTGACTCGCTCCGAGCAGTCATAGCGCGCCTGCGGCCGCTCGTCATCGTGAACGCGGCAGCCATGACGAATGTCGACCAGGCGGAACGCGGACCCGCGCTGGCCAACGCGGTGAACGCGATCGCGCCAGGCATCATGGCCGAAGCGGCCCGCCGTGTTGGAGCGCTCTTCGTTCATTACTCGACCGATTACGTGTTCGACGGAGCCGTTCGAGTTCCGTATGATGAAGAGGCGCAACCGAACCCGATCAACGTTTACGGTCGAAGCAAGCTCGCTGGAGAGCAACGGGTCGCGGCTGCGGAGGGTCCGCACCTCATCATTCGAACCAGCTGGGTTTACTCGGCAACCGGTGCCGGGTTCGTCGCGTCACTTCTTCGGGACCTTCCCCTGAAGCCGATTGTGCGGATAGTTGCGGATCAGGTAGGTTCACCTACGTGGAGCCGGTCGTTGGCCATTGCAACGGCTGCTCTCGTTCGCACGGCCATCGCCCGTGGCGAGGTTGTCCTGAATTCCACCGATTGGGGCGTCTATCATCTTGGTGGTAGCGGAGAGGGCAGTCGTATCGAGATCGCGGAGGCCGTGATCGATGCGCTCGGCACGCGTCTGGTCGAGCGGCCGACGATCGTTCCGGTTTCGGCGACAGCGTTCGGTGCCTTCGCGCCGCGACCGCACTATTCCGCGTTGTCTAACCTGCGTGCCAGCAAGCGGTTTGGCATAACGCTCCAGCCATGGCGGGCCGAGCTGCACCGAATGGTCGCGGATGAGTATGCCAGACCGGATCGGTTTTTGCCCGACCCGTAGTGTGACCTTGTTGAATCACTCTGAGACGCCTGACTACTCGATAGTCATTCCGACGTACCAGCGGCGGGATTCACTTGCCCGCTGCCTTCAGGCCATCCAGGCCCTTCGATTCCCGCGAGATCGCTTCGAGGTTCTGGTCGTAGACGATGGAAGCCCGAACCCGCCGGCGGACCTTGTTGCCTCCGCGCACGAATCGCTTCAGGTGTGGTTGGTGACGACGCGCCATGCTGGCCCGGCAACGGCGCGGAATACAGGCGGCCGGCTGGCGCGAGGCCGCTACCTCGTATTCACTGACGACGACTGCATGCCTCACGAGGACTGGCTCGCGTCCATCGACCGCTGGACGTCCTCGAAGCCAGGCGCGGTCGCGATCGGTGGTCACACCGTGAACGAACTCACGGACAACGTGTTCGCCGCCGCGAGCCAGGGCATCATCGACTACCTCTACGAGTATTTCGGGGGCTACTCGGTGCCCCGTCGGTTCTTCACGAGCAACAATCTCGTCGTGCCTCGCGCGGAGTTCCTGAACCTGGGCGGATTCAACGAGACCTTTGCGCTCGCCGCCGCGGAGGACCGGGACTTCTGTGAACGCTGGTCCGAGGCCGGGGGGCGTCTCGAGTACGCGGACGATGTGAAGGTGAGCCACGCACACGTCCTCGACTTCCCGCGTTTCAATCGACAGCACTTCAACTACGGTCGCGGCGCGTTCGACCTGCACCGCTCGCGCGCCGGGCGGGGCGAGGGCTCGCTCGAGATCGAGCCGGCACGCTTCTACGCCGGCCTCGTCGCGTATCCACTGCGACAGTCGCGAAGCTGGCGCGCCGTGGTCCTCTCGTTCCTGCATCTCTGGTCGCAGATCGCATACGCCGGAGGCTATTTCTTCGAGCGCCTTCGCCGCGGCTGGTCGGTCGACGCCACGCGGTCGGCCGTGGACCCGGCGGACAGCCCCGATGCCGCGGTGCGAACGGACAACCCATCGATGAAGCGGATCGCCTAACGCTTCACGGCACCGCCGCTCGCCTAGTGAACGCCGGCGCAGAGGGCTGCCGACGCTCCGGTCGCACTGCATCCGGAGATGCGCTCGGCGCGGCTCGGGTCGGCGCCGCTCCATGCATAACGCGGCGTCGCCGGTCGCTTCGACGCGCCGCTGTTCGTCCACCGCGCCCGCGAGCCACGGACGTCAATGTGCGTGAACGGACCGCTCGGGCCCATGCCCGCGTACAGTCCCAGCCCGCCGACGAGCTCGGGATAGGCGCGCTCCACACGCTCGACGGCGTTGAGGATCACTTCGGTATCCTGAAAGTTCACGCGGCCGTCGTGATTGAGGTCGTCCATTCGGCCGTCGTGGTCGTTGTCGATGATGATGTCCGACGCATCCCCAAACTGATGGCGACTCGCGCGGGCGGCGCCTTCGGCCACGAGCGCCGCATTGTAGTACGGTGCGCGGAAACCGCTCAGGACCCGCACGTTCTGGATAGGCGTTCCCCGTGCCTCGAGCGTCTGGAGCACGAGCTCCAACTTGTCCAGCAGCGCTTCTCGGAGCACGACGTACTTCGGCCAGACGTCCTCCTGGTCGTGCGTGAGGAAGTCGCGCAGCCGAAAGTGCTCGGATACGCGGGTCAGCTGATTGGCGGGGGTGACTTCAATGAACCCGGCGGGATTCTCGTAGTTCGCGGAGACGACCGAGCGCTCGGCTGGCCACCAGCCCATGTGATAGGGGCCGACGTACGCGCCCCGCTTCTCGCGCCACGGGAGGAGCGTGATGAACGAGAACGCCTGCGGGTCGTCGACCGTGGCCATCCCGAGCACGGAGGGTCGGGCGAGGGCTTTCGAGCCGAAGACGTCCTTGAGCCCGTCGATCCGTTCCGCGTCGAAGCCGCGAAGCATCTTCACCCGAACCTTGCCGCTGCGGCCGAACAGCGAGTCGTCGAGAACGATCACATGATCTCGCGGGACGGCTACGGGAACGTTGACCAGCTCGGCGGGCGGCGGCGGTGGGTCCGTGAAGAGCGAGCGGACGCGGCCTCGCACCTCTTTGCCGGCCACTACTTTCGTGACCAGAATCACGAGGACCGGCACCCCGAAAGCCAAGAGCGCGCGCCGGAGTGCCGGCACGCGCATCGCAGAAGAGAGATCCATTGCCAAGAAGACGGCAGGCGAGAATCGATGGTAACTCTAGCAAAACCAAAGCG
Organism: Gemmatimonadaceae bacterium; assembly: GCA_036274195.1. GTDB lineage: Bacteria > Gemmatimonadota > Gemmatimonadetes > Gemmatimonadales > Gemmatimonadaceae > JAJKIV01. Next base: position 11,551 of record DASUGD010000289.1, on the reverse strand, counting down.
ATCCGCATCACCAAAAGGACGCATCCTCGGCACTCGTGTCCCAGCGTTCTTCCCGACGAAGGGGCCGGTCGGCGCCCTCATCTACGGCGAAGCGCCTGGGCCTAACGGCGCCGACAAATCGGGTATTCCGTTCTTTGGCGATCGCGCGGGACGGCCGCTTTACGAAGCGCTCGAAGCGGAAGGCCGCTGTCGGTTCACGCGACCGCTCGATGAGGTCCCGTGGGATGGCGCGGCGCTGCGTGCGGCAGGCATCCGGCCTACCGTTTCCGACGCTGCATTGTCGAACGCGTATCCAGTCTGTCCGACGGACGACGGCGAGCACTTTCGAGCGCCGAGCAAGGCCGAGATGAGCAGCCCCGAAAACGTGAAACGCGTGCGGGCCGAGCTCGCGAAGGCGCGAAAGCGGGGGCTGCACACAGTGATCGTCCTCGGCAGGACCGCGGACTGGCTTCTCGGCACGCACCTAGGGCTCAAGGACGACGCGGCGATCGCGTACCACCAGATCACTCATCCCTCGCCCCTCGGGCTCATGGGTATGGCGAAGCGAGCGGGGAAGGGGGTGCGTGTTTCGACGATGAAGGAGCAGTGGGAGAAGGAATTCCGGCGGATGCTGCGCAGCGGGCCCTGAGGGCGACGTGCCGTCCGCGGTGGTCACGCGTCCTAGAAACGTGCATTCACCGCTTGGAATTCCGGCCCAGCCCCTTTACGGCACGCCTTCACGCATCGAGCGTGGCGTTCACGCTGCCGAGCGGCTGTGGGATGCGCTCGCGATGCTGCTGATCGTGGCCGGCACGACACTGTTCCTCATGGCACGGAACGGGCTGGCGTCTCTCGCGAGCGGGACGCAGAAACTGCCCGCCGGCGTGGGGTCGTTCGTGCAGCGTGCGGACTATTTCAGCGCCCAGTCGTCCATCGGCCTGACCCTGATCGGGCTGGGCATCGCAGTGGGGCTGGCGGCGTCCATCCGTCATGCGCTGAGGCGACGGGCGGACGCGACGAACGGGCCTAACGACGCGAATCGCGCCCGGGGTCTCCCCTGACGAACCGCCGGCGACGCGGCCTACCGCGTGCCGCCGCGGAGATACGAGTCGGTCTTTTCGAGCCAGTCCTGACGCGGCGGGGTGAAGACGTCGACGTCGAGCGTGTCCTCGAGCGCCTCCGCCTGATGCCAGACGTGTGAGGGGATGCACAGCACCTCGCCCGCCCGCACGTCCACGATCTCCTCGCCATCGTCCCCGATCGAGAACCGGAGCGCGCCCTCCAGGATGTACGTCAGCTGCTCGTTCTCGTGATTGTGCTTCGGCACGATGCATCCCTTCTTGAGATACACGTGGGCAATCATCATGCGGTCGCCCGTGATGAGCTTGCGGCCCAGGAGCGGCGACAGCGTTTCCTCGGGGATATCGGACCAGCGGTAGAAGCTGACGGAAGGCATCGGACTCGGCGTTAGGCAGAGGGAAGGGGACGCGGGGCGACGTCGAGGCGCAAGGGGCGCGGGTCAGCGCGTCTCAAGGACGCACGATACGCTTGTAGCTCGCCGGGTTCCAGGCCGGGCGCTGCGCCGCGTTGCCGACTTCCTGCGTGGTCAGGTAGATCAGCCGCACGATGCGCGACTCCTTTTCGGCGTCGATACGGCCAGGCTCGTCGTTCGGCCCGTGGTAGTCCGGGTGCGTGCCGTTGAAGAAGAACAGGACCGGAACGCCCTTGCGCGCGAAGTTGTAGTGGTCCGAGCGGAAGTAGAAGTTCTCCTCCGGCCAGATGTCATCGATTGCCTTCATGCGGAGCTCGGGATGCGCCCTGGTCACGCGGTCGACCGTCGCGCCCAGGTCCGAGTGCTCCTTCCCGATCACGACGATCGTGTCTTTCCAGTTCCGGCCGATCATGTCGATGTTGAGATCGGCGACGATCTGCTTGATCGGGACCGGCGAGTGCTCGCTGAACCATCCGCTTCCCCACAGCCCGTGCTCCTCGCCGCTCACGGTGAGAAAGAGCACCGACCGTTTCGGCCGCGCGCCCGGGACGCTCAACGCCTCGGCCAGCTCGATCACGCCGGTGGTGCCCGATGCGTCGTCGTCGGCGCCATTGTAGATGGAGTCGCCGTCGATCGGCGCGCCGACGCCGACGTGGTCCATGTGCGCCGACAGCACGATGTACTCGTGCTTCAGCACGGGGTCGGAGCCCTCGAGGATCGCCACCACGTTAGGCGCGGTGCGCACCCGGCTGCCGGGCTTCCGATCGGGGGGCCCACCGGGAATCGGGTAGCGCTGGATGAACGTTCCGCTATCGCCCGCGGGCTTGAGCCCGAGCGAGCGGAACTCCGAGGCGATGTAACGTGCCGTCGCCTCGAGACCGGGGCTTGGCGTGTCGCGGCCGCGCATGGAGTCGTCGGCGATGATTCCGATGCGCCGCTTCACGTCCGCGGCGGTGATTGTCTCGAGTCCACGCTGCACCGCGGGCGACAGCGCGCGCGACTGCGCGCCCAGCGTCAGGGCAGGGATGACGAACAGCAACCCAATGAGCGTTGTGCGCATGAACGGTGACGAAGGGTCAATCAGTGCCACCACGGCACTGCGCTGGAAGATACGCGAAACGCCAGCGCCCGAAGGACTAGACGCCGACCTCGATCGCTTCGGCGATCGTCATTTTGAGCGGAGCACCAGCCGGCAGGCAGGTCTCGTATTTCGCGGTCGCTGCCGCGGCCGCCGCGCCAGCCGCCGCGCCAGCGGCGGCGCCGACGACCGTGCCGGTCGCACCATGACCTCCGGCGACGCGGCCCACGATCGCGCCAAGGATCGCGCCGGCCACCACCTTTTTCTTGTCGGCTGACTTGGTATCAACCCGATTCTTCTCGACCGGGCCGGTCGCCACGATGTCGGCCGCGACCGGTCGTGTCTTGTCGTTCGCGGTGATGGTCTTGACCCGGAACGTGATCGCCGACGAATCGGGTGAGCTACCATGCGCCACCGTCGCCACCTCGATCACGACCGCAGACCCTGCCGGAAAGACGGCGCCGTTCGTAGCGGTCACAGCCTCGGTGGTGTGAGCGACAAGCTTGTCACCTGGCCGGTTGGCGTCGGAGCAGGCGCGCGAGTCCAGCGTGAGTCCTACCGATGTGCCGGCAGGGATGACCCCGCGGGGCCCGGCCGCGGCAACAGCCGCGGCTGTGTCCTCGACGACGGGGGTTGGCGCGGGGGGCTCGGGTTTCGGCGCCTCGCGTTCGGGAGCGCGCGGCTGCGTCCTCGGCGGAGCCGGTTTTCGCTCGACCTTCGGTTTGGGAAGCGGAGCCTCGACCGTTGGCGGCGCCGAGTCGGGCGAATCGCGCAGCTGCGGGGTTGCTGTGGTCACCGCACTCGCCAGCGTGATGTCGCGCGCGAGCGCCGAGTCCGTCGCCGCGACATCGACCTGCGAGTCGTCGCGACGGCACGCGGTGGTCATGAACGCCGCGGTGGCAACGACCAACGCGGACCATCGAGCGGTGCGAAGCACGGTTCGTCTCACGGAATCGAAATGGGAATCTGACCGGTGTCTGACCCCAATTCCACCGTTTTGTTGCGGCATCCGAATGGTTCGTATGGGGTCAGACACCAATTTGCCCGCAGGGTAACCGGCACGTCGATTGCCCCGGGACGCGATTCACGACGGTGATCACCACGGCCCCGAGGGGCTGGTGGTCGTCACCTCGACGTGCAATCGTTATGCGATGGGTGCCAAACGAACCGATTGGCACCCATCACGTTTCGGTTGCTCCGTTCTCCGTTCCCGCATTGCCGACACCTCCGACCATTCCGCGTGGCGCGCGCCGCGCGATAGCCCATCTCACAGACGCCGATCCGGTGATTGGCGAGGTGATTCGCAAGGTCGGCCCTTTCCGCCTCACGCCCCAAAGGGACGGGACGCATTTCGACGCGGTGTGTCGCTCGATCATCTACCAACAGCTTTCCGGCAAAGCCGCCGCGACGATCCACGCCCGTGTCCTCGGGCTGTACGGTGGGCGTTCACCGCTGCCCACCGAGCTCGCGGCGACGACCGACGAGCACCTCCGCGCCGTCGGGCTCTCCCGGCAGAAACTGGCCTACCTCAAGGATCTCGCATCCCGCGTCGCGAGCAACGAGCTGCCGATCGAGACCTTGCACGAGCTGGCCGATGACGACGTGATCGATGCACTCCTGCGCATCAAGGGCGTCGGCCGCTGGACGGCGCACATGTTCCTGATGTTCCGATTGGGCCGGCCGGATGTGCTGCCCGAGCTCGATCTCGGCATACAGAAGGCGATCCAACGTGCGTACCGGCTGCGCAAGCGTCCCCTGCCCGGGCGTGTACTCAAGATCGGCGCGGCATGGGCGCCGTATCGCACGGTGGCGTCGTGGTATCTTTGGCGAAGTCTCGAGCTCGCGGAGTAACGACGCCGTGATCACCGTCGCGATTGCCGGCGCGTCCGGCTTTCTGGGGGGCGCGTTCGCTCGGCACCTAACGGGACAAGGGCACCGAGTCCGGAGAATTGGCCGGCGGTCGAGCCGAGGCGTCGACTTCCACTGGGACCTGGCGGCCGGAACGCTCGATCCCACAGCCCTCGACGGCGCCGACGCCGTCATCAATTGTGCCGGTGCAACGGTCGCTCAACGGTGGACGCAGGAGCACAAGACGGCGATCCTCGCGAGTCGCGTGCAAAGCACGGATCTCCTCGCCAGGACGATGGCCGCGGTACGGACGCCGCCCCGTGTCTTCCTGGCGACTTCGGCGATCGGGATCTATGGCTCACGCGGCGACGAGATCCTCGACGAGGCGAGTGCCCCGGGGAAGGGGTTCCTGGCTGATGTCGTGCGGCAGTGGGAGAGTGCCGCGGCGCCTGCCCGCGACGCGGGCGTGCGTCTCGTGCATCCGCGTCTGGGCCTCCTTCTGAATCCCGATGGCGGCGTGCTCGCGAAGCTGCTCCCCATATTCAACGTGGGCGGAGGTGGAAAGGTCGGAAGTGGTGCGCAGTGGATGAGCTGGATCGGCATGCACGATGCCGTGCGCGCGCTGGAGTTCCTGATGGTGACGGACACCATGCAAGGGATCGTGAACGTCTGCAGCCCGAACCCGGTCACGAACGTGCAGTTCTCGCACACGTTAGGCGAGGTGTTGCATCGCCCGGCCATCGCGACGGTGCCGGAGTTTGCCGTCAAGCTCATGTTCGGCGAGATGGGCGAGGAGACGCTGCTCTCCGGCCAGCGCGTGAGCCCGAAGTCCCTGCTCGACGCCGGGTTCCAGTTCGATTTTCCCGACCTGGCGTCAGCGCTGCGACACGAGCTCGGCAAGTAACCAAAGTCGCTGGGTGCGGTCGCTAACCGCGTGTCGGCACGTCGGTTGGCGCGTATCGAAACGGGCGACCGACACGGCTCGTATACTTACGTCGTGAGCGCCTATCGACTGGGAGTGACGCGGCGACCGCATTGTGCGGTCCGGCTCACTCCCTTTATTTCGAGGCCCTCTCGACTCCAATCATGGACCCCTACACGTTCAGTCTGACGCAAGGCGGGTTTGGCCTCGGCGTCATGGCTTTGAGCGGTATCGCGCAGCCGACTCGAAAGCGATGAACGCGATCATCATCGAAGGCGTGCTGTTCATCGCCCTGGTCTGTGTGGCGGTCGCGCTCGTGGTGTTCGTCGTGCGGTACTACACCGCGGCGGGCCGGGTGCTCGAGCAGACGCGCAATCGGAAGGCCATCGATCGCGCGATGAACCTAACGTGTGCCCTGCACGGCGAGCATGAGGAGCGAGAGATGGTGCGGCTCGAGTCGGGCGAGGTGATGTGTCCGGAGTGTTACCGCGAGGCGGTCGATGGCCGGCCGTGACGGCCGGCCAGCTTGGAAACAGCCTGTGGCAGGACGACGTAGTACACCCAAAGGCTCCGGCCCCGCGGCCGCGGGACACCTGGAGCCGTCACCCAGGAGACATGCCCGGCGGCCTCGTTAGGCCGGCGGGCAGTCAAGGAGACAACGGTGGAGAGCTCCCTCGGCGAACGCCTCGGTGCGATTCGCGGCGGAATGCGCGGTGATCGTTCGACCAGTGTTGGTGCCAGGATTGGCCGGCTGCTGTTCGTCGCCCTCGGGCTCATCGTGCTGCTCGTGCTCCTGCCTTCGACCATCACGTACATCAATCCGGGGCACGTCGGAATTCTGATCCACCGGGCGGGCGGTGGCGTCGACCCAAAGCCGATGGGCCCCGGTCTCCACCCCAGAAATCCGCTCCTCAGCCAGATCGAAGAGTATCCGGTGTACATGCAAACGCTCGTGTTGACCCGCGGGAACACGGAGAGCTCGCGGGGCAATGACGAAATCAACGTCAACAGCGTGGAAGGCCAGCCGATCTCGCTCGATGTCTCGATGTCGTTCGAGCTCGATCCGATGCGGGTGCCCGCGCTCTACCAGACCTTCCGCACCGACATCGGGACGATCCAACACGGGTACGTGAAGCAGGCCATTCGCCAGGCGTTGCAGGAAGTCGTGGGAACCGAGCCGATCGCCGACGTCATCGGCCCGAAGAAGGCCGAGGTGGTGAACAAGACGCAGGCGACGATCGCGGAGCGACTCGCGCCGTACGGAATCGTCGTCAAGCAGTTCACGATCAACGAGCTTCGGGCGCCACCGGCGGTCATCGAAGCGATCAACACGAAAAACGTCATGCAGCAGCAGGCGCTCACGGCGCAGAACGAGCTGCAGAAGAATCAGTTCCAGGCGCAGGGCGACTCGATCAAGGCGGCCGGTCGCGCGAAGGCGATCCTCACGGAGGCCGAGGCACAGGCGAAGGCGAACCGTTTGCTCTCGGAGAGCCTCACCGCGACGCTCGTGCAGTACGAGATGGCCAAACGCTGGAACGGGCAGATGCCGCAGGTCTCCGGCAGTGCCATGCCGATGATTCAGCTTCCAGGAGCCGCGAAGCCGTAGTGACTGGTTAGGCAACCGCTCGTTCGGGGCCACCTCGAAGTGACCCCGAACGAGGACCGCCACTCACTGGAGCGACATCGCAGGTGCCGGACGCGAGACCGCGTCAGGCGCGACCGGGTTGTCGATCTCGCCCGACCGAACCAAGGCACGCCGGAACAGCACTGGTCCCGCGATCTGGTTCACGGCGATCAACGACAGCAGCAGCGTGCGCATGGAGGCGCCCGCCTCCGGATAGAGCGAGGAGACGAGCGTCACGAGCCCGATTGCGACGCCTGCCTGGGAGACCAGTCCCATCCACACGTATCGCCGCTCGACCACTTCGGCTCGCGTCCATCGTGCGCCGATGCGGATTCCCAACCAGATCGCCAGCGCACGGACGATGCCGATCGGCAGCACGATCGGCAGCATGCTCACGACCTCACGGATGTCGATCTGCGCGCCGGCCAGTGCGAAGAACACCACGAACACCGGCGCCGCGGACCGCTCCAGCGCAGTTCGCATTGCCTCACTTCGCTCCGAATGCGATACGTTCTCGGCGACAAAGCCGGCCGTCATGAGGGTGAGCAGAACCTCGACATGCGTCGCCTGTGCGAGCGATGCCCCGAAGAGCGTCACGAGGATCGTGAAGAGCATGAGCTCGCGCTGCACGAAGCGGAGATACAGCGTGACGATCAGGCCGACGGCCCCACCGACGAGCAGCGACCCGGCGATCTCCCATACCACGACTGCCGGCGATGGCAACGCGACCACTCCCGCCGGCGGCGCGATCGCCCTGGCCAGGGTTTGCGACATCGTGAACAGCAGAACGACCGCCACATCGGACAGCAGCACGATCCCCAATGTGCTTTTCGCAACCGTGCCGCGAGCGCCCGTCTCGGCCAACAGGGCGACCGTGACCGATGGGGAATGGGCGATCGCGATGCTCGAGAAGAGCAGAACGAACGCCGCGAACTTCGCGCCGGGAACGTCCACGAGAAACGGGATCCAATGACGCAGCGCGACCAGCAGCCCCGCAATGCCTAACAACGACAGCAGCAGCTCGCAGCCGAGCATCCGCACGAGCTTCGAGCCGCTCACGCGCAGGTCGCTCCAGCGCAATTCGGCCCCTGCCATGAAGGCGATGAGAGCGATGGCTAGCTCGCTCACGGGAGCCAGGCGACCGATCGCGGTCGCCGTGACCGCGGACAGTGCCGACGGCCCGAACGCCATGCCGGCGAACAGGTAGCCGACGATTTTGGGGAGGCCGAGACGTACCGTCAGCTCCCCAACGGTGTACGCGGCGAGAATGAGAAAGCCGAACGTAACGAGCGCTTCGGAGCCATGCCCCTGTTCGCCCAGCGGCAGCATGAGCTGCACGCCGAGGTACAGCAGCGCCAGAATGACGAGCCGTCTCACTTCCGCTCAGCCTGGAGAGCGGACGACGGCTCGACCGGCGTCTCTGCATCGAGCACGGGCTGCGTGTACCGCCCAACGACCGATTGGACGAACCGCGCTGAGGACAGATCAGTGAGCACGACCGACACGATGGCGGCCGTGAAAACGACATCCGGCAGCAGCATGGTCCCGTGAAAGAGCTGGTAGTTGAGCGCGATGGCGATCGCCAGTCCGCCCTGACCGAGCAAGGCGCGCCCCCACCGGCGACCGAGTGAGTCCGTCAGACCATTGAACAGCGCCGCCAAACGAGCGGCGCCGAGCTTCGCGACCGCACGCACGACCACGAACACCAGTGCCGGCAAGATCCACCAGGCGATGGTCCCGGGATCCCACGCGGCCCCCGCGAACACCAGCAACACGAAATACAGCGGGCGTTGGACCCGGCTCAGCGCCTGTCGAATCTCGCTGCGATTGCGCCGGGTATTCCCCAGCATCGCGCCGAGGAGCATCGCCGGAAGCAGCGGGGATACCCGGAGATAGGCCGCGGCGCCGCTCACGAGAATGACCGCGCCGGCAATCGAGATGAACAGCCGATCGATGTCGCGCTCGTTGCCGACGAAGAGATGAAACAGCGAGCCTCCCACGCAGCCGATCGCGACGCTGATCACGGCCCATTCCGTTGGCGTGGGGGCGCGAGGTCCCGTCGCTGGCGCGCTGTGCTCGATGCAAAGAAGGAGGCTGAACGCGATGATGGCGACGAACGCGTCGATGGCGGTCGTCACCTCGATCTGCCGAACAACGACGCCTCGTCGGACGAGCCTCCGTCTCAGCATCGCGACTCCGGCGGGAGACGACACCGTCGCGATCGCGCCGAGAGCAACCGCCGGCGCGACCGTATCCGCGAGCGGCAGCTGGTAGATCCACGCCAATGCGCCGGTCAGGAACGTTGCCGTCGCAGCCAGCGCGAGCAACGCCTCGACGAACGCGACACGATACGCCGCGCCATAACTGCGAACGACTTGCGGCACGTAGAACGTCGAGCCGACCGATGCGCCTATCCAGCCGATCGCCAGCACCATCAGCGGAGCGAACCCATCGAGGACGCTCACCTGAAGGACCCCGGACACCCGCGGACCGAGGAGAATGCCTAACACGAGATACTCGGCACCGGAAACGATCAGGTAGCGCGTGCCGAGCCACTCGAACGCCCAGTGCGCTGCCAGGTACGCGCCGGCGACGATCACGATCAGGACGAATGGTCCGGCCATCGGTCGGCGTCGTTCGGGTGAATCAGGCGTCGGTGGTCATCTCGCCAACAGCACTCGCGTCTGACCGCGGGCCGGCGGCCTTGGCCGCGGTCCCTGTGAGGAGGCGTCTCAGCAGCGGTGGCGCCATGAACGTCGTCACGAGAACCATCAGCATGAGCGCGCTGTATTCGCCGGCGTTCAGGACTCCTGCCGCGAGGCCGGTCTGCGCGAAGATCAGGCCAACCTCTCCACGCGGGATCATGCCGACGCCGATGACGGTCTTCCGGGCACGTACCCACACGGGCGCCCAGCCAGCAGCAAACTTCCCCGCGATGGCCACGGTGGTGAGCGCGATGCCGATGATCACGACCTCGCGCGAGCCGAACGTGCGGACATCCACGGCGGCACCGACCGCGACGAAGAAGATGGGAACGAACACGTTCGCGAGCCGGATGATACCGCGCTCGATGGTGGCCGCATGTTCGGTGGGCGCGAGCACCAGCCCTGCCGCGAACGCGCCGACGATCAGTGCAGATCCGACCTCCGACGCAAACACCGCCAGCACGAATGCGAGCGCAAGCGCCATCGTCGCCAACGTGTGTTCCTTGCTCGTTCGTGCGATGAGCCTGAAGAGCCAGGACACGATCAAGCGGCCGATCAGCACCGCACCGATGACGAAGCCAAACGCGACTGCCGTGGCGCGGGCAACGCCCAGGACGCTCGGAGCGTTGCCAGCAACGAGATCACTCACGACCGCGAGAATCACGAGGCCGATCACGTCGTCGATCACCGCCGCGCCGAGCACGATCTGACCTTCAGGGCTCTCGAGCCCACCGAGATCCGAGAACACGCGAGCGGTGATCCCCACCGATGTCGCCGTGAGCGCTGCGCCTGCGACGATCGCTGGAAGCACGGCCAGCCCGAGAGCGCGCGACACGGCGTAACCGAGCACGAACGGCAGGAGCACCCCGATGACGGCCACCGTGAACGCTGCCCCTCCGACGCTCAAGAGGCGTTTGAGATCGGTCTCGAGGCCGATGCCGAACAGCAGCAGTACCACTCCGATTTCCGCGATCAGATGCAGTGACGGCTGCATCGGATCGACGAGTCCGAAGACGGAAGGGCCAAGCAGCACGCCGGCCACCAACTCGCCAATCACCGCCGGCTGGCCAACGCGTTCGGCAAGCTCACCGAGGATCTTGGCCGAAATGAGGATGACGGCGAGCACCAGCAGGAATCGCTCGACCGAAATGCCGGTGTCGGGCGCAGCGAAGGCGAGCAGGGCAGGAAGAATCGGCTGCGTAAGGGACACGTCTCTCCTCGGGCGATCGTGCGGGTCGAGCGAATGTAGTGCGCGGCGAACGCTCCCGGCACCACGCACGCCCGCGTGATGCGAGCGGCGTTAGCTTTCCGTGAGCGATCGAGTCGCGTTGTTGCGCGGCCCTAACGTGTCATTCAGTCACCGAGCCGAACCATGCCGCAGGTTCCCTTCGATTCCTTACCGAGCGACGCACGCGTCTGGGTCTTCGGCGCGGCGCACGAGCTGACGCCGCCGGCGTCGGAGCGCCTCCTCGAGGCCGTCGATGCGTTCCTCGACCAGTGGAACGCGCACGGATCGCCGCTCACGTGCGGCCGCGAGTGGCGGGACGGGAGGTTCCTGGCAATCGGTGTCGATCAGTCCTCGGCCGGCGCGTCAGGGTGTTCGATCGATGGACTGTTCCGGACGCTCGCGAGGCTCGAGCCGGAGCTCGGCACGAGTTTGCTGGGTGGTGGCCGCGTGTACTATCGGGACGTGGACGGTCGGGTGATCGCGGCAACGCGCAAGACGTTCGCCGAGTTTGCGCGAGAGGGTCGCATTGGACCGGAGACGCCGACGTTCGACACGTCGGTCACCACGGCCGCCGCGTGGCGGGAGCAGTTCGAGCGACCCGTGCGCGACTCGTGGCACGCACAGCTGTGAATTGGGTCGGAGTGGAATTTCATCCTTTTCACGCGTCGGCGTGAA
>DASUGD010000288.1:0-29394 GCA_036274195.1 Gemmatimonadaceae bacterium | reverse complement strand
GACACGTATCTCAAGCCGGGGAAGGTCAGCTGACGGATCTGCGGCACGTCGAGATCATCGCGCCGGGAGCGTGGGGGCGCGGCCTCGTCGGCGGAACGCGCTCGCAGCCGGCGCCGCCGGACCGGTGTAGCCGTTGGCCGTACGGCTCCGTGAGGTCCGGCGATCGCTGCGGCGCCGCGCGACGCCTCCTCACCCCGACGCCCCGCCGACCAGACCGCGATGCCGACCGTAAAGCCGTTGAGCAGCCAGCAGCTAGCAGCCAGCGCTAGCCACGAACCTTCGCGAGCGCATTGCGAATCAGCTCCGTCGCCGACTGCGCGCGGCCGTTCGAGTCCAGCGCCGCGCGCACGGCCTTCTCCGCCTCGGCCAGCGTGTAGCCTAACGACACCAGCGCCCGGACGGCATCGTCGGCCCCGGCGCCCTCCGGCCGCGGGCCGGCCACCGGCTCACTCCCCAGCCCGTCCAGCTTGTCGGCGAGGTCCAGCACCAGCTGCTCGGCTTTCTTCCGTCCCACGCGCGGGACGCTCTGCAGCGTCGCGATGTCCTTCTCGCGGATCGCCCGGACCAGCCGCTCCGCCGACAACGTCGACAGCAAGCCTAACGCCAATGCCGGGCCGACCCCCTTCGCGTCCAGCACCCGCCGGAACACCCGCCGCTCGAACGGCGTCGCGAAGCCGAACAGCTGCCAGCCATCCTCGCGCACCACGAGGTGCGTGTGCAGCGTCGCCGTCTCGCCGACCTTCGGCAGCGCCTCGTACGCGCTGAGCGGAATCGCCAGCTCGTAACCAACGCCGCCCTCCGTCATGATCTCGACGTGGTCGAGCTCCTTGGTCGTGAGCCGGCCGAAGACCTGCGAGATCACGAGCGGCGACCCGGCGCGCGTGGGTTCGTCGCGAACGGCGACGCCATGACCGGCGGCGTCGCCGCCACCTTCGGCAGACGCGCCGTCATGAGGTACGTGAGCGCCGCCGCCACACCATCAGCCGCGTCCGACGGGGACGGAACCGCCTTCAATCGGAGCAATCGCGTCAGCATGAACTGCACTTGTTCCTTCGTTGCTCCACCCGACCCGACAACCGCCTTCTTGATCTCGGCCGGTGGAAACTCGTAGACGTCGATCCGGGCCTGCGCCCCGGCGAGCAGCACCACACCGCGCGCGTGGCCGAGCACGACCGTCGTCCGGACATTCTTCGCGTAGAACACATCCTCCACCGCGATCGCGTGCGGGCGGTGTCGGGCAATCAGCTCCGTGACGCCACCGTGGATCTCGAGCAGGCGGTCGGGCAGGGCGTCGCGAGGCCTCGTTCGAATCACACCGCACTCGATCAGGGTCGGCGGTCGCGTCCCGTCGCCGCTCACGACGCCGTACCCCGTCGTGGCCGTTCCCGGATCGATGCCGAGAACGATCACGTCGCGGCCGTCGGTGTCACGCCTTCGCCATCTCCGACACGTCCATGTCGAAGTTGGCTTCCACCTTCTGCACGTCATCGAGCTCCTCGAGCCCCTCGAGCAGCTTGACGAGCGTCTCCGCGTCCTTGCCCTCGACGCGAATCGTGTTCTTCGGAATCCACGCGATCTCCGCGCTCGTCGACGCGAGGCCCTTGGCGTCGAGCGCCGACTTCACCGCGTGCAGGTCCGCGACGGCCGTCGTAACGACGAACTGATCGTCCTCACGCTTCACGTCTTCGGCGCCACCTTCGAGCGCGGCCTCGATCAGCGTGTCTTCGTCGAGGCCGCTCGCGTCGAGGTAGATCTGCCCGCGCCGGTCGAACATCCACGACACCGAGTTCGCCGCGCCGAGGTTTCCCCCGCCGCGCGACAGCTTGTGCCGGATCTCGGCGACGGTGCGGTTGGGGTTGTCGGTTACCGTCTGGATCATGAGGGCAACGCCGGCCGGGCCGTAGCCCTCGTAGAGGATCTCCTGATAGTCGACCCCCTCGAGCTCACCCGTGCCCTTCTTGATTGCGCGCTCGATGTTCTCCTTCGGCATCGAGTTGTTCCGGGCCGTCTCGATCGCGGTGCGGAGGCGCGGATTCCCATCCGGATCGCCGCCGCCTTGCTTGGCGGCCATCGTGATCTCTCGGATGAGCTTCGTGAACAGGGCGCCGCGCTTGGCGTCAGCGGCCGCCTTGTAGTGCTTGATCTGTTTCCATTTACTGTGGCCAGCCATAAGCAACTCGGAAAGTGCGCATGGGTCGGGTAAGGACCAAAAATATACCACCGGAGACCGAGCGGCCGCCTCACGGCCGCGCGCTCAGCGATCCGGCTCGAGCACGTCCTCGAACCGCATCCACTGCTTGTAGAAGTAGAGATCCACGTATCCGCGCGCGCCGTTGCGGTTCTTCAGGACGAGCAGCTCCGTTGCGCCGTCCACGTCCGGTGCGCCGTCGTACATCTCCTGACGATAGAGCCCGAGCACCACGTCCGCGAACTGTTTCAGTGCGCCGAGCGCGCCGAAGTCGTCCAGTTGCGGCCTCGGATCCTTGCGGTCCCGAACGATCTGCGGGAGTCCGCTCGTCGCGATGACGCACACGTCGCGCTCAACCGCCAGTTTCTTCAACGTGCGCGCCGCGCTCGCCATCTCCTCGTCCATCGGGCGACTGCCGGCGGCGAGTGCCTGAAGCGGGTCGATGATCAGCGCGTCGACGTCCCGAAGCCGTACATCCTCGTGCTCGAGCGCACCGATATCCGCGGGAAGCAGGAGGTCGAACGTCGGGAACTGCTGCTCGAGGCGCCGCGCGGCCACCTCCAGTCGCGACCGTGATTCGGTGTCGAGATGACCGCGCCGGAGGTCATCCACCCGGACGCGCGCTTCAATGGCCAGCGCGCGCTCGGCCGCTCGGGTCTGGTCCATCTCGGCGGACAGGAACCGCACCTTCGCGCCGGCCTCCGTCGCGCGGAGTGCGATGGCCAGCGCCAGCGCCGACTTCCCGCTCCCGACCTCGCCGCCAAGGATGACGAGGTCGCGACGCCTGACCCCGCCGCCAAGCGCGTTGTCGAGACTGGGGAAGCCGGTCGAGATCGTGTCACGTGGCGCGCTGCCGTCGATGATCGTACCGATCGCGCGACGCGCTCGCGCTTCGTCGAGGTCACTCATACGCTCGAGACGAGCATGCGGACGATCTCCCGCAACTCCGTCAAGGCAGGTGCGTCGAGATGTGGAGCGCTGATGTCGATCACGGCTCTCAGCGCGGATTCGAGCCCGTCGCGGTCTACCGAGGTCGTGGCATCCATCAGGCGCATCAACGATTGGCGAAACGATGGCGGAACCGCCAGCGCGGCGAACCAGGCGCGCGCACCATTCGCGCGGACGATGCGCACCTGCTGCGGCAGCGGCGACGGTGGGAGCGCCCCGATGACGAGACGCGCCGCGAGCAGCGTTGCCAACGCGACCTCACGTTCGCCGCCAAGCGGTGATCGTCCGACGAGCGCGGCGAGCGCGCGAAATCGGAAGCGCGGTGATGCGAGCGCGTATGGTGGCGAGAGCGGCACCGGGCCAATATTAGCAGGCGCGGCGGTCACGGCAACGACGCTGGCCCGACTAGATTCCCTGCATGGCTCCCCCGGCGAAATCCGTACTCTGGGTGGACGACGAGGCCGAGCTCCTCGAGTCCCACCGCATCTTCCTGCGCGAGAAGGGCTACGAGGTCGAGACGGCGACGAACGCCGACGACGCCGTGGAGCTGCTCCGGCGCAGACCGTTCGACATCCTGCTGCTCGATGAGCAGATGCCCGGCAAGCGAGGCCTCGAGACGTACCAGGAGGTGCGAGAGCTCGCGCCGAACCTCCCGGTAGTGATGGTCACGAAGAGCGAGGAGGACGCGACACTCCGCGAGGCCCTCGGCGTCAACATCCGCGAGTACCTCGTCAAGCCGATCAACCCGCGTCAGGTCCTCACCGTCATAACGCGGATTCTCGAGGGGCCGCGAATTCGCCAGCAGGCCATTGCGCGACGCTTCGTCGAGCGCTTCCGCGCCATTGAAGTCGAGCGCGGGCGTGTGCTCGATTGGCGAGGCTGGGTGGATCGCTACGTCGAGCTGATGCAATGGGACGTCGACCTCGCGGCGGCGGGAGAGACGGGCCTGTACGAGTCGCTCCGCGGTCTCTATCCGGACATGCAGCGCGAGTTCGCCGAGTACATGCGTCAGGCCTACCCGGGATGGCTTCACGATCTCGAGGGCGATCGGCCCCCGTTGTCCATCGACATCGTGGGTGAGTTTCTCCTGCCCATGCTGCAGCGCGCGCGCAACGCGGTGTTCATCGTCGTGGACTGTTTGCGGCTCGATCAGTGGCTCGTGCTCGAGCCGCTCCTGTCGCAGATGTTCGATGTCGAGCGCACGCACTATTACGCGGTGCTTCCGACCGCCACACCGTATTCGCGCAACGCGCTGTTCAGTGGGCTGTTCCCGGGCGAGATCGCCGCGCGGTTCCCGGACTGGTGGGGCGAGCGCGAGGACGAGACGCTCAACGCGCACGAGCGCGAGCTGCTCGAGGCGCACCTGCAGGAGCTCAACACGCCGCGGCCCGTCCGCTACAACAAGATCTCCACGGCATCCGACTCCGATGAGCTCGAGCGCCACCTCCACGGCGCCATCGCGCCGGAAGGGGTGAGCGCCTTCGTCTTCAACTTCGTCGACCTGCTCACGCACGGCCGCAGCGAGTCGGCGATCCTCTACGAGGTGGCGCGCGACGAAATCGCCCTGCGGCAGCTCACGCTCCAGTGGTTCCAGCGCTCGGCCTTGTTAGGCGTGCTGCGTGAGGCGTCGCGTCGCAAAGTGTCCGTGCTCATCACGAGCGATCACGGCTCCATTCACTGTCAAACACCGGCGACGGTCTTTGCGAAGCGCGACGCGACCTCGAACCTCCGCTACAAGTTCGGCGAGGACCTGCGCGCCGAGCGTGCGGAACAAGCGCTCCTGTTCCCCAACGAGGACCTGCTGCGGCTGCCGCGTCGCGGGCTCGGCGCGAACACGCTGCTGGCGGTGTCGGACGGCTTCTTCGTCTATCCCACCAAGCTGCGCGAGTACCAGAGCCGATACCGCGGGTCGTTTCTCCACGGCGGCGTGACGCCGGAGGAGTGTATCCTGCCGGTCGCGCTGCTGACGCCCAAGTGACGCGCACGCGAGCGCGATGATGTACCGGCGCCTCCTCCAGTTCCTCCGGCCGCATGCGTGGCGCATGGCCGGAACGGTGGCCTGCAACATCGCGGCAGCGGTGCTCGACGTCTTCAG
Source organism: Gemmatimonadaceae bacterium (assembly GCA_036274195.1). Lineage (GTDB taxonomy): Bacteria > Gemmatimonadota > Gemmatimonadetes > Gemmatimonadales > Gemmatimonadaceae > JAJKIV01. Next base: position 24,163 of record DASUGD010000288.1, on the reverse strand, counting down.
CTTCACCCTGCTGATTCCGTTTCTCGAACGGTTGTTCAACCAGCCGGCACACGAGACGAAGCTGTCGGCCCTTCAGAATCGGCTCCTCGGCGCGTTTCTGAACGGCGAGAGCCCTGAAGCCGCGCTGCTGCGGATCGTCATCATCATTCTCATCGCCGTCACCGCCAAGAACGTGTTCGTGTGGGCGAGCGGCCAGCTCGGCGCTCAGCTTCAGGAATACGTCACGCGTGACCTGCGCAACGCCCTCTACGCGCATCTGCAGCGTCTGCCGCTCGGTTTCTTCGTTCGGGTGAAGACCGGCGACATCCTCGCTCGCGTGCTGAACGACACGCAGCAGACCAAGCAGGTGATCACACAGGTGGTCACGCAATCGCTGCTGAGCCTCGCCACGGTCGTCGTCACGATCGCGGGCCTCATCGCGATCTCATGGCGCCTCACGCTGCTCGCGCTCGTCGTCGCACCGATTCTGATCGGTCTGCTGCAGCCGCTCCTGCGCAAGCTCCGCAAGGGCCATCGTCGCCTGAGCAATCAGTATGGCGAGATGACCGCCGTCGTGCAGGAAGCCGTGAGTGGCATCCGCCTCGTGAAGTCATTCGGCGGGGAGGCGTACGAGGAAGGCAGGTTCCGCGAGGCGAGCGGTCGCTACGCACGCGGGATGGTTCGCGTCACGCGGATCGCGGCACTCGCTCAGCCGATCACCGAGACCGTCGGGACGGCGATCGCCGTCGCCATTCTGTGGTTCGGCGCGAGAGCGGTCTTCGCCGGCACGATCGACGGCGCGAGCCTGATCGCGTTCCTGATCCTTGTTATGCGCATGCTGCAGCCCCTCAAGCAGCTGTCGCAGGTCCCGACCACCGCACAGCAATCGTTGGCGGCCGCCGAGCGCATCTTCGAGGTGATCGACAGCCCCACGGAGGCGAGTCTCGACCGCGGCGGCATGACGAGCGCCACGTTCGAGCGTGCGCTCGAGTTCGAGCGCGTGTCGTTCGCATATAGCGATGATCCGGTGCTCGTAGACGTCTCCCTCGTGGCGCCCAAGGGCCAGGTGATCGCGCTCGTGGGTGCCAGTGGAGCGGGGAAGAGCACCCTCGTCGATCTCATTCCTCGATTCTACGAGCCAACGGCCGGACGCATCCTCCTCGACGGAGTGGACACGCGCGAGATCGCGCTGCCGGCGCTCCGTTCGCTCATCGGGATCGTGAGTCAGGACACCGTGCTGTTCAACGACACGGTGCGCAACAATCTCGCGTATGGCGCGGCGGCGAAATACACCGACGCCCAGATCGAGGCGGCTGCGCGCGCGGCCAACGCCCACCGTTTCATCGCCGAGCTCCCGGACGGCTTCGACACGATCCTGGGCGAGCGGGGGACTAGGCTCTCGGGAGGCCAGCGTCAGCGACTCTCGATCGCCCGCGCGCTGCTCGTGGATCCGCCGATCCTCATCCTCGACGAGGCGACGTCCGCGCTCGACACCGAGTCGGAGCGGCTGGTGCAGGAAGCCATCGACCGCCTGCTCGAGGGGCGGACGGTGTTCGTGATCGCCCACCGTCTGTCGACGATCGCCCACGCGGACCAGATTCTGGTGATGGATCGCGGTCGGGTCGTGGAGCATGGGACGCACGGCGCTTTGCTGGCTCGCCGAGGCCATTATCATCGCCTCCATGCGCTCCAGTTTGACGCTGCGGGTGAAGCGGACTCCCGGGTCCGACAAGCCGAGTCCCAACCGCCCGCCTTCAGCGGGCACCCGCCCAGTCCCTAGTCCCCGCCGTCTTGCGCGTCCTGTTCTACTACTCGGGCTCTGAGTGGTCGGGGAGCGCGCGAGCGTTCGCCGCGGCGGCGGTCGCCATGGCCGGCCGGGGCTACCAGTGCACGTATCTCTGCCGGGCCGACAGCGCGGTGGAAGACCGCCTTACGTCGAGCACCGATCGGCTGCCCGGCGTGGAGCTCGCGCCGATCCCGTTAGGCGGTCCGTGGATGAACGAGAGCCTGCGGCTGCGTCAGGTGCTGCTCGAGCACTACGTCGAGGTGGTGTTCGTCCACGGCGAGCGTGAGCAGCTCGTGGCGTCCCTCGGGATTCGGCTGGCCGAGCGCGGAGCCTTGGTCCGTCGAATCCCTGCCGGCGCCACGCTCACGCGTGGCCCGGAGGCGCGACTCGGCGAGCGGCTCGCGGCAACCGGCTACCTGTTTACGACCGACGCATCCGGCTCGAACGGAAGCCCCTCGCATGGCGCGTTCGAGCCGGTGGCCGCCGACGTCGGCGTGTCGGTCGACTCGATCGCGCAGGTGCGGCCGCTGTCCTTCGCCGCCATCGGCGCGAAGGGCGGCGATCAGCTCATCGCGTGTGTCTACGACCCGACGGCCCGCCGGCGGATCGCGGCGCTCCTGCGTGCGGTCGCGCTGCTGGCGCCGCGCCACCCCGGACTCCGGCTGGCCATCGTGGGCCCGGGTGCGGAGGATGACGACCTGCGGATGCACGCGGCCGCGCTAGGCATCACCGAGATCGTCGCGCACGTCGGCCAGCGCCTCGACCAGCAGGCCGTGCTGTCAGCCGCGGAACTCGCGTGGGTTGCCGCGGGCGGGGACAACGCCGCGTTCGGCTACCTGGATCTCATGGCCCTCCGCGTCCCGGTGCTCGCCGAGCGCGATGCGCTGTCGCAGCGCTACGTGGCAGATGGCATTTGCGGCGTGCTCCTCGCGCAGCCGGATCCTGGAACCATGGCGGCGCGCATTGCGGTGCTCCTTGCGCACGAAGAGCGGCGGTCCGCGATGGGGAACGCGGGCCGGGCGCGCGTCACCCGTGACTTCTCGGAGCAGAACATGGTCGACGGGTTCGAACGCGCGACCGAGATCGCGCGCGACCGCAAGCGTTGGCGCACATGACGGCGGGCTTGGCTGGCAGCGGCGTATCCGGCATTCCGTGCTCCGTGGTCATTGCGGCCAAGGATGAAGCGGCGGAAATCGGTGAGTGCATCGCGAGCGTCTCGTGGGCCGCGGAGATCATTGTCGTCGAGAATGACTCGAGCGACGACACCGTGGCGATCGCGCGGTCAGCCGGGGCGACGGTCTTCAGCCATCCCTTCACGACGATCGGCCGACAGCGGAACGCTGCGATCGCCCGCGCGCGGCACGAGTGGATTCTCGTGGTCGATGCCGACGAGCGAGGCACCGGCGGCCTGCGCGACGAGATCGCGCGCATCGTCTCCGGTCCGGCGAAGGACGTCGCCTTCCGCGTCAGGCGGCGCAACTTCTTCCTTGGCCGGGAAATTCGTCACGGTGGCTGGGAACGCGACCGGCCCGTGCGCCTCTTCCGGAGCCGCATGCGGTACGATGAACGTCCGGTGCACGAGCACGTGATGACCGATGGGCTGGTCGGTGAGCTCTCGGAGCCACTCCTCCACTACCCGTACGCCTCCCTGGGCGAGTACTTCGCGAAGCTCGAGCGCTACAGCCGCTGGTGGGCCGAGCAGAACTTCGCCCGCGGGCGGCGCACGCGTGCGTGGACGATCGCGGTCAAGCCGCCGGTGCGATTCATCTCGATGTACGTGGTTCGCGGCGGCTTTCTGGACGGAGCAGCAGGCGTCATCGTCGCGGCGCTCGCGGCCATGAGCGTGGCGGCGAAATATGCGAGGTTATGGGAAATGCAGAGGGGACTCGGGACTGGGGACTGGGGACTCGGCAAGGAGGCTTCTACCGCTGAGGATAGTCCCTTGTGACGAAGAGCGTCCCGGCGGAGTCCCCAGTCCCCAGTCCCCAGTCCCCAGTCGCTGCGTCTCTCGCGCACAGGGCCGAGTACACCGCCTTCCGCGCGGTGATCGGCGCGCTCGGGAGTCTCGACTGGGAACGCGCCGGCAACCTCGGCGCGCGAATCGCCGCGTTAGGCTATCGCCCACTCGGTATCCGTCGCCGTGTCGTCGAACGACAGATTGCTGCGGCGTTCCCTGGCCTCGACGAGGCCGACGTCAACCGGATCGCGCGGGGTGCGTACGAGCACCTTGGCCGATCGTCGATCGAGGCGGCCATGCTGGCGCGCCTCGGTCGCGACGCCGTTCTCGACCTGTTCGACGGCGCGGACGGGTGGGACATCGTCGACGACGCGCTCGCGAAGCGGAAGGGATTGATATTCGTCACCGGTCACCTCGGCAATTGGGAGCTTGCCGGTGCGTATGTCGCCGCGCGCGGCATTCCCCTCGACGCGATCGCGAGACGAATGAGCAACCCGCTCTTCGATCGCTACCTCACCGAGACACGCTCGCAGATCGGGATGGTCGTCGTGCACGACGCGGACGCAGTACGTCGAACGCCGCGGTCCCTCAGAGACAATCGAGCGGTCGCGTTTCTCGCCGACCAGGGCGTCCTCGGCCTCGCGTCGACGTTCGTGCCATTCTTCGGGAGGCCTGCCAAGACGCCCCGAGGACCGGCTGTGTTCGCCCTGCGACTCGAGGTGCCAGTGGTGTTCGGCGTCGCCGTCAGGCAACCGACTGGGAAGTATCGCCTTGTGTTCGAGCCCGTGCTGGTGGAGGACACCGGTGATCGCGACCGCGACGTCGACGCGATCGTCGCTCGCTACACGGCAACGCTCGAGCGCTGGGTGAGACGATACCCCGAGCAATATTTCTGGCATCATCGGCGGTGGCGTCGACAGCCGCCTGACACGCCACCCGAGCTGCGCGAGCCCACGTGACCGCCGCACCCACGACGCGCACGGTCTGGCGCAGCCTTCGGCGCGACACCCGCTCGCTCATCGGGCTCGGCGTCATCGCGTTCATCGTGGCCGTCGCCGTGTTCGCGCCGCTCATCGCGACGGACGACCCCCTTCGCATCGATCTCGTCGGGCGTCTCGCCGCGCCGTCGTCCGCGCACTGGATGGGCACCGATGTGCAGGGACGCGACATCTGGTCTCGCCTCGTGTACGGCGCGCGTGTCTCCCTCGCGGTCGGGCTCGTGTCGCAGGCGATTGCGCTGTCGCTCGGCGTGGCGTTCGGCCTGCTCGCCGGCTACTACGGCCGGTGGGTCGACGAGCTCGTGATGCGGCTCGCCGACGTGACGCTCGCTTTTCCCACGCTGCTCCTGCTGATCGCGATGGTCGCCGCACTCAGTCCGTCGCTCGGCGTCGTCCTCCTCACCATCGGCATCGTCGGCTGGGCGGGCATGGCGCGGTTGGTCCGCGGCCAGGTGCTCGTCGTGCGTCAGCTCGAGTACGTGCAGGCCATCCGTGCGCTCGGCGCGCGCGACAGCTGGATCATTGCCCGGCACGTGCTGCCTAACGTCATAGCACCCGTCGTCATCGCCGCGACCCTGGGCGTCGCCGGTGCCATCATGGCCGAGGCCGCGCTGTCGTTCCTGGGCCTGGGCGTTCAGCCACCGACGCCGAGCTGGGGCGGCATGATCGCGGACGGTCGCGACCTGAACCTCCTGCGCAACGCGCCGTGGACATCGGTGTTTCCGGGACTCGCGATCGGCGCGGCGGTTCTGGGCTTCAACCTGCTTGGCGACGCACTTCGAGATGCGCTCGATCCACGGCGTATCGAAACCGCCGCGCCCATTGCGGGCGTGCCGACGCCCGAGGTTGAACCGTGACCGACGCCATTCACGCGCTTCGCGCCCGGGAGTTCCCGTGGACGGTCGCGGGCGATCAGATCTTTCTGAACCACGCCTCCACCGGTCCTCTGCCGCAGCGTGCCGTCGAGCGGATCCAGGCGCTCACCGCGCTCCGTGCGCAGCCGTGGCGGTACACCACCGAGATGCAGTTTGGCGAGCTGGCGGACGCGCGGGTGAGATGCGCGCGGCTCATCGGGGCGGAACCGCGCGAGATCGCGCTCACGGTGAACACGTCGTACGGCCTCAACCTCGCGGCTCGCGCCCTCCCGTTCGAGCCGGGCGACATCATCGTCACGAGCGATCGCGAGTACCCATCCAACATCTACCCCTGGATGGAGCTCGAGGTCGCGCGCGGCGTGAAGCTCGAGCGCATTCCCTGCGCGGGCATGCTGCCTGACGAGGAGGCCATCCTCGCCACGCTGGACAGGCCGCGCGTGCGCTGCGTCGTGCTGTCGTGGGTGTCGTTCGCGACAGGTTACCGCATCGATATCGAGCGGATTGGCCGAGCGTGTCGGGAGCGCGGTATCTGGTTCGTGCTCGACGCCATTCAGGGTGTGAGCGCCGCACCGCTGGATGTGCGCTCGACGCCGGTCGACATCGTCGCCTGCGGCGCGCAGAAATGGCTGCTCGCGCCCTGGGGCAGCGGGTTCGTGTGGCTGCGCCCGGATCTCGTCGACTCGCTCCGTCCGGTGGACGTGAGCTGGATGGCCACGCGCTGCTCGGACGACTTCACCCGACTGACGGACTACGACTTCACGTACCGCGAAGATGCGCGAAAGTTCGAGGTCATTACGCTCCCGTATCAGGACTTCGCCGGGTTGAACGAGAGCCTGGACGTGTTTTTCGAGGTGGGGCTCGAGACGGTCTACGAGCGCGTGGAGCGGCTGACGGGCCGGATCGTCGACTGGGCGTTAGGCACGGCCGGCGTCCGGCTCGTGACGCCGCCGGAGCGGGAGCGGCGCGCCGGCATCGTCGCCGTGGCGCCTCACGATCCCGCGGCGGCCTCCGAGCGCCTCGCCAGGGCGGGAGTGATTCACTCGCTCCGCGAGGGAGCAATTCGCCTGTCGCCGCATTTCTACAACACGGAGGAAGAGATCGATGCCGCGCTCGAGCTCCTCGGGCGCTGACCGCATCAAGCGGTCTGGCCCCCTTGATCCCGCCTACGACGCCAACCTGACGATCGCAATCTCCCGCGCGCCCTTGCGCAGCACGTAGAACTGGCCGTGAATTGCGCCGCCAGGCGCAAGAACGCCGTGCTCGGGGCTCAACTTCTCTCCGTTGGCATAGAGTCCACCCTGCTGGAGCAGTCGGCGCGCGTCGCCCTTGGACTTCACGAGCCCCGTCACGACGAACGCGTCGAGCACGTCCACGCCCGCGCCGTACGACCCCTCCTTCAACGCAATCGTCATGGCGCTGCCGTCGGCGGTCGTAACGCTCGCCGCGCCGTTGCTCGTTCGGAGATCGACGGTAGCAGATGGCAGCTCCTGCGTGAGCGACTCGAGCACCGTGGGCGCGAACTGCCGCGGGTCTGCCCCACGATCGAACACCAGTCTCGACGCATCGGCCGCATCGCGTGCCGCCTCCACGCCATGAACTCTCGTCGTCACGTCGGTGGCCAGCGCACGCTGTGCCTCACGAGCCTCGGGACGCCCGCTCGCCGCTGCCTCGAGCGCCTCGATCTCTTCGCGCGTCATCAGCGTGAAATAGCGGAGGTACTTCCCCACGTCGCGGTCGTCCGCGTTGATCCAGAACTGATAGAACCTGTACGGCGACGTCAGCGACGGTTCGAGCCACACGGCGCCGGCCTCGGACTTCCCGAACTTCGCCCCGGACGCGGTGGTCACGAGCGGCAGCGTCACGCAATGCGCTTCGACGCCGACCGAACGCCGAATCAGCTCGACACCGGCCGTGATGTTGCCCCACTGGTCGCTGCCGCCGATCTGCAGCCGAGCGCCCTCGCGCTTGTACAGTTCGAGGAAGTCGTACGCCTGCAGCAGCATGTACGAGAACTCCGTGTACGAGATCCCGCTCTCGAGGCGAGACTTCACGGAGTCCTTGGCCATCATGTAGTTGACCGTGAAGTGCTTCCCCACGTCGCGCATGAACTCGATCGCGCCGAGGTTCATGAGCCACTCGGCGTTGTTGCGCATGAGCGCGCCCTGAGGACCCGAGAAATCGAGAAATCGCTCGAGCTGATGCCGGATGCCGCGAACGTTCTCCTCGACAACCTCGAGCGAGTTGAGCTGTCGCTCGGAGGTCCGTCCGCTCGGATCGCCGATCAGTCCCGTGCCGCCGCCAACGAGCACGATCGGTTTGTGGCCAGCTCGTTGCAGATGAGCTAATCCCATGACGGGAATCAGATTCCCGACATGGAGGCTCCGCGCCGTCGGGTCGAACCCGCAATAGGCAACCGTCGGCGCCGCGGCGAGCATCTCGCGAGCGCCTTCGGTGTATTGGAAAAGAAGCCCGCGCCACGCGAGCTCATCGAGAAAGGATCGTACGGTCATTCGAGTAAGATATTGGGGCCGGCTGGGTCGGGTCAGAGTCGGCTCTGTTCCCGGTTCCCGATTCGCGTCGTAGCTTCCCCGCTGGATGAAAACGCCTTCCCGCCTTCGCCAATTCACCGAGCGGAATCCCAAGCTGGTCCGCTCCGTTCTGCTCGGGCTCACGTTCCTCGTCGCGTTCGGCGGGGGCGTCGCGTTCGCCAGCTGGGTGCTCGTCTGCAACAGTGGACGCTGCCCGCCGGTCCAGATCCTCGACACCTACACGCCGCGCCAGACCTCCAAGGTCTACGCCGCCGACGGCCGCTTCATCGCCGAGGTTGGGCTCGAGCGACGCACGCTCGTGAAGATCTCCGAGATCCCGAAAGTGGTGAAGGACGCGTTTGTCCTCACGGAGGACAAGCGGTTCTACCAGCATTCCGGCATTGACTGGGTTCGCGTACCCGGTGCCGCGCTCCGCAACCTCCGGGCGGGCTCGTGGGAGCAGGGCTTTTCCACCATCACGATGCAGCTCGCGAGAAACGTCTTCCCGGAGCGCATCTCCCGCGAGAAGAATCTCGTTCGCAAGGTCAAGGAGGCGAAGGTCGCCCGCCAGATCGAGCAGCGATACTCGAAGGACAAGATCCTCGAGCTGTACCTCAACCAGATCAACCTGGGGAACGGCGCCTACGGAGTGGAGACCGCCTCGCAGCGCTATTTCGGCAAGTCGGTTCATGACCTCAATCTCGCGGAGGCCGCGATGCTGGCGGCGCTTCCGAAGGCGCCAGCGCGCTACAATCCGCGTCGGTTCCCCGAGCGCGCGATCCAGCGGCGGAACACGGTCATCGAGCTCATGCGCCGAAACGGCGCGATCAGTGACGCTGACGCCAGCCTCGCGAAAGCGTATCCCCTCCAGTTAGGCAGCAAGACCGAGTCGGGCGAGGTGGCACCATACTTCGTCGAGTGGGTACGCCAACAGCTCGATGAGAAGTTCGGCGCGCGACTGTACGAGCAGGGCCTGAAGGTCTACACGACGCTCGATCTCGACATGCAGTCTGCCGCAGAGCGCGCGCTGGAGAACCAGCTGCGCGCGATCGAGGGCGGCAAATACGGGAAATTCCCGCATCGCACGTACGAGCAGCTCGCGGCACGATCGGCAAACGGCGACGAGACGGCGACCCCGAACTCGCCGTACCTCCAGGGTGCCTTCCTCGCGATGGACCCACGAGACGGTTCCGTGCGTGCGCTGGTTGGTGGCCGGCAGTTCGACGACTCGAAGTTCAACCGAATGACCCAGGCGCTTCGCCAGCCCGGGTCGACGTTCAAGCCGATCGTCTACTCGGCCGCGATCGAGAACGGTCGGACGCCCGCCACGATCATCGACGATGCCCCCATTACGCTGCCGCAGGTGGCGGGCGATCAGTGGACGCCGCAGAACTACGACGGGAAGTTCGAGGGGCCGATCACGATGCGTCGCGCGCTCTACATGTCGCGGAACCTGCCCGCGATTCGCACCGGGATGGAGCTCGGCGAGCAGACGGTCATCGACATGGCCAAGCGGTTCGGTATCACGTCGACGATCCCGCCCTATCCGTCCATCGCCATCGGGTCGGCCGACGTGTTCCCGATCGAGATGATCTCGGCGTACACCGCGTTCGCGAATCTCGGTGTCCGCACTGCGGCCAACGCGATACGTCGCGTGGAGAACCAGAACGGCGACGTGCTCTGGGAGCCGCAGCCCGTTCGTGCGCAGGTGCTCAGCGCGCCCGAAGCGTGGCTCATGGTGAGCATGATGAAGGACGTCGTGCAGCGCGGATCGGCGGCGGGGAGCGTCGGCTCCCGATTCTTCGTTCCGTCCGCCGGCAAGACCGGAACCACGAATGATGGCGCAGACGTCTGGTTCATCGGCTACACGGCGGATCTCGTCGCTGGAGTCTGGATGGGGTTCGATCGGCCGCAGAAGATCAAAGCGAATGCCCAGGGCGGCGAGCTTGCCGCTCCGGCGTATACCGCGTTCATGACGGAGGTCTACCGTCGGCGCCCGGCGCCGCCGGATTGGCCTCGCCCCGAGGGCATCACGACGCGTGAGATCGACCGCACGACCGGTGAGCTGGCGAATCCGTACTGTCCGCCCGACTCGGTCGTGACCGAATACTTCATCGTCGGGACCGAGCCCATTCAGGAATGCACGGTGCACTCGCCGTTCAACATGGGCCAGCCGTTCGACACCACCGCCCGCCCGGGGATGCCTAACGCGACAGTCCCGCCCAAGCCGCCCCCCGGGAAGCGCGACACGACGACCAACCCGTTCAAGATCCCATAAGCGAATGGCGTGGAAACCGGTCGATTGCCACGCGCATTCGACCCTGTCGGACGGCGCGCTCGATGTTCGCGAGCTCATCGAGCGCGTGACCGGCCGGGGCGTGAGGCCCAGCGTCAGCGACCACATCTCGCGCGACGTAACCGGCGCGGTCGATTCGATCCCTGCCATCGGTTCCTACCTCGACGAGTTGGAGCGATATCCCATCGCGCGAGGCGGCGAGTTCTGCTGGCACGATGCGCTCTGGCGCGACCTGCCTCACGACTTGGCCGTGCGTTTTACGCATCGCCTCGGGTCGCTTCACGCCATCTACCTCGAGGATGGCACGCTCGTGCACGCGTTCTCGCGTCGGTTCCCGGCAGCGCTCACGCGCGACGCGTACATGGACGCGCTGGTCGCGAACGCCGAGCAGCTGGCGGCCACGATGCCGGTGGACATCCTGGCGCACCCCACGCTCGTGAACCTCACGCTCCGGGACCTCCCGGCCGACGAGCTGTGGACCGAGGAGCGGGAGGATCGTCTCGTCACCGCGCTGTTCGACGCCGGCATCGCCTTCGAGATCTCGGCCCGGTACAGGGCGCACGAGCGGCTCGTTAGGCGCGCCATCGATCGCGGCGTTCGCGTGTCCCTCGGCTCCGACGGTCACTCGGCCGACCAGGTCGGCGATCTCACGTTTCCCCTCGCGCTCGCGCGCCATTGCGGGGCGCGCGACGAAGACCTGTTCGACCCGTACGCGCAGCTCGGCTGACCGCATGATCCGGTACCACGCGCGGTGGGTGTTACCGATCTCCCGACCGCCGATCGCGGACGGCACGGTGGTCGAGCGCGACGGGCGCATCGCGTACGTCGGCGAACGGAGCGCTGCGCCCCATGGCACCGACGTCGATCTCGGCGATGTGGCGCTCATGCCGGGTCTCGTCAACGCGCACACGCATCTCGAGCTCACCGTGATGCGCGGGTTCCTGGAAGACCTCGATTTCCGCTCCTGGATCTTCCGCCTGACGCGCGCGCGCCGCGAGGCGCTCGCACCGGAACGGCTCGTCGACTCGGCGCGCGTTGGCGTCGCCGAAGGGCTGTTGGCCGGGATTACAACCTACGCCGACACCAACGACTCCGGCGCCCCGTTCCGGGCCATGCTCGACATGGGCGTGCGTGGTATCTCGTACCAGGAAGTGTTCGGCCCCGACCCGGTGCAGTGCGCCGACGCGCTCGCCGGCCTGCGTGGAAAGGTTGACGCGCTCCGCCGAGACGCCACCGCGCTCGTGAGCGCGGGTGTGTCCCCGCACGCGCCGTACTCGGTGTGCGACGCCCTGTTCGAGGGGACGGCAGCGTTCGCGGTACGGGAGGGCCTGCCCGTTGCCGTACATATCGCCGAGAGCGAGGATGAGTCGAGCCTGGTCCAGCACGCGTTAGGTGGCTGGGCGGAATCGCATCGGTCTCGCGGCCTCGACGTTGTGCCGCGCGCGGACTCGCCGATTCGCCTGCTGGAGCGCGTCGGTGTGCTCGACGCGCGAGCGCTCCTCATCCATTGCGTTCGTGTCGACGCCGGCGACGTCGGGGCCATCGCGCGGCACGACTGCGCGATCGCGCATTGCCCGGCGTCGAACGCCAAACTCGGGCACGGAATCGCGCCGCTCACGGATTTCCTCAGCGCGGGTATCCGCGTTGGCATCGGATCGGACTCCGTGGCGAGCAACAATCGGATGGACCTGCTCGATGAGGCGCGCCTGGCCATCCTCATGCAGCGCGCCCGGACCGCCCAGTTCAACGCGATCTCCGCCGCCGAGGCCCTCGAGCTTGCGACGCTGGGAGGTGCCCGCGCCCTCGGTCTGGAATCCGAGATCGGTTCGCTCGACGTGGGCAAGTCGGCTGACCTCGCCGCGTTCCCGCTTGATGCTCCCCGCTCCGCGCCGGTGTTCGATCCAGCGTCGGCACTGGTGTTCGCCGCATCGGGCAGGATGGCGACGTTCGTGGCCGTCGCCGGGCGCCCCCTCGTCCGCGGATCGCGCCTCGTGGGCTCGGCGGCCAACGTGCCCTCGGTCGAATCCGCCGCACGGGCGCTCGCTGAGTGGGCCTCCAGGGAGCGCCACCGCTAGAGCACCCCGCCGTGCGGACGGTTATCATCCGACGGCACAACCAACGGGGATACTGCAATGACCGACCGCTCCGCCGGGAGAACCGCCAGGATCTGGCGCGACGGCGAGCTCGTGGCGTGGGAGGACGCGACCATCCATGTGATGAGCCACGTCGTCCACTATGGATCGAGCGTGTTCGAAGGAATCCGCTGCTATGAGACGCCGAACGGCGGCGCGATCTTCCGGTTGCGGGACCACATGCGTCGCCTCCACGACTCGTGCAAGATCTACCGGATGCCCCTCGAGTGGTCGGTGGAAGAGTTGATGCAGGCGACGGTGGACACCGTGGCGGCCAACGACCTGCGGGCCTGCTATCTCCGCCCTGTGGTCGTTCGCACTGGGGAGCAGATGGGCTTCTACCCGATCGGCGTCCCCGTCGAGACGTTCATCATCGCGTACAACTGGGGAGCCTACCTGGGTCACGAGGCGCTGGCCAATGGAGTGGACGTGGCCGTGTCGAGCTGGCGTCGCGCCGCTCCGGACACGTTTCCCACGCTGGCCAAAGCCGGCGGCAACTACCTGAACTCGCAGCTGTCGAAGGCTCAGGCCAAGGTGGACGGCTACGCGGAGGGGATCATGTTGGACTCTTTTGGCTTCGTAGCCGAGGGGTCCGGCGAGAATCTGTTCCTCGTTCGTGACGATGTGTTGTACACGTCGCCCATCGCGGCGGGCATTCTTCACGGGATCACGCGCGACTCGGTCATTCGGATCGCGCGCGATCTCGGGGTCGCCGTCCGGGAGCAGAACATCCCCCGCGAGATGCTTTATATCGCGGACGAGCTATTCTTCTCAGGGACGGCGGCTGAGCTCACCCCGATCCGCTCGGTCGACCGGATCGAGATCGGAGAAGGGAAACCGGGTCCGCTCACCGCTGCCATCCAGGAGCGGTTCATGTCGATCGCAAAGGGCCGGATTCCCGACCCGCACGGCTGGCTGACCCCTGTGCCGAGTGGCGTAAGCGCCGAGGTGTAAAATCCCGTGACTTGGGCCGATATGGAGCCATCTTGTTATCATATCGGCACTTTAATAGGTTGCGAGGTGTTCAATGTTCGACGGGAGCCAGCCTCGTCGAACCAGGGTGCCGTAGTGAGCTCGCACTCCCGCATGGTTGGATCCTGCGGGAGTTCGCATACGCACCGAAGGAGGTGTGCGTGATTCTTGGTTGTCTGGCATTGAATGCGTCGTTCGAACCGCTGACCATGGTTCCCATGCGGCGGGCGCTCCGGCTCGTGATCGACGGTAAGGCCGAGATCGTCGAGGCCGATCCCGATCGGGTCGTGCGGTCCGAGCGGCTGACCATGCCGCGCCCGGCAGTGATCCGGCTCACGAAGTTCATTCATGTGCCGCGTCGCTTCCGCCGCCAGGTCACGAATACCTTCCTGTTCGCCCGCGACCGGTACCGCTGCCAGTACTGCGGCCGGACGCAGGCGGAGCTGCGCCCGCGCGAGTCGCTGACGCGAGACCACCTGGTGCCTCTCTCTCGCGGCGGAACCAACGACTGGAGCAACGTCGTGACCGCGTGCAGCCCGTGTAACACCCGTAAGTCGAACCGGCTGCCGAACGAGATCGGAATGCACCCGATGACGCACCCGGTCGAGCCGCACTTCGTCCACCTGAGCTGGGCGGTCCGCCGGCTGACTCCCACCCAGGCGCGCTACATCCGGCTCTTCTACGGTGCGGAGGTGCTGCACCAGATCGAGGAGTTGGAAGGAAAACACAAGACCTAGGGAAACGGGAACAGCCGGGAAACGGGAAACGGGAAACGGTTAAACAGCGGCTGGTGACTGGCTGCTCGCGCTGGCTGCTGGCTGACGCTGGCTGACCAAACCCTCGGGAGGCTCTTCTCACCACAAGAAGCATCCCGAGGGTTCCCCGTTTCCCGTTTCCCGTTTCCCGTTTCCCGTTTCCCGTTTCCCGTTTCCCGTTTCGCTTCACTACCTCCCCACTCTGAACACCTCCGACCTCTGCTCGTACCGGCGATTCTCCCCGCCGAGCAGACGAGTCGCCAATCGCGACAGGCCGCGGCCAATCGCAGTCCCCGGGTTGTGCTTGCCGCGCACCGCCGGCCGCAACTCGCCCCGCAACCACCGGTCGATCTCGTCCAGATCCGACATCGAGAGGACCTCGACCTCCAGCGTCACGATGTAGTACTGCCGGTCGCGCGTGCGCCTGGCAGGAAGCTTCGGTTGATACGGGCGCGCGAGCGCCGCCTGCGCATCCTCGTAGCGCTCGAAGCGACCGAGATTCTCGGCGTTGTTGCCGATGAACCGCGCTACGCGATACGTCTTGGTGAGGGGCTCATAGCGCACGAGGACATCCCACTCGACCGACGCCTTCACATCATCGAACAGCCCGCCTCGCGACCACAGCTCGGTGCGATAGTGCAGGTTCGCCGGGAACCCGTTCTGCAGCAGCGTCTGCAGCTCACGGTCGGCGATCACGTTCGCGGTCCGGATGACGGGGCCCATGGGAACCGGCGTCGTCGGCGTCGACGCCGGCACCGATACGTCGATCCCGGCCGTCGTCTGAACCGGCGCGGAGCTGGCGGGACCTGGTTGATCCCGCCGCGCGGCCTCCTGGGCGCGCGCGCTGAATGCCGGGGCGAAGGCGACGACGACCGCCGCGCCTAACGCCCGCACGAGGCTAGAAGCGCTTCCCGACACGAACGAAGAAGTTCGGTGGCTCCTTGGAGTCGGACACCGACTTCGCCACGAACAGGCCGATCAGTCCGGCGTCGAAACCGACTCCGATGTCCGTCTTGAACGTCGAGAGCCCTGGGAACTGGTCCCTCGGGTACTGCAGATCCCCCACCCGGTTACCGACGAGCCAGCCGCGGCCGGCGTCGGTGAACACGACCCACTGCGCGCGATGGCGCCAGCCGCCGTGCCGCCACGAATCGGTGAACTGCCAGTCGCCGAACATCGACAGCCAGAGATCTCCTCGGTATTCGGCCTGAAACAGCACCATCCGCTCGCACTGCGCCGGCATGCCTAACGGGATGTTCACGCCATCGCTGCATTGCCGAACGTCGTCGCCGTCGCCGGTTCGCCGGAACGGGTACCCGTCGATCGAGCCGGGCCCGCCCACCGAGAACCGCCGCTGGAGTGGCAGCTCGTCGCCGTTCAACCATCCGCCCGCGACCACCCGGAGATTGAGCTGCCCCTCGGGCGACACGCGGTTGTATCGGCGCAGATCGAGAAACCCACGCGCGTAGCTCGTGGCGCCGTCGGGCTTCGGGTCGCGAACACCCGGCGAGGTCGGACCGAACACCGTGGTGTTCCCCGTCCCGTATTCGTAGTCGGTGGTGATGTCCCAGCCGGATCGCGGATACTCTTCATCACTCCGCGTGTCGAACCGGAGCGTGACATTCGTGACGTGGAACAATCCCTCGTCCATGGACGGATTGGGTCGCCAGTCCTGTCCGTTCCGGAACAGTGTGAAAGGATCGAACGTCTCGCGTAGCGCCCATCGCTCATCGCTCAACGATCCGGTCAGGCTGACACTGCGATTCAACGCGAGCCGGACGTAGGCGGATCCGCCGTGACGGTTGTAGTAGTCGCGGAAATCGCGGTGAAGGAAAAACGAGGCGAGCCCCACCTCCACATCCGAGAGCTGCCATTGCTCGACCGGGTCCACGACGTCGAACAGCTTGCCCCCGATCGCAACGCTCGCGCTGCGACCGTAGGAGAGCTCCGCCTTCAGGTTGTGGCCAACGGTCTCTGAGTTCCATTGGAGGTCATCGCCCGTGCGAAACACACCGAGCGCGGCCAGCTCGAAGCGTGTCTGACCTGACCGGTGGCCGAACGACGGCCCGACGAGGATCGGCAACCCCTCGACACGGTTGTAGGTGCGGGCGGAAATGAGGTGGAGATCGCTGTAGCTGTGCGAGTGCCACTTCTGGTGGCGCTTCCACCACCGCGCGTCCTCCTCGCTCGAGCCCGACGCGATGAGGCGATCGCCTTCCTGTCGGTACGTGAGCCGCTGGCGGTAGGTCCGCACGTCGCCGCCGATGAATGCGCCGTCTTTCCCATCGACGTCACCACCGACCACCAGGATCTGCCCTTCGACGCGCGCGCCCGGTCGCAGAATCACGTCGGAGTTGATCGCTACGACTCGTCCCGTCACCCGTCCCGCGATCGTGAGCGGTCCGTTCAGCACCGCCATGTCGCCGGAGACCACGCGTGTAGAATCGACGTCATACGCGCCGGTTGCACGGACCGTGTTTGGTCCGTTGAACGCGTCGGTCACCTCACGCTCGACGTCTGCTGGAAGGAGTCGGGGCTCGAGCACCGTGTCTCGTGCCGGCGGCTTCTGCGCGTCGAGCGCGGTACATGGAAGCACCCCCCACACGAGCGCTGTGACGGCGTGCTTCGTGAGAAACCTGATCATGCGAGCTCCAAAGGCGGTTTCGGGTCGCCGGCAGCGTAGGCACCTCCCGTACCGACGGCGCGAGCGTCCGATACCGATAAACACCGCAACGAGTTCCGGAATCCGCAAGAGATCGAGCGCGTGCCGAGTGTCCTTTCGTAAGGGCACGGGCGTGTCGTCGCGTTACGTGCGCGATTCGATGCGCTCTCCGCGCTCGCGGTCAGAATCGACGATCCCGAGCCGTTTCATTCGACGGTACAGATTCGGGCGGTCAGTCTGAAGCCGCCGTGCGGCCTCGGCGATGTTGCCGCCCGCCACCGAGAGAGCTCTCGTGATGAGGACGCGCTCGTACTCGTCGAGCGTGTCGGTGAGGGAGGCGTCGAGCACCGCCGCGTTAGGAAGCACGGCGGGCTCCGCGAGACGCGTTGGTGCGGTGGGCAGCACCTCACGGATCTCGTCGCTCGTGACCTCGCGACCTGGATGCAGGATCGCGAGTCGTTCCACAATGTTGGCCAGCTCGCGCACGTTTCCGGGCCAACGATAGCGAGCGAGCGTGTCGAGCGCGTCGGTGCTCCACGATGTGAGCGGCTGGCCCGTGCGTCGGCGATGCACCTGCGAGAAATGGCGCACGAGCTCCGGGATGTCGTCCGGCCGCTCGCGAAGCGGTGGTATCGACAGCGGAATGACGTTGAGGCGGAAGTACAGATCTTCCCGGAACGTGCCGTCGGCGACGCCGCGCGTGAGATCCTTGTTCGTGGCGGACAGGATGCGGACATCGACGCGGATCGGCTTGCTGCCTCCGACTCGCTCGATCTCGCCGGACTCGATTGCCCGCAGCAGCTTCGCCTGGGCCTCGGCGCCGAGGTCGCCGACCTCATCGAGCAGCAGCGTGCCGCGGTCGGCGAGCTCGAAGCGCCCGATCCGACGGTCGGTCGCGCCGGTGAACGCCCCGCGCTCGTGGCCGAACATCTCGCTCTCCACGAGGTCACGAGGAATCGCCGCGCAGTTCACGCGAACGAACGGACGGTCCTTCCGCGGCCCCCCGCCGTGAATTGCGGCCGCCACGAGCTCTTTCCCCGTTCCGGACTCGCCGGTAATGAGCACGCGGGCATCCGTCGGTGCGACCTTGGCGATCATCTCGCGTACACGGCGAAGCGCCGGGCTGTTCCCGATCATCTCCGACGCGAGGCCGAGGTCCGCGCGCAGCGTTCGCGCTTCGCGCCTGGCTTGTCTGAGCTCCAGCGCGGATGCGAGCGCGAGGAGCACGCCCTCCGGCGTCAGCGGCTTCTCGAGAAAGGTGAACGCGCCAAGCTTCGTGGCGCGAACCGCGTCGCTCAGACCGGCCCGACCACTCATCATGACGACGGGCACGTCGGGCACCCGCTCGCGGAGCGCCGTGAGGACGCCGATGCCGTCGAGCTCCCCGGGCATCATGAGATCGACCAGGGCGAGGTCGGGCTCGGACTCGACCGCGAGCGCGACACCGCGCGCCCCGTCCGGGGCCTCGCGCACCTCGTACCCCTCGGATGCCAGCAACGCGCCGACCATCCGGCGGATGTTGGGCTCATCGTCGACGATCAGCACCGATGGCATGCGGGCGGCCAGTCGTCAGGCGGAGGCGGGTCGCCGGAGCTCGTGCACCGGCAAGCCTAACGAGCCTCCCGGGCACGCGACAACGGGACCGCGGCGGCCGGGTCAGGCTGCGGCAGACCGCGAAGCTCCGAGATGACTTTCGTCGTGAAGCGCTGTCCCTCCGAGATCCGCTCGACTTCGACTGCGATCGCGTCGACGGCCTGTTCGATCCGCTCGAGGCGGTCGCGCGTCTCCGCGTCGGGGCCGGCGACCGCGGCGTTCCGCTTGTCCATGCGCCGGGTGAAGGCCCTCACGAGCGGGACACCAATCGCGATCACCGCGCACATGATGAAGAACGCGACCGAGATGATGACCGCGCCCTCGGGGACTTGAGGACCGCCGGGGGGCAACGGAGGGAATGGAACCGCCTGGCCCTCGCGCGCGGAGCTGCGCGCCAGCTCGGCCTGCATCTGGCGCACGGCCTGTTGCGCTTCGCGCTGTGCCTGCTGGGCGGCTCTTTGGGCTTCCTGCTGCGCCTGTTGCGCTTCGCGTTGGGCCTGCTGCACCTCTCGCTGCGCCTGCTGGAGCTCACGCTGGGCTTGTTGCTGGGCCTGTTGCACCTGTTGCGCGGCCTCCCGTTGGGCAGCCTGAACGTCCTGCAAGCGTGCGTTCACTGCTTCGGAGGCGCCGTTGCTCATATGCATGATGGTTTCCTCACTGCCTTACGAGTTTTCGTCGCCGCGAAGCGGCAGCGCCACGCGCTCCGGCGCCCGATCGGACATGATGCGCGTCACGAATCGCTGGCCTTCGGCGATCCGCTCGACCTGGATCGACATGGCATCGATCGCCTGTTCGATGCGGTCGAGCCGCGCGGCCGTATCGGGTGGCACTGACGGTTCCGTGGATCTCCGGTCCCAGCGCCGCACGATACCGCGCACGAGCGGGATCCCGATGGCCATGATGATCACACTCACGAAGAATGCGATCGGAACGACGATGTCTTCATCCCACACGGGTGCGGCCCTCCGTCGGTAGGTCGGAGCGCGCGCCTTCGGGATGCGCCACGTCCGCGCGCGAGGCGAGCAGCTTTGACGTGAAGCGCTGTCCTTCGGCGATGCGCTCGACTTCGACGGCGATGGCGTCGATCGCCTGTTCCATCCGCTCGAGCCGCGCAACCACATCGTTAGGCACCGACGCCGGCGGCCAGGCGCCACGAACGCTGCCCTCGATGCGCCGCGCGATCGCGCGCGCGATCGGCACGCCGATCGCCGTGATGGGGATCATCGTGAACAGCACGATCGGAATCAGCTCACCGGGAATCCGCACTGACAACCTCCCTTGCGTCGTTGCCCGAGGTGGGCAATGTGAATCGAATCTCGGTGCCGTCGCCGACCACGCTGGTCGCGTGCACCGTACCGTTGTGGGCCAGAATGGCCTGCCGCGCAATCGCGAGACCAAGTCCCGTCCCGCCCGGCTTGTGAGTGACGTACGGCTCCCAGATTCGCGCCAGCTTGTCCGGCGCGATGCCGCATCCCGAGTCCCGAACGGCGATGATGATACCGTCGTCCCCGTTGCCGTGCTCGCGCGCGACGGTGACGCCGATTCGGGCTGGCCGGCTCGCGCCAGACTCGCGCCCGCTGCGACACGCATCCACCGCGTTCAGCAGGACGTTCGACAGCGCGCGCGCGAGCGCGTCGTGGTGACCCCGGATCATCGGTACGTCGCCTTCGATGCGCACGTCAGCCTCGACATCGGGAGGCACTGACGCTCGTGTGGTATAGCGCACCAGCTCGGCGACGTCGATGTCAGCCGCCGGTCCCTCGGGCAACCGGCCGAACTGCGAGAAGCTCCGAGCCATCTCCTCGAGCCGCTGCGATTCGGCGTCGAGCACCTCGACCGCATCGGCCAGCGACGGCGGGGCTTCGCGACGAAGACGCGCGACCGCGAATCGAATAGGGGTAAGAGGATTCTTCAGCTCGTGGGCCACTTGTCTCGCCGATTCACGGAATGCGCGCAGCCGTTCGGCTTCGATCTCCCGCGCGCGCAAATCGCGCAACTCACGGGCAACGGAACGCATGCGGGACCGCAACACTGCAAACTCGGGCGCGCCCTTTCGAGGCGGCCCTTCGGGTAACTCCTGTCCACGTCCCAGCCGATCGGTCCAACCGACCAGCTCATCGATCGGACGACTGAGCTGTCGACTCAGGTGCCCGGCGACGCGCGATGACACGACGACGAGTACGCCGAGCGCAAGCACGGCGATGGCCGCGATGATCGGCACCGCCCGTCGCGCAATGAATCCGAATCGTCGAGCCTGCGTGAGCGACTCCTGCAGCTCGATCTCATGGGCCCGCAGTGCCGCTCGATCACTCGGTGAAAGCGGCGCCTCCTGAGCGGCCGCAATCGCGCGCCCTCCGGTCGCGGCGGCGCGTTCCCACGCCGAGCTCCCGCTGACCAACGGCAACGCCCTCGCGAACGTGCCCGCCCACACGAGCGTGAGCAGCAGGGAGGGCAGCGTCGCGAAGAGCGTGAGAATCAGAAACAAGCGCGTCCGGAAGCCGACTGGACTCACTCGGGCTCCTTACGGCATGGTCAAGAAGGTGGTTTCGTAGAAAGAAGATACGCTGCGTCGCGAGCGCCCGGGGAGAAGCGCCGCGTAGCGCAGCCCGCGTTTCACCCAGGCCCGCTACCCGATGAAGTTCCACACCAGCTACCTCACCTTCAACACGAAGCGCCGCCAGGAGATCATCGACATCACCGACGAGGTCGAGAAGTGTCGTGCGGCCGCGGGGATCCAGGAAGGCATGGTCCTCGTGTCCGCGATGCACATCTCGGCGTCGGTCTTCGTCAACGATCACGAGTCGGGGCTCTGGCAGGACATCCTCGACTGGCTCGAGAACCGCATTGCCCCATGGTCGCCTGATACCTACCGCCACAACAGCGGCACCGGTGAAGACAACGCCGCCGCGCACCTGCGTTCCCTCACGGTGGGCCACGAAGTGATCGTCCCGGTGACGAACGGGAAGCTCGACTTTGGCCCATGGCAGCGAGTCTTCTATGGAGAGTGGGACGGCCAACGGTCCAAGCGGGTGCTCATCAAGGCCATGGGCGAGTAGCCGGGGACCGGCAACCGGGAACGGGAACGGTGAACCGTGACTCGTCGTGGAGCCTCTGTTCCCAATTCCCTGTTCCCGGTTCCCATTTTCATAGGCCTCGGTCTTTATTAGCTTTACCGCGTTCCGCCGGTGGTCGTGCCATCGCCGGCGAGCAGGGATACGTGCGGATCGTGGGTCACCGTCGCGAAACGATCCAGTGCGGTGGACATCAGATCCGCCCACGCGAACGGGAGGGCCAGCTCCGCGCGTATCCGGCAAGTGGACGATGTCCGCGTGATCGGTGTTCCCCGGGAGGGTCCTGGGTGAGCTGGTGTGCGCGCGCGTCGTGCCAGTCACGATCTCGTGCGATTCCTCGGGCGGGGCCCCCATCATGGGGACCGCAGGTGAAGCGGGCGAGAGCTCGAGCGCTTGGTGGTGCTCGAGCACACCATCATCCTAGGAAGTACATGAACTCACGTCCCACGCGGCCCCCGCGCGCCCCCGTCGCGCCGATTCACCGGGGGCCCCAGGCGATGCCCGCGGTCAGCGGCCCGATTCACACGCACGCGCCTAACGCCGCCCTCCTCATCGACTTCGACAACGTTACGATGGGGATCCGCTCCGACCTCCAGCAGGAGCTTCGCCACCTCCTCGGCTCCGAGATCATCAAGGGGAAGGTCGCCGTCCAACGTGCGTACGCCGACTGGCGCCGCTACCCGCAGTACATCGTGCCGCTCGCCGAGTCGTCCATCGACATGATCATGGCGCCGGCCTATGGGTCGTCGAAGAAGAACGCGACCGACATCCGGCTCGCCGTCGACGCGATGGAGCTCGTTTTCACACGCCCCGAGATCGGCACGTACATCCTCCTCTCCGGCGACTCCGACTTCGCGAGTCTCGTCACGAAGCTGAAGGAGTACGGCAAGTACGTGATTGGCGTCGGCATTCGCGAGTCGTCGAGCGACCTGCTCGTCATGAATTGCGACGAGTATTACAGCTACAATGCCCTCGCTGGCCTCGTGAAGGCGGGCGACGAGGAAGTCGTCAAGTACGACCCGTGGGAGCTCGTCAGCGAGGCGATCAAGCGAATGTCGCAGAACGGCGACGTGATGCGGTCGGATCGCCTGAAGCAAGTGATGCAGGAGATCGACAACTCCTTCGACGAGAAAAACCTCGGCATCTCGAAGTTCTCCCGCTTTTGTCTCGAGGCCGCGCAACGCGGCTTGATCTCGGTCAACAAGTTGGAGAACGGGCAGCTCGAGGTCGGGTTGCCGCGAGAGACCGTTCCTGCGATTTCGACCGGTGAGCACGCGGCAAAAGCCCCGGCGGCTGCCGCCGACGAGAATGGCGCGCGTGAGCCGCGGGCGGAAAATGGCCGCCGCGAAGGGCGCGATGAGCGCGGGCGCGACGATCGGGGACGCCGCGGCCGCCGGGGACGAGGCCGCGGCCGGGATCGCGAGGAACGTGGGCCACGCACGGACACTCAGCGCACCGCGCCGGCGTCGCCGGAAGTCGGCGAAGCCGCGACGGCGACGCCGCCCCATGGGGACCAACTCGTTCATCCGCCGGCTGCGGCCGCCTCCCCAAGCCCTGCGGCGTCTGAGCCGGAGGCGACCGGCGACGCCATCGGCTCGAGCGGCGAACGCCTAACGCGTCAGGAGGCGTTCAGCCTGGTCGGGCGCGCCGTTGCCGCGCTCACGTCGGGAGACCGCGCCGTGCCGGCGAGTCGCGTCCGCCAGCAGGCGTTCGAGCTGCTCGGTCGCGACAGCGAGAGTCTGAGCGAACGGAACTTCATCCGGATCCTCAAGGATGCGCACATCGGCGAGGTCATCGACCTGCGGCGCCGCGGCGACGACTACGAGGTCGCGGTGACAGGGCCGGTCGCGCCAGTGTCGGAGCAGTTGAATCGCGCTGCCGCCGCGACGACACCCGCACCGAAGGCGCCGGCGGCGCCGGCGGTGCCGCGCGGCATGGGCCCACGAGGTGCCGGGAGTCGTGGGCGCGGCCCGATCGGCCGGACGGCCGAGCTGCCGACGGACCTGCTGTTGTTAGGCGTCGTGGAGGAGTCGCTCCCGGCGGCTGCCGCGCCAACCACGATCACCGCATCGCTGGACCCGGCGTCGCATCGCGACGACGAGAACACGCAGGCGCCCGTGGAGATCATCGAGACGGCGGCCCCCAAGCGTGGTCGCGGCCGGAAGAAGACGGCGGCAAAGAAGGCGGCCGGCAAGACGTCCCGTGGAACGACGCGCGCCGCTGCGCCGGAGGGCGCTGCCGCAGCACCCGCGGGCAAGCCTCGGCGGCCGCGCGCAAAGAAGACCGCCGCGGCGACCGCGGAGGGTTAGTCCGCACGCTGGTGGGACGGTCGTTGTCGGCATCGTTCTACGATCGTCCCACCGAGCTGGTCGCCCGGGACCTGCTGGGCGCGATCCTCGAGCATTCGTCGAGCGAGGGCGTCGTTTCCGGTCGCATCGTCGAGACCGAGGCGTACCTCGGCCCCGACGATCCGGCGTGCCACGCCGTCGTCGGGCGCACGGAGCGCACCTGGAACCTGCACGGTCCGCCGGGGGTGGCGTACGTGTACTTCATCTACGG
>DASUGD010000287.1:0-16851 GCA_036274195.1 Gemmatimonadaceae bacterium | reverse complement strand
GTCGGCGGGTCCAGCAAGGCACTCGAGATCATGCTCGGGGCGGTGGCGATGGTGCTCGTGCTCGTCTGCGTCAACCTGGCGAACCTGCTGCTCGTCCGCGGGACAGACCGCGCGCGCGAGTTCGCGCTGCGATCGGCGCTCGGAGCAGAGCGCCGCCGACTCGTCAGGCAGACTCTCATCGAGAGCCTGACGCTGGCGCTGGCGGGCGACGTCGGCGGGATCGTTGTCGCCCATTTTGCCATGAAGGCGATCGTCGCGATCGGGGCGGGGTCCATCCCGCGACTCTCCGGGCTGACGCTGGAGCCTCGGCTGCTCGTGTTCTCGCTGGTGATTGCATCGCTCAGCGCCCTGGGATTCGGGCTCTTGCCCGCGCTCAGGGCCGCGAGGACGCAGCCGGGTGACATCCTGCGCGAGCAGGGCCGGTCGGCCACCAGTGGCGGCGTGCAGATGCGACTGCGCCAGTGGCTCGTCGTGTCACAGGTCGCGCTCGCGTTCGTGCTGCTCGTTGGGGCAGGCCTTCTGGTCGCGAGCTTTCAGCGGATCCGCCATGTCCCGTTAGGCGTCACGCCTGAAGGCGTGCTGGCGTTCGAGCTGCACTTGCCGGATGCGCGGTACGATTCGACCGCACGAGCGCGATTCTATGAGACCGTGGCGGAGCGAATCGCCGCCCTGCCGGGAGTCGTGAGCGCCGGAGGCGTGAGCAAGCTGCCGGCGACAGGCGATTTCAACATCTGGGGCACGACTCCACTAACCGGTCCGCTGGCGAACCTCGACCGTGGCAATATTGCGGGCCAGAATCGCGTGGTGTCGGGACGGTACTTCGATGCTGTCGGAATTCCGCTGCTCGATGGTCGACTGTTCGATGAGCACGACGACGCGTCGGTGCCGCGGCGCGTGATCATCAGCCGCGCGGCGGCGGAGCGGATGTTCCCCGGGACGCGGGCCGTGGGTCAGAGCCTGACGACCGGCGGTGGACCCCGCGAGATCGTCGGTGTCGTGGCCGACGTGGCACTCGACCCGCAGGGCCGCTCTGGCGAAGGGTACGTGTATCACCCGCATCGCCAATTTGCCGGTGATCGGAACTGGTCGCTGGTGCAGGTGGTTCGCACCACTGGGTCGCTGGACCAACTGCAGGGCGAAGTGCGGCGCGTAATCGCGTCGCTGGACCCACAGCTCGTGATGTACAAGCCCATGCCGCTCACGGTGGCGATTGGTCGCGGGGAGGCACAGCGCGTGTTCACCCTGCGACTCCTGACCACGTTTGCCTGTGTGGCGCTCGGCCTGGCGGCGCTCGGATTGTTCGGCGTGCTGTCGTACGGCGTGCGGCTGCGGCGGCGGGAGTTCGGGATTCGCATGGCGCTCGGCGCCAGTGGCGGTTCGATCCGGCGGATGGTGTTGCGAGAGGGGATGGTGGTAACCGCGGTCGGCGTTGCGCTCGGGTTGTTAGGCGCGGTGGCGTTGTCGCGCGTGTTGGCGTCGTTGGTGTTCGGGGTCAGTACCCTCGATCCGCGGGTGCTGGCGTCTGCGACCGTATTCATGACGGTCGTGGCCGCGTTCGCGGCGTATTTGCCGGCGCATCGGGCGACGTCGGTCGAGCCTAGCTCGGTTTTGCAGTAAGGCGAGCGCGTCAGCATCCAGAAAGGGGGGAATCGGATCAAACGGATACTGCTGATCGAACGGACCAAAAGTGGTCTTGACCCGGTTTGGTGGACACCGGGGATACGATCGTTATGCAGCCGTCGCCAGGTGCCGCTCGTAGGCCGCCGGGCTTTGGTAGTCGAGGGTGGAATGGAGCCGACGCGTGTTGTACCACGTCGCGATGTAGTCGAAGATCGCCGTCGTCGCCTCCGCTCGCGTCCGCCAATCACTGCGATCGATGAGCCCCCGTTCCAACGTGGCGAAGAAACTCTCCGCCACCGCGTTGTCCCAACAATCGCCGCGCCGGCTCATGCTCGCTTCGAGGCCGTGCGCGGCGAGCAACTCGCGATACGCCGTGCACGCGTACTGCACGCCGCGATCCGAGTGATGGACCGACCCGGGCGCCGGGCGCCGCTCCTCGAGCGCCATCTGCAACGCCTCGAGCGCCAGCAAATGAGGTGTCCACGAAAACGGGTCAACTCCACTTATCGAAACTGAAAGTCCTCCGTTTGATCAGTTGTTTCCGTATAATCCGTTTCCCTCATTTTCTGGATGCCATGACATCGACTTCCGCATGGTTGCCATGGGCGCTTGGGTCCGCGGCGTTCGCCGCCCTCACCGCGATCTTCGCCAAGATCGGGCTCGAGGGAATCGACTCCGACTTCGCCACGCTCGTGCGGACGTTCGTGATCGTCGCGGTGCTCGGGGCGTTTGTGGCCGCTACCGGGAAGTGGCGCAGCCCGTTCGCGCTGCCTCCCAAGTCGGTGGCGTTTCTGGTGCTGTCCGCCTTCGCGACGGGGGCGTCGTGGGTGTGTTACTTCCGCGCGCTCAAGATCGGCGAGGCGGCCAAGGTGGCGCCGGTCGACAAGCTGAGCGTCGTCCTGGTCGCGGTGTTCGCGTTCGTGTTCCTCGGCGAGCGGCCCGTGCCGCGTGAGTGGTTAGGCATCGCGCTCGTCGCGCTTGGGGTCCTGGTATTGAGCCTGCGGCGCTGATCTCCGGAGGCCCATGCGGCACCTCACCGTCTCTGCGATCCTCGCGTTAGTGACGCTGGCCGCGTGCACGTCGAAGCCACGCGCGGACGGGGACACCGCGCGCACGAACGAAACGGCGACACCGGCGCGCGTGCTTCGCGACGGTCAGGAGTTCGATGACTGCGCCGGCGCGGCCTGGTGTCCGCACATGGTCGTCATCCCGGGAGGCTCGTTCACGATTGGATCGCCGGCGAACGAGCCGGGCCGGTTCGAGGAGGAAGGCCCACAGCGCCAGGTGAAGGTCCGGCGATTCGCCGCGGGCAAGTTCGACGTGACCCGCGGCCAATGGGCCGCGTTCGTGTCGGCAACCAGCCGACCTGCGCGCGCAGGTTGCAGCTGGACGGGCCGCAACGGCATGAAGCCGGACCCGGAAGGCTCATGGAACAACCTCGGGTTCGTCCAGGATGACAGCCATCCGGCCGTGTGCGTGAGCTGGGAGGACGCGCAGGACTATGTGCGCTGGCTGAGCCAGCGCACAGGCCACACGTATCGGCTGCCGAGCGAGGCCGAGTGGGAGTACGCGGCGCGTGCCGGGACGACCACGGCGTACCCGTGGGGGCCGACCGCGAGTCACGACCAGGCCAACTACGGGACCGACAAGTGCTGCTCGGGACTCGCGGCCGGACGGGACCAATGGGTGAATACGTCGCCTGTCGGATCGTTCCCGCCTAACGCGTTCGGGCTGTCGGACATGAACGGTAACGTCCTGCAGTGGGTGCAGGACTGCCTCGCCATGTCCTACGCGAACCTGCCCGCGGATGGTTCCGCGTACGAGGCTGCCATCACACTCCGACTTTCGGGCGACCTCGCGGCGCTCAATGGCAAACCCTCGTGCGCCTACCGCATGCTCCGCGGCGGCGACTGGGGTGACCCGCCTGGGCAGATCCGCTCGGCGTTTCGGAGCTTCGCGCCGTTTCCAGACGGAACGCTGCAGGACTACAGCAGCGGTGGTGTCGGGTTCCGCGTCGCGAGATCAATACCCTGACGCTGGCAGTTCACCAAGAATCAGCTCGTTGCGCCACCACGTTAGGCACGTCGGGGAGCGATCCGGCAGATCTGTGGCATCCGATTCATCCGAACCCCTCTTGGTCGTAGATGCCGGATCGTTGGATGCGCGACCTGAGAGGGCGGCCCACAGACGAAAAGGTGTTCGGATGCAGCGGATGACTCTGATGTTTCGGATTGCTCCTCGGCCGTGACAACTCCGCTTGCAACGAGCCGGGATGTGAGAATGAAAAGGCCTCGGGAACCAATGCACCCCCGAGGTCTTTGAAAAAGGCAAGATGAGAGCCCGGACGTGCCAGGAGTCGTCACGGCCCGCGGGGCGACTTTGCGAACATCCGCGCAATCGATGTTCGAAAGCCGCGTTAGGTCTTCCCGTTAGCGGGTTTTTCCGGCCGGCACCACGTTGATCGGCAACGGGATGTGCCATCCAGGGTCACTGGTCTTGATCTCGAGACGCCATTTGCCTGGCTTCGTCGGCCGGAGCTCGAAGTCCGCCGTCTCGCCCGGTCCCATCTCGACGTTCGCCGTTCGGGCGGTTGCCTGCGCCTTCGGCAACTCGTAGCCGTCTTTCGCCACCGCCCGCCAGCGGCCGATGGTCGAATCGTTCCGCAGCGTGAACGAGATGCGCCAATCGGGGTGAAGCGAGACGATCCGAATCCGGTGCGTCTCACCTGCAGTGAGCGTGAGCGGTTGTGGAGAGGTGCGTCCGTTGACCAGCGCGTACGGGCTCTCGATCTTGTAATACACCGCCGGGCCTCCACCGCCCACGAGCACGAGGTGGTCGTGCGCGAGATCGCGCGGCTTGTCGGTCACGATGATCGCGCCGTACATCCCCGATTCGATCTGATGGCGCTCGTTCAGATGCGAGTGATACGGGAACGTGCCCGCCCGCGGAGGCGTGAAAGCCGCGACGAACGTGTCGCCCGGGGCGATCGGCTGGAACACGTGATCGCCGATCCCACTCCACCCCGGCACACCATCAGGGAAGCTCGGAATCTCGAGGCCGTGCCAATGGATGCCGGTCGGCTCTGGAAGGTTGTTCACGACCGTGATCCGTACCGGCTTGCCCCGCTCGAGCTCCAGCACGGGCGCCGGCAGGTCCACGGAATCGCGAGCTGGCGGGGTGTCGCCCTGCTGCACGACGAAGCCATACGCGGTCGCCATGCCGTCGAGGAGCCTGTTCGGCTTTCGCTGCACCAGCAGGCGAATGCTCCTCGCGTTAGGCGACGCCGAATAGTCGACCCATCCCGGCGACGGCTTCACGTGGATGCCGATCACGAGGCCACGCATGTGGTGCCCGCTCGATGGGCTCGCCGCGTGATTCATGCCGCCTGCGGCTGATTCGCCCGAGTCGTGGGGCGCGCCAACCAGCGAGACCTCGTCGTTCATGTGAAACGAGAAGTGGCAATGGAACAACCAGTTTCCCGGCGTGGTCGGAACGAACGCGAGGGTCAGCGTTCCGCCCGGAGGCAGAAGGTCGGTGTTGACGAGCGGCTGCATCTCCGTCGACAGCGGACGATCCCGATCCCACGACCCGCGCGCGACGACGCGATAATAGAAGCCGTGCAGGTGCATCGGATGAAACAACGTGAGCGCGTTCAGCACGCGAAAGCGGGTCGAATCGCCCTGCTGCAGCTCGAGCCGTTCCGTGTACGGGAACGCCTTGCCGTTGATCACCGACACGACCTCGAACGGACGATCGGGGTACGGATGGAACCACTCGCTGATGAGGAAGATGTGATCCGGTGGGGAACCTCCGGGTGGATCGACGATGAGCGCACCATTGAGCTGGCTGTCCTTCCACAACCGATCCACGAGAGTGGTCCCGCCGAACGAGCCCCAGTAGAAGTACGATCCTGGCTTGTCGAGCCGGTATCGCAGCTCGCGAGTCTGACCGGCGGCGATCGTGACTGTGTCTGACGAGTCGGACACGCCGGGGCGGAGGCCGCCGATGGTGATCGCGCTATCGACGCGATTCGTGAGCGTGACGCGAACCTCGGTGCCTTGGGGCACCCGGATCAGCGGGCCAGGCACCGTCGGCGCTTTCCCGTGCTCGGCGAACGCGAGCACCGGGACTTCGGGATCGTCATCGCCTTCGGGCTTCCAGGCACTCTCGACGACGTCGAGCGCAATCGTTAGGGTGCCGCCGACACGCGTGCCGGCCGGTACACGATTGGAGTGAGCGCTCGCACGGATCGCGTCCGCGGCCGGTCGCGGGAGCGGCACTCGCGGGGGCGGCGACACGAGCGGTGCCTGCGTGACTCCAAACACCATGCCCAGCAGGATCGATGGGAGCACGGTAAGCCTTGTGGGATGGTGAAGATCTTACGTGATGCGCGTTCCAGTGAACTGACGGTCGCGTGATCTACGGCGCAACGAGACGTCCGGACGAAATAGCCTGAGTCGACTGCCCCGGTGTAAGCTTCACTCCCGGGCTGCGAGCGCCTCGCCGCGAGGGGTGCGCCCGGGCAACACACGAGCGGAGACCAGGTTGTCGATGGTGTCGGAGGACGCGCTTCGGCACGCACGCGCGAGCTACGATCGCCAGGCGTGGCGTCAGGCCCATGACCTCTTTTCTGCGGCAGACCGCGAAGAGCCATTGGGTCCGGATGACCTCGACCGCCTGGCCACCTGCGCGCTCATGATCGGCAACGAGTCGGAGAGCGCCGACATCTGGGCCAGGGCGCATCACGAGTTCCTGGCGTGCGGCGCCGTCGAGCAGGCCGCACGCTGCGCGTTTCGCATCGGATACGGCCTCGCCTTCCGCGGCCAGATCGCGCACGGCAGCGGATGGCTCGCGCGCGCGCGCCGCGTGCTCGACGACGCCGAGGCGGACAGCGTCGTTCGTGGCTACCTCCTTTTGCCCGACGCTTTCCGCGCGGCGATGGCCGGAGAGTTCGCGCGCTCGCACGAGCTGTTCAGCCAGGCCGAAGCGGCCGGTCAGCGCTACGGTGACGGCGATCTGATCGCTTTCGGACGTCAGGGACAGGGTCGAACGTTGATCAAGATGGGCCGCCTGGCCGACGGCGTCGCGCTGCTCGATGAAGTCATGGTCGCCGTGACGTCGGGCGAGCTGATGCCGATGAGCATGGGCGACATCTACTGCAGCGTCATCGACGCCTGCTCGGAGATCTTCGATCTGCGGCGCGCGGTGGAGTGGACCGCCGCCCTGGAGAAGTGGTGCGAAGCGCAGCCCGATCACGTTCCGTATCGCGGAATGTGTCTCATCCATCGTGCCGAGATCCTGCAGCTTCAGGGGTCATGGGCGGACGCGCTGGGGGAAGCGGAGCGTGCGTGCGATCGGCTCCTGGTCCCGCCACCGAGGCCGGCGGCAGGACGCGCGTTTTATCAGCGCGGCGAGCTCCAACGTCTGCGTGGTGAGCTCGATAAGGCGGAGGCGTCCTATCGCCAGGCAGGCGAGCTGGGGCGAAAGCCGCAGCCCGGTCTCGCGCTGTTGCGGCTCGCGCAAGGCGACACCAAGGCCGCCCTCGGCTCCATTCGCCTGGCGGTCGACCGGGCGCATTCACCCGTCGTTAGGTCCCGCATGCTCGGCGCGTTCGTGGAGATCCTGCTCGCCGTGAACGACACGGAATCCGCTCGCGGCGCCGCGCGCGAGCTCGAGGAGATTGCCGAATCGCTGGACGCACCGTTCCTGCGAGCGACCGCCGCCTACTGCACTGGCGCCGTGGACCTGGCCGAAGGAAATGCGGAGAGTGCTCTGGTGGCGCTGCAGAATGCACGAGAGATCTGGCGTGACCTCGATGCCCCGTATGACGAAGCACGGACGAGAGTGCTGATCGCGCTTGCCTCCCGGGCGCTCCGGGACGAGGACACCGCGGCGCTCGAGTTCGACGCCGCACGCGGGACGTTCGAGCGGCTGGGCGCGTCGAACGATGTCGCGAAACTGGAGCAGTCGGCGCGACGTGAGTCGCCGCGCGCCCTGACGCGGCTCACGGCGCGCGAGCTCGAGGTGCTGGGTCTGGTTGCGACGGGAAAGACGAACCGCGCGATCGCGGATGCGCTGGGGCTGAGCGAGAAGACCGTTGCACGCCACGTGGCGAACATCTTCACGAAGCTCGGCCTGACGTCGCGCGCGGCGGCGACGGCGTATGCGTACCGCAACCGACTACTGGGGACTGGGGACTAGGGACTGGGGACTCGGCCGGGACGCAAAGGCTTGCACACCAGCGCAGCGGCGTGATGCCGTGCAGAGACGAAACCGGGCCTACCGTAGCCGCCTGAACCCAACCGCTGGCCGAGTGCCCGTGTCCCTACAAAGCTATAAGGATCTCGATGTCTGGAAGCTCGGCGTTGAGCTCGCCGCGACAGTCGATGATTTGTCGGAAAAGCTGATCCGCAACCGCCGCTTCGCGATGGCGAACCAGCTCTCCCGCGCCGCGTTGTCGGTGAGGTAGAGTCGATTCTGTATGTGGCAATTCGCTGCAGGTACCTCAGTGAGGCCGAATGCGCTAAGGCATTCGAGCTGATCCGATCGATCGGCAGGATGCTGACGAAGCTCCTACGCGCGCTCTATCGCGACCCTCCGAACTGACCGAGGCGGGCAATGGCCCGAGGAGCCGAGTCCCCAGTCCCCAGTCCCTACATAGAACTACCCACGTGCCAGCCTCCACGAGCTAGGTACTTTGCCCGAAGCGCGCCAGGGTGGAAGGGCTTACCGTGCTGTCCATGGTCGGACGCCGACCAAGGCACAGGCAACGGAGGCAGGATATGCGCGGATCATATGAGCCCGAGCGGGTCGAGACGATCATCATCGGCGCCGGGCAAGCGGGATTGTCGGTTGGCTATCACCTGGCTCGTCGAGGACGGCAGTTCCTGATCCTCGAGGCCAACGAGCGAGTCGGCGACAGCTGGCGGATGCGGTGGGACTCGCTCCGACTCTTCACGCCGGCTCGCTACGACTCTCTCGACGGCATGCCCTTCCCGTCGGCACCGGACTACTTCCCGACGAAGGACGAGATGGGCGACTACTTCGCCTCGTACGCGTCGCACTTCCGGCTGCCCGTCCGCACGGGTCAGACGGTCACGAGCCTGACGCGCGATGGCGATCGCTATCTCGTCGTCACCGACGCTGGACGCTACGAGGCCAGGCACGTCGTGGTGGCGATGGCGACGTTCCAGCGGCCCAGGCTTCCGGAGTTCGCGACGGATCTCGATCCCTCGATCGTTCAGTTCCACTCGAGTGAGTACCGGAACCTCACGCAGCTGCAGCCGGGCGGAGTATTGATCGTCGGCGCAGGCAACTCGGGGGCGGAGCTCGCGCTCGAGACCGTGCGTGGAGGTCACGCGACGTGGGTGTCGGGCAGGGACGTGGGTCGCATTCCGTTTCGGTTCGGCGGTCTCCCGCGCGCGGTCCTGACGCGGGTCATGCTCCGGTTCGTGTTCCACCGCGTGATGACCATCGACACGCCGATCGGCCGGAGGGTGCGCCCGAAGATGCTGGCCCACGCGACGGCACCGCTCATTCGCGCCACGCCGGACGTGCTGGCCGAGGCCGGCGTGCAGCGCGTCGCTCGAACCGCGGGAGCCAAGGAAGGGAAGCCGCTGCTCGAGAATGGTCGCGTGCTCGACGTCGCGAACGTCATCTGGTCCACTGGCTTCGAGCCCGGGTTTTCGTGGATCGAGCTGCCCGTGTTCGACGACAGTGGCGAGCCGCGTCACGACCGAGGCGTGGTGCGGTACGAGCCCGGTCTGTATTTCGTGGGGCTGCATTTCCTGTACGCCATGTCGTCGACGATGATCCACGGCGTGGGCCGCGACGCGAATCACGTCGCGGACGTCATCGCGGGGCGAACTCGCATGGGCTCCAACACCGCGGAGTACGCGACGGCCACCACCTAACGCTACTCGACTCGCACCGAGAACCGGACCACAGACAGCCACAGCGACAATCCAAGCGTGTGGCTTCGCGCATCGGTATCCTGAGCTCAGAATTCCAACAGCCCGCTCTGCAAGATCGAGATTTCCGCCGGCACCTCCGCCGCTCCATCGTAGCCCGGGAACCCACCGAACCGGAAGGCCAGGCGGAGGTAGTCGATGAAGAACAGGTGATGTCGCTCGTTCAGGAGCTCGCCGTCCGCACGGAGGTCGGGGATGGCCATCTCGTACGGGGCGCCGCCACTCGTATTGGCCTTGTGGAGGTCGTCGGGCGCGATGGTGATCGCCGAGGGTCCGCCTTCTTCGTCGTCCGCATCGTCGACCGCCCCTTCGTTCAGCCCGAACACGACCAGCGGATCCGGGGCGACCGCGCCGGTCGCCGGAGCGAGTGTCGGGTGGCTGCCGACGAGGTCCACCTCGCCCACGATCTCGTAGAACGTGCGCAGCGCGAGCGGCAGCACGCCGTGCTCGCGCTCGAACTTCGCGATCTGCCGATGAATGTCTCCGGCGGGCGGCGTGTGCCCGCGCCCTGTCTCCTGCCGCTGACCGGGCACGCCAAAGCGGTAGCGCATGGCCGTCAGGTGGTGGACCACGGTGCGCACGTTCGACTGCACCCGGCGCATGGTCTCGAACGCGACGGCGAGCGCATCGGCGGCGTAAGCGGGCTCGCGCACGCTCGCGCCTAACGACACGAGCTCCCGCCACACGTCGCGGTGGGCGCCAGCCTGATAGCGATCGTACAGGGGGAGCTTCCCGCCCGCGTGTGCGCGGAGGTGCTCGATCCGCGCGTGGGCGTCGACAGGCAGCGCGGTGTTCAGGATGGCGTCCGGCTTCCCGCGCTTCTTCGGCTTGACGGTCGTCGTTGCCGCCCTCGCTTTCACGTGCTGAGCGAACGTCGGGTCGAAGCCCTTGTACTCGCGCGGCGGGACCGCCTCCGGGTGCATGATCCACTTTTCCGGGACCGCCTTCCCGTTCCACGCGTATGCGGTCCATCCATCGCGGTACACGGCTGCGGGGCCGTCCGAACGGTGCAGCAGATACTTCTGATTCACGTGAAGCTCGGCCGGCCGATCGGTCATGACCGCGACGCCCTCGAACGGCCACCACATGCCTGATGAGCGCGCGACCTCCCACGCCGCAGCCAGGAGTCCTGGGGGCTCCCGATCGCCGACTCGGCGCTCGTCGTCGGCCATCGTGGAGAACGAATAGTCCCCGAAAAACGAGTTGCCGATCAGCCGATCGGTTGTGGGGCAGTGCAGCGCACTCACCAGGGCGCCCCGGTTGCTGCCCCAGTAGTACATCTCGGCGCGGGCGAGGTCGTCGTCCTCGCCGTGCTGCGTGAACAGGCTCGTGACGTCGTCGGACAGGGTGTAGCGCGCCGTGAGGAACGTGGTCGTCAGCATCCGCGACGGCACCGGCGGAAACTGCAGGTGCTGGCCGAGCGGGGCGCCTGCGGCTGCGAGCGCCGCCTTCGGGTCAGCGAGGCCGAGCGCGCTGCCTAACGCCGACCGGGCGCGGTCGAGCTGCTCGCGATCGCTGCGGGACGCTCCCGACGACAGCCGCTGGGACCACAGCTGGTGATACGGCGCGATGAGCAGCGCGACCAACCAGGACGCGCCGAACGGGGACTCGAACCAGACCACGTGGTGCGGCTCCCGCAGGCCCGCCGCCGAATAGAGACGGCGTACGGCCGCTTCCGCGCGGGGACGATCGGACGGGGTGGTCGAGAGCAACTGTTCGAGCCACTTCGACCGGAGCCCGGACGACGACGTCAACTCACGCACGAAGCTCGAGCCAGCGATACACCGCGTACCACATCGCGAGCGCGAGCATCGGTATCCAGATCCAGCTCTCCGTCAGCTTGCCGCGAAGAGCCGCCACCACGCCGATCGCAAAGATCAGGATCAGCATGAGGATCCAGACGTTGCCACCCGTCAGCGCTTCCTGGCCGAACAGGACGGCGTTCCGAAAGGCGTCCTGGAGAAAGCCCATGAC
This sequence comes from Gemmatimonadaceae bacterium, assembly GCA_036274195.1. Lineage (GTDB taxonomy): Bacteria > Gemmatimonadota > Gemmatimonadetes > Gemmatimonadales > Gemmatimonadaceae > JAJKIV01. The sequence goes on along the minus strand of DASUGD010000287.1, from coordinate 5,287 downwards.
CGTGAACCGGAATGCGACTCGCCCGGTCGTTCCGCCGGACGTCCAGGCGGTCACCCGTCATATTGTTGGCTGGATCGCCCGCGCGCCATGGTCGTGCGCCGGCCGGGCCGCGTGAGCCGTCGGCGTCTCGGGTGGCGTGGTGGCAGCCTGGCGCCGTCAGCCGCGTGTTCGCTCGGGCAATGGACGGTTGTGCGCAGCAACATGTGCCGCTAGGCGTGCGGAGGCGACCTTTCGCCCACAGCTGGGGCACGAGACGCAGCACGGGGCCGGATGCAGCACGGCGAGCGGCGCCCGATGGCAGATGCAGTCGCACGCGTCACCTGGTGGTGGTGTCGGAACGAACTTCGTGAAGGCCCGCTCCCGCTTCGGCAGCCCGCGCATGACTCAGCATACGATGCGGCACAGAAGGAGGGAAGTCGGGCTCGTTCTCAGGCTCCGAAGTGCTGTGCCAATCGGCGTCCCCAATACATCCCGAAACCGGTACCGACCATGCTGACGACGAATGCGGTGAACGGTCCGGCCGCGGCGCCGACCGCCCACCCCGCATAGCCACCGACAGTGGCGCCGACGAATCCCAGCAGTTTGGTCACGTGGTCACCTCACCGTGTGCGCGATCGAGCTCGTGGAAAGGACGATCGGCGGCGGCGGAGGGCCACTCGGGCTGCCTCAGGTGTCGGGGTCTATTGTACGGCCAGAGGCCGGGTACAGCCCGGGCCAGCACAGCCTAACGCGACGAACACCTCGGCGCGGATGAGCCAGCGACCGTCACGCTTGATCCACTGGGCGGCGTAGCGGCCGCGGACGAGCGGTCGACCGCCCGCCGCCGCGCGGCCGGTCCACGTGCCGGACTCGAACGCGAGAGGCCAGCGCTCGTTGTCGCTGACATCCACGCGGTCCGGCTCGCGGCGAAAGACCGTCTCGGTATCGGCGGCGAATGCCGTGCGATAGTTGGCGCGGCCCTGCACGATGCGTCCGAGCCCGGACCGGATGACGATGTCTTCCGTCCAGAACGATGCCACCTTGTCGAAATCGCGTGCCGCGATGGCGGTGTTCTGCTGTGCGCGGGCCGATCGGACCGCCGCTGCCTCGCGTGAGTGTTGCGGGGCGACGCGTCCGATGGCGTACGATCCGAGCATGGCGGCAGCGAGGAGTGCGAGGCGAACAGGTACGGTCATGATCGGCCAAAGTGTGAGTGATGACGAGCCAACTGCTGCGAAGCCTCACTACCATGTCCAGCTGAACCGCTGTACCGAGCTTCGGCGGTGGAAGAGTGAGCCCGAGGTCGGGAGCCGCTCTTCCACCGCGCTCATTTCGCGCCCGTCCTCCGCCACCCGCTCTCGACGTACGCCAGGCGAAGCCCGGCGCGGAGCTGGTTCCGGAAGCTCCCGGATCCATAGTTCGCGCCACCGATGACGAGCGTGCAGCCTAACAAGTACGCGACATCCAACCGGTGCCGCACGAGCGCGAGGTGGCAGCCCTTCCGGCGGTGACCGGGAACCGTGGCGCCGCCGCCGAGGCTCGCGACGCCGTCGCGAACGCGGAGAGTCGCCACGGCTGCCGGCTCGCCGCCAATGCGCGCGAGAAACCACTGTTCGTCGCCGCGAAAACGCCGTCGACCATCGTCCACCGCGGCGTCGCGCCACTCCGGCGGCATCTCGAAGCCGTCCGCCATCGTGCTCAGATAGTCTTCGAGGTTCTCGGCCGTTACGCGTTCGATCGTGATGTGTCTCGGCGGCGACGTCAGGTCGCTCGAGGGCACCCCGTACAGGATCGCCTGCTGGAAGTCGAACTGCGCGAACCCGGCCGCCGAAAGTGCCGCGCCAACCGCACGCGAAAATCCGATGGGCGTGAGGTAGAACTCGGGCTCGAGACCATCGGACGCGTAAAACGCGAGAATGTCATCGAGCCGTGGTAGATCGTCGGGGCCGAAGCAGAACACCTTGTTCGATGGCCGGCCGCCTTTCGCTTTGGCCGCGATCGTGCGACCGAACTGGACGACGATGACCGTCGCGGCATCCGTTGGACCGCTCGAGACGACGGGCTCGGGGGCCACCAGCCGCTCGATCCGTCGCGCGAGCTCCGGCGAGAGCAGCGGGACGTCCCGTTTCACGATGCGATCGGCCGTCGTCGCGTTAGGCACGCGCCGTCACAGCCGAGGTGCCATTACCCTCGCCGCCTCGGCCGACGTGACGACCGGGCTGCACTCGAAGTCGACGATGTCGCGCCACTGCGCCATCCATTGCTCGAGGAGCGCGGGATCGTCGCACTCCATGACCTGATAGCAGTGGCGGGTGTCCGTCGTGACCCAGCTCGCGATGTACTGCAGGCCATCGGGTGCGAGGCGCCCCTTGTCGCGAAATCGTCGGTACACCGGTCGGGCGTCCCCGTCGCGAAAGTGTTCCACGATCATGTAGAGCATGGCCCGTAAAGGTCGCGATCGCCCGGGCCAGCGCAACCACCAGTCCAATCGCTGCGCCTCGATCGGACCGCTCGCCAATTCGTCCCACCACCGGCTCGTTCTCCGGGGTGCAGGCCACTACTATTGTGTGCTACCACATTTTGGAAGGCCCGAGCTCGGCGCCTTCCGGGAACCCGTGTGCATGACTCCGAAGACCCCCAAACTCGTCGCGGCCGTTTTCTCCATGGCCGCGCTCGCCGCGTGCAGTACGCCGCGCCAGAGCATACAGTCATCGAAGCCGCCGAACCCGGTCGTCATGAAGGGCGACTCGGCCGCCATCGCGAACGCCAAGCCCGACAAGACTCGCTACGAGGCTACCAAGGCGGACATCGACTTCATGTCGGGAATGATCCACCATCACTCGCAGGCGATCGTGATGGCGAAGATGGCACCCACGCATGGAGCGAGCTCTTCCATTCTGACGCTGGCCGGTCGCATCATCAACGCCCAGACGGACGAGATCAATCTCATGTCGATGTGGCTCCGCGACCATGACCAGCCCGTCCCGACGCCCAACCCCAAGGGCATGACCATGAAGATGGGCGGCGAGGAGCACGTCATGCTCATGCCCGGCATGCTCACCGAGGAGCAGATGAAGCAACTCGATGCCGCGAAGGGCACCGACTTCGACAAGACGTTCCTCACCCTCATGATTCAGCACCACTCGGGCGCCGTGTCGATGGTCAAGGAGCTGTTCGCCACCTACGGTGCTGGGCTGGACGAAACCGTGTTCAAGCTCGCGAGCGACGTGAACACCGACCAGACGACAGAAATCGCTCGCATGCAGCGCATGCTGTTCGACCTGATGGTCCAAAACAAATCGCAGTGATTCACCGTTCGGTTCAGGGTTCGTCTTCCTCATTCCGTTCTTTCAGAGGCATGCCCATGTCACTCGTGTACCGTTTCACTCGACCGTCGGTGCGGCGCACCGCAGGTCATATCGTCAAACTGTCGCTGGCCGCGGGGCTCGCCTCGGCAGCCGCGTGTTCATCGACCCCCAAGACGAGCCAGAGTGCGACGCCAAAGGCCGACCCGCGCGTCGGTCTCAAGGCCGGCCTCTGGGATGCCGCGCAGAGTCAGTGGAACCTGAAGGTCGTCTCCGAGACGCGGCCGCCCGAGAAGTTCGTCGGGTCCACGAACTCGGACCTCGCGTTTACCGGGAAGTACGCGATCCAGGGGAACTACAATGGCTTCCAGGTCTGGGACATATCGAACCCGGCCAAGCCCGTCCTCACGACGGCGTACTTCTGCCCGGCGTCGCAGAGCGACGTATCGGTCTACAAGAACCTCCTGTTCGTGTCCGGCGAGGGTAACGGCGGCCGGCTCGATTGCGGCGGCGAGGGTGTGAAGGAGCACGTGAGCAAGGAGCGCCTCCGCGGCATTCGCATCTTCGACATCACCGACATCACGAACCCGAAGTACATCGCGAACGTGCAGACGTGCCGCGGCTCCCACACGCACACGGTGGTCGAGGACCCGCGCGACAAGGACAACGTCTACGTCTACGTCTCCGGCCAGGCCGGCGTCCGCCCGGCGGAAGAGTTGGCGGGATGCATGGACTCGGGTCAGGATCAGAACTCGTCGCGCTTCCGCATCGAGGTCATCCAGGTTCCGCTCGCGAATCCGGCGGCCGCGAAGATCGTGAATGGCGCACGGATCTTCGAGAACCTGACCATGCCGAAGTCGCACGGTGACGCGCCTGACGACATCGCCGCGATCAACGCCGCGAAGGCCCGTGGTGATTTCATCGCCGACATCGGTGGCCAGCAGATGGTGCTGCCGCCGCAGTTCACGAAGCCCATGCTCGACAGCATCGTGAAGGCTCGGAACGGCACTGGGGAGCCGACGGGTGCCGACAGCGCTGCGCTGCGCGCGGCGATTCCGGGAATGATCGCGAAGATGATGGGTTCGAGTGGCCCGACGAACGGCCCGCGCCCGGGCCCTGACCAGTGCCACGACATCACGGTGTACCCGGCGATCGGTCTTGCTGGTGGCGCGTGTGGCGGCTACGGTCTCTTGCTCGACATCAAGAACCCGGCGAACCCGGTGCGCATCGACGCGGCGGCCGACACGAACTTCTCGTACTGGCACTCCGCGACGTTCAACAACGACGGCACGAAGCTCCTGTTCTCGGACGAGTGGGGCGGCGGCGGCGCGCCGAAGTGCCGTGCTTCGGATCCCAAGGAATGGGGTGCGGACGCGATCTTCACGATCGAGAACGGCAAGCTCAAGTTCCACAGCTACTACAAGCTGCCGGCGCCGCAGACGGACAAGGAGAATTGCGTCGCGCACAACGGGTCGCTGATTCCGATTCCGGGTCGCGACGTCATGGTGCAGGCCTGGTATCAGGGTGGGATCTCGGTGTTCGACTGGACGGACCCTGACCATCCGAAGGAGATCGCGTTCTTTGACCGTGGGCCGATCGACTCGACGAAGTTCTCGATGGGCGGTTCGTGGTCGGTGTACTGGTACAACGGCTCGATCGTGAGCTCCGAGATTGCGCGGGGGCTCGACATCGCCGAGCTGACGCCGAGTGAGTTCATCTCGCAGAACGAGATCGATGCGGCGAAGACGGTACACATGGACTACCTGAACACGCAGGGTCAGCCGAAGTTCGTGTGGCCGCCGTCGTTCGCGCTGGCGCGGGCGTATGTCGACCAGCTCGAGCGCAGCAAGTGCCTGTCGTCGTCGCAAATCTCCGCCGCGCGCGCTGCGCTGTCGTCGGCCGAGAAGGCGTCGGGCTCGGCGCGCAAGGACGCGCTGACGGCGTTGTCGACGCAGCTGAGCGGTGAGGTGAGCGGTTCCTGCGACGGCGCGAAGGTGCAGAAG
>DASUGD010000286.1:0-5363 GCA_036274195.1 Gemmatimonadaceae bacterium | reverse complement strand
GGGACCTCCGCGTGAGAGAGACAACTCGACTGCGAGGATGCTCTCACGTTAGGCTCCCGCCCACCAAACAAAAGGGACCGCCCCCGAACCAAGGACGGTCCCCACATCACTACCGCGCAGCGGTTTAGTTCAACGCCATTTAGGTTGTGACATTATGCTGCGAGCTGCGCGAAAGCCTGTGACGCCTTGCAATATAAAGACGCTCACTCACGCTCGGCGACACCGAAGTGCCCAGACGACAGTTGGTACCGTATCCGGCCTCGCAGGATAACGCGATAGGCTGCGAGCCGTCGCAGCATAGTCCGATAAGGCATGGAATCGGATACTGAAAGGTATTGGCCGCCAGTGGAGGAACCTACGCGGCAAACAACACGGCAAATGAATCCCGTTAGGTAGCGCGCCGTTGTGCCGCCAATTACTCTGCCTGTAACCCTTCCTCAAGGAGATGCATCATGAACCTGCGACGTCTGACCTGCGCGGCTCTCGCACTCCCGCTCGCTGCGTGCTCCGAACCAACTGTTTCCGACAAAGGCGTGGAAGTGACGCTCACCGTGGATCGAACCGTCCTCCGGCTCGGCGATGCGGCTCAAGTCAACGTGGTGGCGGTCAACCGCAGCGCGCGGTCTGTGACGATCAACAGCGGCGCTTGTCCAGCGGCCTTCGTGGTGGTCGACCAAAATGGCACGGCCATCACGCCTGCGCCCGTGACCTGCGCCGCAGTCGCTGTGACGCGGGAGCTCGCGCCTGGCGAGGCGTTCGCCTTTCGTCACGCATGGGGACTCGATGTAGCCGGTGGAACGCGGGCACTCGACGTAGCCGGTGGACAGGGTCCTGCTCGACCGCTCGCCCCTGGAGCCTACACGCTACGGGGCCGGGTGGTCGGAGCGTACCTCAAAGCCGAAAGCTCGCCTGTCGCGATCCGCGTCGAGGCGTCGTCAGCGGGTCGGTAGAACGTTGGCGCGGGCGCGTTGAGAGCCACATGCGCGCGTCTCCTGGGGTCGGTGTGAATCCTTGATTCCGCGCCGGTCGCATGCCGCCTCCCACGCTGCTTCCGCGTCATGGCCGCCGCCCGCCATAGCATCGCGAAGCTCCGAGGCTACCGTTCGCGCGCATGGTGCGCGCGGCCACGCCGGTCGAGCCGCCGTGGAAATGAGCCCATTGGGGATCAGTTATGCTGCGAACCGACCTTTGCATTGCCGGCATTGTTGCGTCCGCCATCGTCGCGATCCTTCTCGGAGCCCTGTCGGTGCTTCGGACGTGGATCCTCTGCCGGTGCGAGGTCGAGCTGACTCGCATCGGCGCATACCGTGGTTGACATCCGAGTTGACCGAAGCCTGCGGCAGGTCATCGAAGGAGAGGTTGTAGGCCCAGGCGCGTTCTTCACGCTCCTACGGCGCACCATGGCCAAGGCGATCCGAGCGAGCGCGCCGAAGGGGGGCGATGAGCACGTCAGGAGCGGGGAAGTATCGCGGCCGTTGTTGCCAGATGATCCGGACGCACAGCAACCCTAATCGCATCGCCGTGCGCATCGTCGGATCTCGGATCGCGTCGTGGTGACGCACGGCGCTCTTACGGCGAGGGCGGGACTCAGTAAGATGCCCGTGACGGCGGTCCGTTTCACGTCGGCGACACAACTGCAACACACCCGAGCGTGGGCGACCTAGAGCTAACCAAACCCGAGACCATTCTGGAGCAGCGCGTCCGGCGGTCGCCTCCGCTGACGCGCAACGTGTGCGCGAGCGCGATAGACCATCTCCGACGGGCGTGGCTTATCCGCGAAACCGACCCCGAGATGGCCGTGTTTCGCTGCATCACCGCCGAGGAGGAGGCCGTCGCGGCGATCTTCCTCTCGCTCCGTCGCCACGGCTACGCGGACGCCAAACGGCTCCAATGGCACAGTCACCGCCAGAAGGCGGTCGTGCTCCCATTCCTACAGTCGACCGCCGAAACATTCCGCCTCGGCGGCGGCGCGCTGCCGGCGTCCGTCGTGTACGAAGAGGTGGATGGGGCTTTCCAATTTCGCGTTAGGTTCCTCACTACCGCCGATGACGGGACGCCACTGGCGCTTCACCCACAGCCCCCGCTGCATGCCACGGCGGACGTCGAGGGCCAGGTGCCCGACATCCTGCCCAAAATGCTGGAGCTGGTCGGCGGAGCGGGCCTCGATCGGCTGAAACAGGTGCTGGCCGACCGCACGAACAAGCGCAACACCTTGCTCTACGCGAGCGAGAAGGGTCTGCCCCGGTACGTAGGGTCCGTGGATACAGAGATTGCCCGGCATCGGGCGAACGTGTTCGCGCTCCTGACGTTCTTCGTCCTCATCGACGAACACCCGACGGTGCAGGGGCTGGTCCAACAAGCCCTGGCGGCGTTTATGTCGGTGCTGGACGCGCTGCATCCGCCGAAGCAAGCACCGGTCTCGTCGCCGGCAACCTGACCGCCGCGTGGCCTAACGCGCTCCTCGCTCGCGACAGGACTCGTGAATGCACCTCGTATACATCGACGAAAGTCAAGTACGACCCGTCTACGCAGAAATACCACTGGCTGTGCGCGCTCGCATTTCCGAATTCGGCGATTCAAGCAATCGACCGCGCCTTACACGCGATCGCGGAGCGCTACTTTGGCACGTCGGTACTGGACCTGAGTAACGAGTTTCATGCCAAGCACGGTCTCTAGGGAAAGGGATCGTACAAGGGCAGACCGATGCAGGAACGTGTCGATCTGTTCAACGACCTGCTGGATGTAATAGCGTCGGCGAGCGATGTCGGGCGAATAGAGATCCGCATCGAACCCGAGCGAATGATCGCGTCTGACTACAAGGACAAGGCCTTCATGTTTCTCGTTGAGAAGGTCGACGATTACATGCGCGAGTGCGGGTCGATTGCGCTTCTCATCGCCGACGAGGACAGGGAGCTAGCCGGCACGAACGTCACGAGTCTCAGTTCATACAGGGCGAACGGCACCCGGTATGCCTTCGGGAAGGACATTCACAACATCGTCGACACGATCCACCATACGCGATCACATCATAGCCGCTTGCTGCAGCTTGCCGACTTCTATGTCTACACGCTCGCTATGGCGGCGGGCGACCACACCGGCTATCCGCGCCGTGAAATCATCGCGCACGCGAAGGACCGAGGAATTCTGTTCCCCACGAAGTACAAGAATTGGCCGTCAGGCCGCAGCTGGTATCACGCTCTGTAGGAGCGTCCGGGGGCCGCGCACACGGAACGGCCGCGTTGGACTCGCCACGACGTCGCGAGCCTCGCGGCTACCCGCGACTCGGACGCGTCGAATTTATCCGGTCGAAGCTCGGCAACGAGGCGAGGGTGATCGTCACCGCCCACGCGGCGATTGCCGTGGCGCGCATCCGCGTGTGCGAGTCGGCGGCGAATCCGACGGATTAGCTCCTCCTCGGGCCGCCGGTCGACTCCACCGAAGTCGCGCTGTGGGCGATCGATTTGGTCCACCCGACCTAACGTAACCCGCCTAACGCCGAACGACCGCCGCGCCGGTGGGCATTCTCGTTGGCACCGGCCTACATTTCGGATGCCGCCGCTCAACCCGGCTGGGAGTCTCCAAAATGCCAGCAGGCAACGTACATCGCATCCCGTACGACGAGTTCGAGCGCTCGCACTCCAGCAGTGTCATTGCCCACAGGCTCCGGAACGCCATCGAACGAGCCTCCGCTCGCGTGGCCGTTTCTCCGTCTTCCCGAGTTGGGAGATGGCAGGAACCGCTCGAACGATTCGGACGACTCGGCGGGCGCGCGATTCTGGAGCAAATGGTTCCGAGTCTGCGGCGGCGGAGTTGGGACCATCCCAACCGCGATTGCCTTCGGGCACTCGTCGATTCGCGAATGTTCATCATGATCGTGGAGCAGCTCCTGGCCGACGTAAGCGAGGACGGCCTGCGCGATCTGATTCGCGGCAACTTTCACCCCGAGGTCGACCGACCAGACGCGCGCACGCGCGATCGCGAGTTCGAGCTGTTCATCGCGGCGATCGCTCGCCGAGCGGGGTTGTCCGTGCGGTTGGCCGAGCCCGACGTGCTGGTGGAGCTCGGTGGCGAGTGGTTATCCATCGCGGCGAAGAGGGTGTCGAACTCGGGGATGGTCGAGACGAACCTTCGAAGGGCGGCTCGCCAGATCCGGTTGGCGCAGCGGCTGGGTTCGTGTTTCTCGAGATCACCAGGATCCTCGACCCCAATTACGAACTCGTTCTGGACTGGCGACGAGCCGATCAAACGGTCGGTGGCCATGTGCTCCATTTCATCAATACCGAGCACCGCGCCGCGCTACGCCGACGGCGAAACGAGTATTTGCGCGGGGTCGTCCTTCGCGCCGCATTCCCGCTTTACTCGTCGAGATTCCGGTTCGGAACGTACCAGTCCATCTGGCCGCTGACTGTTGACGGTCTAGAGCCGACCGATGTGCACTGGATCGCCCGGGCCATACTACCCGGATTCGAGGCCAGCTAGCGAGATCACGAATGGCCGCCGGCACGCCGACTTGTCCGTCCCAACGGACCGGCAATGCGGTTATCGGGCAACCGCACCCCTACGTTCCTAGAAGCCACCGCCGCCTGCCTGCCCGGAGACACCGGACGCGAAGGGAAGGGCGTTACGCCGGATTGAACACCTGGCTGGCGCTCGAGAAGGCGGCGCGGCTGGTTACGGTTTGGTTACGGTTTGAGTCCCCGATTTCCGGGATTCCGGCCCATTCTTGTCAACGATTCGCCCGCACAACTGCAAGTGTTGTCAACCTTTCCGCCCTACAACTGGGTTCTGGGCTTGGCGCGGTCGTCGGTTCAATCCCGACCGCTGGCTCTCTGTTAAGTCAATGAATCACAGCGTATTTCATTCCGGCCAGCGTCAGCGCTGGCCGATTTTTTTGTAGACCGATCGCTCTCCGACCTCGTGACAGGTCCGGCACGCGTGGAGCGAGCGCCACACCTTCGCGGACAGAGCGAGACCGTGCGTCGCACGACCGCGGTGTACTCCGCCACCGCACACCTTCGAGTGAAACGCGCAAGTTGCGTCCGTCCTCACTATTGCCTTGGTCGCCTGCCAGCCGAGGAACCCACGTTTGCGCACGCTCGCCAGCGTCAGAACGTGGGCAGCGCGCGTGTCGGTAATTTCCTAACATTTGCGGGGATTGCCTAACATTGGTGGGGCTGCCTAACATTGGCGGCCGCTAAGCAAAAAAAGTCCCATCGAAAGGCGAAAGTGGGCCCGCTGAAGGTGTCCGCCGACGCTAGGAGTGGCTTCCATGGACCGCTCGTTAGACGCCCTTGCCAAGTCGCTCGCCGGTGAGATTTCGCGCCGCGAGTCCCTCCGCCGCGTAGGTGTCTTGTTAGGCGGCG
>DASUGD010000285.1:0-6965 GCA_036274195.1 Gemmatimonadaceae bacterium | reverse complement strand
GGGACCTCCGCGTGAGAGAGACAACTCGACTGCGAGGATGCTCTCACGTTAGGCTCCCGCCCACCAAACAAAAGGGACCGCCCCCGAACCAAGGACGGTCCCCACATCACTACCGCGCAGCGGTTTAGTTCAACGCCATTTCAATCGGCACGTTACACGGTGAGCGAGACGAAGTCCTGTGGGCGCCCGCAGGAAATCTCCGCGTGCGCCTAAGGCCGCCGCGAGCAAGTGACGCCGTGACCTCGAGTTGAAGTCTACGGGCCCTGCAACACATGTCTATATCCTGCGAAGCGGCGCAGGAATATCTACTACATAGGGGTGCGGCGCGCCGAGCATCGCCCACGTACACCTCCCCGGCCCCAACACCACAACACGCCCCAGCGATCGCGCACCCGTCCACGACACGAAGAACGCCAACATAACGACACGCATCATTCGAGCGCCGTTCAGCCGTCGCCCGTCCCCCGTCCCCGGCAGTTCATCCTTCCCACAGCCCCAAAAAAAAGCGGGCGCCGCGACCACGTCGTCGCAGCGCCGGCCAACATCACCTCACCGTGCGAACTACTTCGTCGCCTTCGCGAGATCCTTGATCGCGGCCGACATGAGCTTCACACGCTCCGGATCCTTCGCGCCCGACACATCCTTGTCCACCTGCTTTGCCAACGCATTCAGCGCATCGCGGCGAGCCTTACCCTCCTGCTTCTCCGCCGCATCCAGCGCGCTGCCGATCGCCGTCGTCCGCTCCGACGAAAGGCCCTGCCAGCGCACGAGCTGATCGAGGTACGACCTGACGACCGGGAACGCCGCCGGCCACACGATCTTCGGCTGGCTCTGCGGGTTGTACTGCTCGAACTTCACAAGCTTCGCCGCCTCGATCTCGTTCTTCGAGAGCTGATCCGTCGGCTGCAGCTCCAGCACGTCGAACCCGCGATCCAGCTCCGACGAGTAGATCATGCCATTCCAGTAGTACGCGCCCCACGAGCCGCCGATCGCGTTGCGCAAGCTGCGGCCGCCACCCGACTGCGCGTTCGCCGCCGGAACGTCCGCACCCGCCGGCGGATCGATCGGCCCGCGATCGAAGTACGCGAGCTCCGTCGGCTTGTCGGCGTTCGTGAAGTCCATGACACTCACGCCACCCTGATACCACCCCTGCACCATGATGTCGCGGCCCGGCACCGGAATGAGTCCGCCGTTATGCGACACGCAGTTCTCTTCGGCCGACTGCGCCGTGTTGATCTTGTAGTACGCGTGCTGCGTGTACTTCTTCTTCGGGTCGATCGTGAGGATCGTGTTGCCGCCCATCTCCATCATCGAGTTCGCCTGACACATCGGGGACGTGCCGCCGCCCCATTCATCCGTGAACACGACCTTCTTGCCATCGTTGCTGAAGACCGCCGTGTGCCACAGCGAGAAGTTCGTGTCGCTGCGCGCATCGAGACGCACCGGCTTCTCGGGGTTCGAGATGTCCACGAGCAATCCATAGCTCGCGCACGCACCCGCGAGAAGCTTCGCGGCCGGATACGCCGTCACGTCGTGACAGTTCCGCGGACCCGTCGGAGGAGGTGGCGGCGGCGCGGGCTGCGTCGAGTCGGCACCCTGACGACGCGGCGGACGGGCCGGCCGGCTTGCCGCGCGCGGCGCTGCGTCGAGACCCGTGAAGATCCGCGCACCCGTTATCACCTCGGCCTTCTCCGGGTGCTTGAGATCCACCTTGATGACGTCGAGCCGGAACAGCGAGTTCGTCGTGTCCGCCGCATCCGTTCCGTTCTTGCAGCCCGCGAGCTCCGTCTCCGGACGCGCGGCCTGGTTGCCGGACACGTAGATGTAGATGATGTCCTTGTCCTTGTAGCTCGGCACGATCGTGTGCGTGTGCGACCCCTTGCAGGTCTGCACGTTCTTCACGAGCCGAGGCTCCGCCGGATTCGACACGTCGTAAATGCGGACGCCCGCCATGTGGTCCTTGGGGTCCGTCACGCCACCCTTCGCGCAGTCGTTGCGATTGCCACCGCCCTCGGCGGAGAGGAAGAGCAGGTTGCCGTAGATCGACGGGTCGCCCTGCGACGTGATGCACGAAACGGCCGAGACGACCTTCGGCTTCGCCGGGTCGCTCACGTCCCAGATCGTGAAGCCGGCGAAGTTCCCCTGATAGACATAGTTGCCGCCGAACGCGAGGTCGGAGTTGATGAACGTCAGGCCGCGCGCGGTGTCGAATTGCGCGGGCTTCTCGGAGAAGGAGACGAGACGCATCCCGCTCGCGGCGGTGCCGGCGTCGAGGCGGCCCGGCTTGAGATTGCTGCGCGGATCCGTCTTGCTGGGATAAGTCTGCGCCGCGAGCAGCGACGGAATGACGAGGGGCGCGACAAACGCGAACGCCCTGCGGGCGAAGGGCATGTGGTAAAACTCCGGGTTGGTTTTCTCGTGACCTGTCGGCTACTTGTCCGACAGCTGGGACAACATCTGGCGCATCGCGCCGATCTCGGCGGTCTGCACCGTCACGACGTCATTCGCGAACACGTTGACGTCGACTTCCTGACCGGCGCGTGGCTTGGCGAAGAGGTCCTTCACCATCTGCAGGGCGCCCTCGTGGTGCTGGATCATGTACTCGAGGTACGCGCGGTCGAACTCGACTCCCTTGGCGTCCGTGAGCGCCTTGATCTGGTCATCGGTCAGCATGCCGGCCATGCGCATGGTCCGCCACGACGATGTATCTGGTGCGACCTGGCCATTACTGCGGAGCCACTGCTGCATGATGCGGATCTCCGCCACCTGCGATTGGTCGATCTTGGTCGCGAGCTTGAGCAGCTTGGGATTCGCGCGGTGCGACTGGGCCAGGCGCGACATATAGATGGCCTGCGCGTGGTGCGCGATCATTCCCTGCATGAACTCGACGTCGGCGACCGTATACGCGGCGCCTTCGGGAACCATGATGTGGTTCATCCCCGCCATCGAGTGTTCCTGTGCCTGCACCATCACCGGCCGGGTGAGCAGCGACACGAGCAAGGCGAGCGCAACAACAAAAACGGGACGGCGAAAAGCGTTCACGTGATGCGGGGTTACGGTGCGGGTGGGCCGTGCGGGGCCATCACTCTGATACGCTACTCGACTGCAGGGCGTTGTGCGCAGGGACGAAGCGAAAAATACCCGCTGAACACCGGCCCAAGCGTTGTCAGCCGACGAGCACGATCTTGCCAGTCACACTCCCGCTCCCGAGCAGCTCGTGCGCCCGTCGCGCCTCGGCGAGCGGGAAACGCTGCGCGACGAGCGGCCAGATCTCGTGCTGCTGCAGGAGGTCGAACAGCACGATCAGATCCTCCCGAAACAGCGCCGGTTTCAGCCGCTTGAGCCACTGGATGCTGTAGGGTACCACGCGCTTCTGGCCGGGCAGCAGCCAACCGCCGGCGATGTAGACTCCGAAGATCGCGAGTGCACGGAAGCGATGGCGACTTCCCGAGCGACCCGAGGCCAATCGTCCGCCACGCAACGAGCCGGTGAGGCCGTACGCCACTACCTTGCCGCCACGTCGGAGGGCCTTCCGCGAACGCCAGATGTGGGTGCCGCCGATCCCGTCGAAGACGACATCGACGCCATCGCTCGTTAGGCGATGAATCTCCGTCACGAAGTCTTGATGCTGGTAGTCGATCGGTGTGGCGCCCAGGTCGGACACCGCCGACGCTCCGTGGGATGAACACGTGCCGTACATCTCCAGCTCGGCGAGGCGCCCAAGCTGCAGGAGCGCCGTGCCGACACCGCCTGACGCACCATGGATCAAAACGCGCTGGCCTGGCCTGACCTTGGCGGTCCGATGCAGCATCTGGTAGGCCGTGATGTAGTTCAACACGAGGCTGACCGCTTCGGCCGCGTCCAACCCGGGCGGCACGGGCACCAGCTCACGCTGCGGCAGGCAAATGAACTCCGTGTACGCCCCGCGGATTGGCAGCGCGGCAACGATCTGCCCGACGTCGATTCCGGAGACGCCGTCGCCGAGGCGGTCTACCGTGCCCACGAGGTCCCATCCCGGCGTGAAGGGCACTGGCGGTGTCTCGGGATGAATGCCTTCGCGCATCATCACGTCAGGCAGCGAAACGCCTGCCGCCAACACTCTCACTCGTACTTCGCCATGCTTTGGCTCGGGGCATTCCTCTTCCACCGCCCTGAGCTCATCCGGTCCGCCGTAGTGATCGACGATGATGCGCGTGTGTCTCATGGAGGCATGCCTCCCTTGCGGCTGGCTCGAGCCGATCTGCGCGACATCGCGAACCTCCACTCGGGAGGCACCTCATAGTGGGCGGTTCATCGCGTTTGTCTGTAGGAGTTGATCCGACGATCCGTGGGGGATTGGATGACGTCGTTACTCGCTCCGCATCCTGATGACGTCGCCCTCCACGGCAGCGCCGCGCGGCACAAACCGAGAGGAGTCAGTCGGGCGTGCTGGGCGACTCGCTCGGGGCGTGAGCGACGACTGTGAACGAATCGAGCACGAACGGCACCGCCTCACTGCGCAACGCCGCCGCTGTGCTGTCGGTCGCCTCGGTCACGTGGAAGTGCAGGTGCGGCCCGTCGGAGTTCCCCGAATTGCCGATGGTGCCGAGCACCTGGCGTTGGCGAACCGCATCGCCGGTTTTCACCTTGAGACTGCCGGGTTGGAGATGGCGGCGGTCGCACGACCGACAGACCAACAGGTGCGGCACTCACGCCAACGACACCGCACAACATGCCAAGGGCACGGGCTCGCGGATGGGTGAGCAGCATCGTTCCGCGGCGGTGCGTCGTGCAGTGCCTAACGTGCCGGCCTTCGGCCCAGCTTCTTCTCGAACCAGAAATCGGCGTACGGGTCGGCGTTGAACGCCGGGACTTCGGCATACCCCGAGCGCCGATAGAGACTGATCGCTTCCGCCAGCGCGCGATTCGTCTCGAGCCGAAGCGTCCTCACCCCGAGCTCCCGCGCCTCGGCCTCCAGCGCGAGCAGCATCCGCCGACCCAACCCGGTGCCTCGCGCCGACTCGGCGACCCACATCCGTTTGAGCGACCCGACGCGCGCGGCGATCAGCTTCACCGCGCCACACGCCACCGGCTCGCCATCCGCGGTTGCCATGAGGAACGTGCCTAACGGCGGCCGCAGCTCGGCATCGTCGGCCGGAATGCTCTGCGCCGGGTCGAACCCCTCCGCGAAGCGACTCGCCAGCTCCGCGAAGTACTGCTGCACGCACCAGCGGGCTGACGCGGTCATGGGATCGACGCGCTCGATCCGAACACCCGACGCCTGGAGCAGGCGGTGCACCTCGGCCATGGCATCGACGAGACGCTGGCGCTGCGATTCGCCAAGTGGGGTGAGGATCGACTCGGCCGCGTCGTCGGACCGGCGGTTCATCTCCTCGACCTCGGCGAGTCCGGCGCGGGTGAGATACGCCGTTCGCACCCGCTCGTCGAGCGGCCCGGGGCGCAGTTCGACGAGACCCGCTACGGTGAGTGACTGCACGATCCGGCTCAGATACCCGGAATCGAGGCCCAGACGGGATCTGAGGTCCCGGAGATCGGCACCTTGCGGCCCGATCTCGAACAGGACGCGCGACTCGCCAAGCGGGCGATCGCGACCAAGGAAGTGGTCATCCAGGGCGCCTGCCCGCTGGGTGACGAGGCGGTTGAAGCGGCGGACCTGGGCAATGTGCTCGGGCTGCATTGTCTGACCTTAGTCAGACACTAACGGGTGCGTCAAGGCGGCCCCCATCGCCTATGTCATGGTATCGCACGACCGGAGGCTTGCCGCAAGCCCCGGGTGCCAACACAGACTATGCGCCCATCAAAATCGGAGAACTTCGATGCGCGTACTTCTCTCGACGATCGGGTCCCGTGGCGATGTGCAGCCGCTCGTTGCGTTGGCGGCGGAGTTGAAGGCGCTCGGCCAGGACGTTCGCCTGTGTGTGCCCCCTGATTTCCGGGAGTGGATCGAAGGGTTGGGCATGCCTGTCATATCGATCGGGCCCGAGCTGCGCTCGACGGCGAAGCCCAAGGTGGCGGGGCCGGCGGCGCCGATCCCGCCGGAGTTCCGACGCCAGATGATCGAAGGCACCGTCGCCGCCCAATTCGAGACGATCACCGCGGCGGCTGAGGGATACGACGTGATTGTGGGCGCGACCGCGCTCCAGGTCGCAGCGCCGTCCGTGGCCGAGCGGATGGGGATTCCGTACGTCTTCGCGGCCTACTGCCCGGCAGTGCTCCCGTCGCCACGCCACGCGCCGCCCGTGCTTGGCGCGTTAGGTGACACGCCGGCGCCGGCTATAGCCGACTACTCCGAGCTCTGGGCTGAAGACGCACGACGGTGGAACGACAGCTGGGGATCATTGATCAACTCGCGTCGTGCATCGCTCGACCTCGCGCCGGTGAGCGATGTGCATCGCTACGTCATCACGGATCGGCCGTGGCTGGCCGCGGATCCGACGTTAGGCCCGTGGCCCGATTCTGGCGACGCCGTTTTCCAAACCGGCGCCTGGATCCTGCCTGACGATACTCCGCTGTCGCCGGAACTCGAGGCGTTTCTCGACGTCGGCGAGGCGCCGGTCTACTTCGGCTTCGGCAGCGTGCGTGCGCCTGGGGATCTGAGCCGAGTGATGATCGAGTCGGCCCGGGCGCTCGGTCGGCGGTCGATCCTGTACCGCGGCTGGGCCGAGCTGTCGCCCGTCGACGACGGGCCCGACTGCCTAACGATCGGTAACGTGAACCAGCAAGCGCTGTTCCGACGCGTGGCCGCCGTCGTTCATCACGGCGGCGCCGGCACGACGACCGCGGCCGCGCGAGCCGGCGCACCGCAGGTCGTCATCCCGCAGCATTACGACCAGCATTACTGGGCCGGGCGCGTTCACGACCTCGGGATCGGTACGGCGCACGCGCCCGGGACGCCAACGACCGAGTCGCTTACGGCTGCGCTCGAGCGCACGCTGGATCCCGAGGTGGCCGTTCGTGCGCGATCC
>DASUGD010000284.1:0-3996 GCA_036274195.1 Gemmatimonadaceae bacterium | reverse complement strand
CCGTGACAGCAAGCACAATGGCGACGCGTTAGGCTGGGCGGAGCACGGCGGCCGTGCGGACGTGGTGCGGATGCTACTGGGGACTGGGGACTAGGGACTCGGCCGTTCCTCCCTGGCCGAGTCCCCAGTCCCCAGTCCCGGTTCAGCGGCTGTGAGCGTCCGATTCGGATCGCCCATGCGGGCCTCTCATTTCGTGGGCGGGTGCTCTCCGTTCTCGTACATGAGGCGAATCTCGCACTCGCCGCTCCATGCCGGCCAGAGCTTCCGGTGCAGCTCCATGAACTTCTTCGCCTCCTCGACGGCCGCTTCCTTCGACGGAAGCTCCATGATGGTAAAGCCGCCGATCACTTCCTTCGCTTCCGAGAAGGGACCGTCCCTGACCGTCAGCTTCCCGCCGTCGAGCCGTACGCTCGCGCCTTTCGAAGTGGGCTGCAATCCGCCCATCGAGACCATCTTGCCGGCCTTGGCGGCTTCGACGCCCAGCTCGCCGATCGCGTCCATCAGGGCCTGCGGTGGCGGTCCGGACGCGCGGAAGTTCTCGTCTCCCTTTACGATCATGAGGTAGCGCATTCTTGTCTCCTTCGTTCGGTGGATGGCGACGGACGGTTTCCCATCTCACGTCGAACGGACTGCGGCACAATCGACACGCCCTCTCCTGGGCGGCGCCGCTCTTCCAAGCCCCTTCAGCCGCCGGGATGCTGTCCCTCAGTCGGCGCGCTCGGGCTTGGGGCGGGGCACGACGATCTCCCCGAGTCGCAGCATGTCGAGGCGGGAACGCAACACCCGCTCGAGCACCCGGCGTTCCATCGGATGCATCTCCGTCTCGCCGACCCGCTCTCGGAGCGCGTCCAGCTCTCCGAGGTTCGTCGCCGCGGCGATCGCATCCGTGAGCTCGAAGTACGTTCGTGCGTCCATGGCTTCCGTTCCTGTCGAATCTACGGCCCCCAGGAGCCTCGAACCGAACGACACTGGCGGAATCCCGGTTGCGCTCGCCTCGACGTTGAGGCGGCGCGCCGCCGCGGCGCCGGTTCGGGCGTCCTGCGAGTGGTGCATCGTGCGTGGATCGTACCAGGCCACTCGCAGGACCCGTGCCGAACGGCCGAGATCGGTACAAGCGACCGGCGACCCCACTCACCGGCTTAGCGGCCGAGACTTTGTCGGAGCCGACAGCGTCCTCCACGTTCGCGGATCCACCCTCCCGAACGCTCACAGTTGGGATGGCAACAAAGGGGACCAGTCCCTAACGCCGCTTTCCGCTCACCTTCTTCGCCCGCTTCGACTCCGACGCCCTCGCCGCATTCTGCGCGACACGCGCCTTCACGATCTTCCGGACCAGCGACGCCGGCAGCGGACGCTCCGGCTGAAAACGAATCGTGCCTTTGCTCGTCTCGTACGCCTCGAGCTCGTCCTTGAAGTCGTTCACCATGCCGCCCGGATAAAACGCGCAGTGGTTCGCCGCGGCGGCGAAGTACACGAGTACCCGGCCCTCGTGCCGAAACGCCGGCATCTGATAGCTGATGCACTCCTCGGCCGTCGGGACGACCGCGCGGATCGTCGCGCGAAGCTGCTCGAGCGCCGCGCGCTTGTCGGGGCTCACACGGGCGAGGTACTCGTCGATGGTCGCGGGCGGCGTGGTGTGGGTCTTGGTTCTCATGTGCTATCTCCGTTCACCGCGAATGTCGGGGACACGGTCGCCACGTCGGGGGACGCGACCGTCGCTCCAATATCCACCGAATCCTCGAGGATGACACCCACGCCGGCCGAGCGACCTCGATTCTCACGCTGGCCGGCGCGCCGACTGTCGAACGCCTGTCGCGAACACCTACCTTTCTCCGCATGACCGCTGCACCTACTCCTCCCACACCAACGCCCTACGAGCAGCTCGGCGGCGACGCCGGTGTGCGCAAGCTCGTCGATCGCTTCTACGACCTCGTCGACACGGCGCTCGAGGCGGCGACGATTCGCGCGCTCCACGCGAGGAGCCTCAAGACGTCTCGCGAGAAGCTGTACCTCTACCTAACGACCTGGACCGGCGGGCCGCCGGTGTATACCGAGCGGTACGGTCACCCGCGCCTTCGCATGCGCCACTTCCCGTTTCGCATCGGCGTCCGCGAGCGGGACGAGTGGCTGTGGTGCATGGACAAGGCGCTGGACGAACACGACATGCCGGCCGAGATGCGCGAGTATCTGCGCGAGCGGTTTCATCAGCTCGCCGATCACATGCGAAACCAGGAATAGACCACCGTGCGCATTGCCGACATGAACTGGATGCAGGTCGAGGCGTACCTCCAGCACGACGACCGCGCCATCCTCCCCCTCGGCAGCACCGAGCAGCACAGTCATCTCCGCCTCACCGTCGACTGCATCCTCCCGGAACGCGTCGGGGCCGAGGCGGCGGAGCCGTTAGGCATCCCGGTGTTCCCGGTGGTGGCGTACGGCGTGACGCCATACTTCCGGGAGTTTCCGGGCACGATCTCGCTTCGCGTGGAGACGCACCTCAACGTCGTGCGCGACATCCTCGACAGCATGGCGCACAGCGGGTTCCGCCGGATTCTCATCGTCAACGGCCACGGCGGGAACGGCGCTGTGCAGCAGTTCGCGCAGGAGTGGGCAGCCGACCACGCGCCATGCCGTGTGGTCTTTCACAACTGGTGGAACGCGCCGCGCACCTGGGCGAAGGTGCAGGCCATCGATCCGGTCGCCTCGCACGGCTCGTGGATGGAGAATTTCCCGTGGACGCGCCTGCCCGTGATGGCCATGCCCCAAACGCAGCGGCCCATGGTCGATCTCGCAAAGGTGCGCGTGCTCGACCCGGTCGCGCTTCGGGAATACCTCGGGGACGGAAACTACGGCGGGCTGTATCAGCGACCCGACGAGGACATGCTAGCGATCTGGCAGGTAGCGGTCGATGAGACGCGTGCGCTGCTCACCGGCGGCTGGGGCGACTGACACAACCAGACCACAGGGAGCATGCGAGCACTCATCTGGGGCGCCGGGGCGATTGGCGGGACGTTAGGCGCGTACCTCGCCCGCGCGGGGCACGACATCACGCTCGTGGACGTGGTCGAGGAGCATGTCCGCGAGATCAACCGGTCGGGGCTCCGGATCACCGGTCCGATTGACGAGCTCACGATCCGTGTGCCGGCATTCACGCCGGAGGCGCTCGATGGGCAGTGGGACATGGTCATTCTCGCGACGAAGGCGCATCACACCGAGGCGGCCGTGGAAGCGCTCCGCCCCCACCTCAGTGACAGCGGCTGCGTCGTGTCGGCGCAGAATGGGCTCAACGAGATCGCCATCGCGCGCTCGGTCGGCGCCGCACGCACGGTTGGCTCGTTCGTGAACTTCGGCGCCGACTATCTCGAGCCGGGCGTGATCCACTACGGCGGCCACGGCGCGGTCGTGATCGGCGAGATCGATGGGCGGGTCACGCGTCGCGTCGAGGCGATCCGCGATGCGTGGCGAGACTTCGACGCGCGCGCGATCGTGACGCCGAACATCTGGGGGTTCCTGTGGGGGAAGGAGGCGTACGGTGCCATGCTGTTCGCCACCGCGCTCACGAACGAGTCGATCGCCGATGCGCTCGCGAACCCCGCGCATCGCGGGCTGTACATTGGTCTCGCTCGAGAGATCAACGCGGTCGCCCGTGCACGTGGTGTGAAGCCGGAGGCGTTCGACGGGTTCGATCCGTCGGCCTACGAGCCTGACGCGCCGGAAGGCGCAGCGGAGCGATCGCTGGACGCGCTGGTCGCGCACAACCGTCGGTCAGCGAAAACGCACAGCGGCATCTGGCGCGATCTGGCAGTCCGCAAGCGCCCCACGGAGGTCGACGCGCAGCTCGGCATCGTGGTGACGCTCGCGCGCGAGGTTGGCGTGCCCACCCCGCTGACCCAGCGCCTCGTCCAGCTCGTGCACGACGTGGAGCGCGGCGTCCGACCGCAGTCGGTGGAGACGCTCGAGCTAATTGGGGTCCGAGTCGGATTTCATCATTCCACC
>DASUGD010000283.1:0-11241 GCA_036274195.1 Gemmatimonadaceae bacterium | reverse complement strand
GCGGAGAACTGCCGAAGCTGTTCTCCGCGTCCTCCGCGCCTCTGCGGTTCAGCCTTTGATTTGTCGGCTAGCGCTCGCGCTGGCGAGCCGCGACGAGGAGCCGACGGTACTCCGCGTTGTCCACGTCCAGCAGCACCGCCGCGCTGAGCACGGCCTCCGCTTCGGCACGCTTGCCCCGTTTGAGCAGCGTCGCGCCTAACGCGGCATGGTACCGCGGCTCGCTGCCGTCGTACAGCACGGCCTCGCGATACCGCGCTTCGGCCTGGTCGTACAGCCGGAGCTCGAGCGCCTCGTTGCCGTCCTGGTAGGCCTGCAGCGCACGCCGGCGCACCTCCGCCAGCGTGAGCCCATCCCTCGGCACCGGGGGCCCGAACGTGTAGGACACCGAATCACCCGCGGACAGCTCGTACATCGCCAGCGACTCTGTGGCACCCAGGACGTTCGCGGTCGCCGCGGCTGGTGTCGGCCGCTCGCCGCGCGCGATCCTGTCCGGCATCTCGCGCTGGGCCCGCTCGAGCCTAACGAGGCGCGCTTTGGTGGTCGGGTGCAACCCCACGTACTTCACGTTGGCGGGATTGTGCTGGGCCACATGCCGCCAGAGGTTCGTCACTTCGCCGACCGGCCGGCCTGCGCGCGCGAGCAGGTACATCGCGACATCGTCCGCGTCCCGCTCCTGGGCCTGGGAGAAGACCAGCGATCCGACGTCCAGCGGCTGCCGTCCGGTTTCGCCCCTGGCGTTCATGGCCCGCACCGCGGCCGACGTGTCCACGATCGCGCCGAACGACCCGTCGATCGTGCTCTGCTGCTGCGCCAGAACGTGACCCAGCGCGTTATGCGCGATCTCGTGCGCGAGCACGGCCGCGAGCTCGTCGTTGTCCGTGACGAAGCGGAGCATCGCGGATGTCACCGTCACGTTGGACCCATCGGCCCAGGCATTGATCTCATCCTTCCGCGACGCGATGAGGTTGTAGCCGCAGACCGTGTCGGCAGGCACGGTCACGTGCGTGTCGCCCGACGGGGCGCCGCTCGTCGTGACGGCCTCCTTCCGGGCAGACGCGTCCATGAGGAACGTGGTGTCGCCGTGGCGCAGCGTCAGGCGAGGCGCCGCCGATCCTCGAGCTGCGATCGCGCGCGCGAGCAGCGACGCGGCGTTAGGCCCCCGGGGCGCCGTCCCGTCACTGACCCCGATGACGCGATCGCCGACCGCGATCCCGGCCCGCGCAGCCGCCGAGCCGCGTGCGACGCTGACGATGACGACCGTATCGGAGAACCCGACCGCCCGCGCGGCGTCCCCGTAGGTCGACGGAAAGGAGTTGACGTTCGCGAACCGAACCCCGGTGCCCGACGTGACCGCTCCAGCGCAGTACGGCGTGGCAGCCGCCAGCAGCGTGTGCCCCACGTCATCCACGCGGCGTTGCTGCCGAAGGTCGCGTGTGATGAGGACCTCCTGCTGCTCGAGCTGCGCGGCGTGTACGGCCTCGGGTGTCGCCGGAGCGGGTCGCGTGCCCGACGTGGCGCACGCGCTCACGCAGACGGCGACCAGGAACGCCGTCTGGGGACGGGTGAAGCGGGGCATTGTCGAACCTCGGATGCGTGGCGCTGGAGGCCGCGGGCGTCCGCGGAGTCTCCATTGGACCATTCTAACCCGAGTACGGCCGCCCGCCAGTGGCAACGCCACAATAAGGATGTCGATCCCACCCCGATTCCTTTTCTGGCAGGCGCGCGCCTCAACTCGCCACGCGGTAGACCTCCCGCCTGCCGCGCTCGACCAGCTCGTGATACCCCGCCATCGCGTTCCGCACCGCCTCGTCCGCCATCAGCGACTCCTCGACCGAGAAGAAGTCATCCACGGTCGGCACAGTAACCTCGGCGATCAGCGTCCAGAACCGTTCGCCGGTGACATCGGTGAGCAGGCGAATCGGCGGTCGGCCCGTTTTCTCCAGTGCGGCCGAGAGGATCCGGAATCGGTCGATCAGGGGGCGGACCTTTCCGGGTTTGCAGTTCAGTACTTCGCGGATGATGTACATACGGTTCTCCATTGAGATCGCGAAGCCAATCTTCACCGTTAGGCGGGCCGTCGCCTCGGCAGGAATACCCAGCCGCCCGCGGGCGGCATGTGGGTACTTCGCGCCAATTCTTGGGAATCGGGAATCGGAAATAGAGGGAACGGGGAACGGGGAACGGGGAACGGGGAACCGGGGAACCGGGGAACCGGGGAACGGGGAACCGGGGAACCGGGGAACCGGGGAACCGGGGAACCGGGGAACCGGGAACAGAAAACGTCTCGAGGAGCAACGGTTCCCAGTTCCCAGTTCCCTGTTCCCAGTTCCCTGTTCCCAGTTCCCTGTTCCCAGTTCCTACCGATTCCCTATCACCTTGTGTTCGTACGCGAACGCGATCGCCGCCGCGCGCGAGGGCACGCCGAGCTTGACGAGAATGTTGCTCACGTGGCGGTCCACCGTTCGCTCGCTCACTGACAGATGAGCCGCGATCGCCTTGTTGGTGCCTCCTTCGGCAATGAGCCGGAGGACCTGTCGTTCACGAGGTGAAAGCGTCGCTCGCGCCCTGGAAGGCAACGGCGGATTCAGACGGTCGACGCGCGCCAAGTCGCCTCGTGCGCGGAGGCGCTCGAACACGGCACGGGCCGCGGCGAGCTCGAGTCGACTGGTTTCCTCGTCGCGCAGCGCCTGACAGGCGACGCCAATGAGGACGCGAGCGCGCGCGGCATCGTAAGGCACGTCGAGGTGCGTCCATCGCTCGAACGCCCGCCGCAGCGGCCCAAGTGCCGCGTCGGGCTTCCCCTCGGCGAGCACGATGGCACCCTCCGCCTCGGCCGCGGCGGCTCGTAAGGCATCCGCGTCGAGTACGTCAGAAAGGGTGGACAGTTCGCGCCACGCCTCGCGCGCTTCACCGATCGCGCCCGTCGCCAGCAGGATTTCGACGCCGCGCGCGAGCAGTGCCGCGCGCCGCGACTGCTTCGTGGTAGTGTGCAGTGCTCTGCGCAGCGCCGCACACGCAGCGTCCGCCTGGCCCTGAGCCATCCGGAGCAGCGCAAGACCCGGCTGCGGATCGTATCCCGCGTCACTCGCCGAGCGGTAGGCTTTCTCCGCTTCGGCGTCTTCGCCGCGAAGACGGTGGATCTCGCCGCGCTGGTAGAGCGCCGCACCCGGGGGCTTGCGATTCCCCCGTGCCTCACGCTCACACGCTCGGCACGCGTCCTCCAGCGCGGCGGCCCATTCGCCGTGCGACTGTCGAACTTCCGCACGATGAACGAGACAGACACTGCTGAACGCGAGCGACTCGGACTGCGGCTCACACCAGCGAGCGAAGGCAGCCGTCCATTCATGCGCGCGGTTCGTCGCATACACCTTGTTGCAGACCTCGAGCACGCTGCAGTACATGAGCCCCGTCACCATCGGCGAGAGCTCGCCGCCGACCACTGCGAGCATCGTCTCGTCGAGCAACTCGAGGCCGGCGCCGATCTGTCGCAAGTCGATGAGCGCGCGAGCCTCGACGTGGCGCGCCATGGCAATGAGGTCGGCATCGCTGAATTGCTCGCCGATCGCGGTGGCTTTCGCGGCGCGCGAGCGCGCCTCAGTGGCATTGCCTTCGCGCAGGATGCGCTCGATGCCTGGCAGCAGGAGGTAGCCGTGCTCGACGCAGTCGATCCCCTCGATCAGTCGGTTCGCGCGTGCAACCCAGGCGTTCGACTGCGCGAGGTCGCCACGGAACAGGAGCGTTAGGCCGAGCCAGAAGGCGGTTCGCGCGGCTTGCTCGCGGTGACCCTGTTCCACCTGCGCGCGATGGAGACGATCGAAGCAGCGCTCGAATTCGACCTCGCCGCCGATGAGATACGCGGCGAAGCCGAGCCGCTGGAGGTCGTCGCAGCTCAGTGGGGCGGCATGGTCGGCGAGTCGGAGCCCCTCGAAGGCTTCGTCCCACGCGCCGCGGTCGTAGCACGCTCGAGCTTGCACGAGGCCGTTCGCCATCGCCGTACAATGTACAGCGGTTTCGGCGGGACAGGACGTACCGCTCGATGATCGACCCGCGCGCACGCTGGCGCGGACGAGCTCGCCCCGAACGGCGTTCAGGAGGCACGACCCCTGCGCGGTTTTCCAAGTGAACCGCGGCGCCATAACGGTCGACTCCGGCGCCCGACTCGAGGAGGGATTGTATGAAGCACAACGATTTCACATGCCGGCAGTGTGGCGCGCACTTCAACTCACGAGCTGAGCTGAACCGTCACAATCACGACCAGCACTCGATGCACGGCCGAAGCGCGTCGGAGAGCTCGTCGTCGGAGAGCCAGTCGAGCCAGCACACGGGCTCGTCCCCGCGTCGGTCGAGCGACGAAGGCTATCGTTAGGCTCGATCCATGGTTACCGACCGCGGCCGCCGCCGTTCGCCGGCGGCCGCGGTCACTCTAGCGGAGCCCATTGCATAACGCAGTGAACCCCGGCTCCGTCCCGCGCCGCAGGGTGAGCGGCGTCCTGTCGAGTCCCGTGTCGGGATCGTCGCTCTTCGTGATCGCCGCTTTGCCCCTCATCAGGTAGAGCGAAGCCTCGAGCGCGAGCGAGTCGGCGCCGTCCCACCGTCCATAGATGTGGCTCGGCGCGAGTCCCTCCGGCGGCGTGCTGTCGGTGGGGCTCGTCGCGAGGTGGAAGCGCGATGCCCGGTTGTCGTTAGGCTTGCCCGATGCCTCGAGGTGGCGCACACGACCCGGGCCGTCGCACACCAGCACACGCCCCTCCAGCCAGCCGTGGCGGTCCGTGCGGATGATCGGTGTCCCCTTCCGGTGCTGCCCCAGCGGCATGAGCTGCACGTCGAGCAACATGGCGAGCCGCTTGCCGCTCCTCGTCGTGAACGGGCCAACCCATGTGCCAACGAGAGGGGGCGTGCCGGAGTCCGCGTAGCCCCACGGGAAACGGCGCTTGTCGATGTAGATCGCGAGGTAATGCTCGCCGACGACGAAAGCCAACAGGAGCCCAATGCCGAGGAGGCCTGGGCCACAGCCGAGTTTTCGCTTCATGTCACGTTCGCTCGAGGTTCCGGAGTGTCGAAGGTGACGCCGCCATCGAGGGTCAATCTGCGAAAAATCGATGGCCGGGGCCATTCAGGGCGGCTCGAATCCTTGCGTCGCTGCGCCTGGTCGTCTTCGACCTCTTCTCGACGGCACCACGAATCTGTCCGCGCCGAAGGGTTCCCCTGCGCTCGAACGACACGCTCGGCGCTTGTTCGGTTGTGGTGAACCGAGGCGCCGAGCGCACTGTGGACCGATGACGGCGTTTCAAGCGTGCGAGCTGGTGCTCGCGTCGGTCATCGAGGCGATCGACGGCGAGCTGCTCGCCGACACTGGCGGACCGTACGCTCGCGTACGCATCGATCGCTGGATGGTCGAGCTGATTTCGGAGTATGTCGAGTCCGAGCGGCCGTCCGACATCCGCGCGTTCGTGCGCGAAGCCGTGGTCATTCACCTCGGGCTCCGAACCGCTCGTTGAACTCCGCGATCACATCCCGAAACTCCTGCGGAAGCCGCGAGAGCACCTCGGTGGGGATGGGTTCCGGCACTCCACCGTAGAACGCCTCCGCGATCCCACCCGCGATCGCCGCCTGCGTATCGGCATCGCCGCCGAGTGAGATGGAGAGTCGGATGGCCGACTCGACGCTGTCGCTCTCGAGGAAGGCGGTGATCGCCTCCGGGACCGACCCCTGGCAGGTTGCGTCGTACTCGTAGGTCGGGCGAATCTCGCCTAACGTGCGCGACAGGTCGTAGCCGAGCTGCGTCTCGATCTCCTGGCGGATCGCGTCTTTCGTGTGACCCGTGCGGGCGAGAAACGTGGCCAGCGCCACCGCCTGCGCGCCGCGAATTCCCTCGGTGTGATCGTGCGTGACGGCCGCGCTGCGCACCGCTTCGGCCAACACTTCATCGGCGGTGCGCATCGCGAGCCCGACGGGCCCGACTCGCATGGCGGAGCCGTTGCCGAAGCTGTTGTATGGCCGCCTGTCGGGGCGAGCGAGCCATTGGCGGAACGCGCCGCCGTAGCCTGCATTCGGGTAGCGGTTGCCGAATTCGTGGTATGCGTCGGCGTACGGCTGGCCGGTGAGCAGGGCGTGTGCTGTCGCTATGGTGAGCACGGTGTCGTCGGTGAAACGGCTCCAGGCGGAGAAGAGCGCGAAGTCGGTGTGCTTGATGCGATCGACTTCGTAGACGGAGCCGATGACGTCACCGGCGATCGTGCCGAGCATGGTTGGCCCCACTCCTGGAATCCGGTGTTTCGCTCGAGTTGACTGGCTATGCCTGGGCAACCGCTCCGACGAGGTCGGCCGCCGTGTAGCAAAGGACTCGGCCCGCCGTCCGTGAGGCAACCACGCCGTCGTCGAACATTCCCTTTCCTGAGAAGAGGGCGACGTACGTCCGACGGATGTTGCCCAGCTCCGCGGCGAGGAGGCCCGCGCGTCGTTCGAGCACTGCCAGATCCTGCGACGTCGCCTCACCCCACTTGCACTCTGCTACGAGGAGTCCGCCGTCGCCGTCGAGCGCGACGACGTCGATCTGCTCCCGCGCCCCCGCATCCCACCATTCGCCGACGCGCACCGGCGTGAAAGGCAATGCCAGCGCCCCGACTCGAACTGCCTGACGACACGCCTGCTCGAAGATACCGCCCATGTATTCGTCGAGGCGTGGCATTATCGCGGAATCCCAGAGTCTTCGTGGGTCGACGAGGCCCACGCTTCCGACCGACACGAGAGGCGACACGAAACGGTGCCAGAATCCAATGTAAGGATCGGCGATTCGATAGAGTGTCCGCTTCGAGCGCTCCGGCCTCGCCTCGGTGATCGGCGTGATGCGCTCGACGACTTCCATGCCAGCGAGCCAGTCCATCGCTCGATGCAAGGCGCCTCCGGTGCGGCCCGTGCGGTTCGTGATGCCCTTCCAGGTCTGGTCACCGGTCGCGATCGCCTCGATGATCGAGTAGTGCACCACGGCATCGGTCAGGAACGCGTCGAGCATGTGCTGCGCCTCGTCGACGAGCCGGCCCGAGGGGTCGAGTAGCAGAGTCGACGCGTTCGTGGCAAGGTCGTGTGCGGGATCGAGGAGCGCGAGGTGACCAGGCAGACCGCCTAACGCTCCGTACGCGATGAGTTGGTCCTGCGGGGAGTAGTCGGGAACGAACGCGCCGACGTCAGCGATTCCGAACGGTGCCACCACGAGGCGACGCGTGCGGCGGCCGAAGAGTGGCTGGTCGGCTCCCTCGAGCTGGCGCATTGCGGTGATGTGCGATCCGCTCAGCACGAGCTTGATCCGCGTGCGCGCGGCAGAATGATCGAGCCAAGCTTGGACGATCGACGGCAGCGCTGGAGCGGAGTCGACGAGATAGGGAAACTCGTCCAGCACGACCAGCATTCGGTTCCCGCCAGCCCGCTCGGCGACGTAACCTAACAAGCGCTCCCAGTCGGGCAGCGCGATACCCTGGCGGAGCGCGGCATCGTTGAAGCGCTCGCCGAGTGCCGCGCTCAGCGTCGAGAGCTGCTCGGCCTCGGTCCGGCGGGTCGCCTGGTAGTAGAGCCCTTCGACGTCACGAGCAAAGCGGGAGAGCAGAAAGCTCTTCCCTGCTCGTCTTCTCCCGAGAACGAATGCCAATTCCGGGCGACTGGAATTCCAGAGCTCGGTGAGCGCACTCCATTCGCGAGCTCGGTCGAAGAGATCGTCGGGTTTCTTGGTGCCCTTGATCGCCATGCTGGAATATAAGTACCAAACATGGAACTTCCAGGATTGGTAGTACCAAAGTTGGAAGTTCCATAATTGGTACAAACATATATCTCTTGCATAAGTTATTGTGCCATTTGAACTAAGAAAATTCACGGAGCTGGCTGACGATGTATCTGCTACTTCGCAATGAACACCGCGACGCGCCTGGCCACTTCCTCACGTACCTCGCGAGGCTCGAGCACCTCCGCGTCCGGCCCATACTGCAGCACGTGCCTCACTCCCCACTGCACGTCGAGCAGCGGGTGGTCGAGCGTCAGCGACCCATCTCCGTCCGGCTGCACGCCCTCACGCTCGGCAATCCATCGCGCGATCCGCGGTGAATAGCGCACGCGCATCTTCGCCGGCGCGCCCGCTCGAAGCACCTTCCGGTCATTCAGGTGCTCGTCCACCGAGAACGTCGCCGGGATCTCGTATGCCTCGTCGAGCTCCGCGACGCCTTCCATGCGATCGAGCCTGAACGAGACGACCTTGCCCTTCGACTCGCAGTGCGCGAGCAGGTACCAGTGACCGGAGGCGACAACGAGCGCGTACGGCCGCACCGTCCGATCCGACGCCTCCGACTTCGACCCGCCGCGGTAGCGAATCCCGAGCTTCCGCCGCTCCGACAGCCCGCGCTTTACCGCCGCAAGTGTCGCCGGATCGGCCAACGCCGGCAGTGACGCCTCCCGCTGCCCGGCGGCTACCGCGTCCGACGGCATCGTGACCATCGCTTTTCGCAGCCGGTCGAGCGCACCGTTCACCGCCTTGCGCTCGTCAGGCGGACGCTCGGCCCTCAGCATCGCGAGGCCGAGCTCCAGGGCGCCGAGCTCCGATGAGGTCAGGCGCATGGGGCGCAGGAACCGGTTACTGTTGAGCGACACCTTCTCGCCGGTGTAATACACCGTTACCCCAGGCACGAAGCCGCCCGGGTCATCCACGCGCGTGAAGAGCGTCTCGATGTCGCGCACGAGCGTCTCACGGTCGGCACCGATCTCGCGCGCCAGCTCGGCGATGTCGTGCTCTTTCCCGTCGCCGAGCCGCGGGATGAGCAACAGGATTCGGCGGAGACGTGCGGCCGCGGTTTCGCTCATGATGTCGCGCCTCTTTCGTTAGGCAGCGCGGCTCCGGCATAGCGTGCGAGCGTTTCGGTCGCGACGTGCTCGCACTCCGCGCGGAGCTCTGGCGGATGGATCGGGCGTGCGTCACCGCCGAACGACAACACCCACCGCGCGAACGCGTCCAGGCGTCGGACGTCGAACTGGCGACGGCTGGCATTCCCTTCGACCGGGCGACCAAGCTCGAGGGCCGCACGCGTCGCACCGGTGGTCGCAACGAACTCGACGATGGCCGCCGTCGCGTGCCCGTCGCCGATCTCCCACGGCTCGCGTGCTTTCGCGTGTTCGCGAAGCGAGAAGTCGGCCGGCAGCTGGTAGTCAGCCGTCTGGGATTTCTTCGTGTTGACCTCGACGCGCGACACCCGGCTCAGACGGAAGTTGCGCAGTGCGTCCTGGGCGACATCTCGCCCAGCCAGGTACCAGTGAGCGCTCACGAAGAACAACCCGTACGGCTCGACCACTCGGCGCGAGCGCTCATCGCGCTCCATGCTGTGGTAGTCGAACGTGACGACCTTGCGACGCGCCAGCGCATCGCTCAACCGGTCGAAGACCGTCGCATCGGGGACGCGAAGCGGCGGAACGATGGTCGGCTCGATGCGCTGCATGTGCTTCGCAAATGCGGGAGGTGTGGGCGGTACCGATGGCCGTTCCAGCCTGCTCAGTCTCAACTGCTTCGGCGCCGCGGCCGCGACTGCATCATCCAGCACCGCCCCGAGCGGCAGGTCGAGGGCCAGCTTTCGGATTGCCGCTTCGGCCTCGCCGGCGAGGATCGGGTCGCCTAACGCCCGCACGCGGATGGCCGCCTGGATGATCGCGTCGAGCTCGTCGGGCTCGAAGGCGAGTGTCTCGAGCGAACGATAGCCCTCGTGATCGATCCTGCTCGGCCCAAGCGCCGCGCGCTCCTGACCTGCCAGCATGAGGTACGGCAGGTAGAATGCCTTCCGCTCGAGCCGGTAGCCTAACGTGTTCCCGTCGGCGTCCTTCACCGTGTCGATCGGCACGCCGAAGCGCCGGAGCTCGTCCTTGTCGCGCTCGAACGTGCGGAGGACGCTTTCCTTTTGACCGTTAGCGAGGTCGTACCCGGGAACGTCCTTCGCGAGCTCGTCGAACGGTGCGTGACGATGGCGGATGAGCAACGCAGCGAGGAGATCGACCCACCGCTGAAGCTTCTGCTCGCTCGTTGTCAGCTGGCGTTCCGGCGGGAGGTCGCCCAGGTCGTCGTCTTCGAGAGGGTCGAGTTGGGTCATGGCGAGGCAATGCGGTGGGTTCAGCCGGCGCATCAACATATCGCCACCCCCCGACACTCCACGAGCACTCGAGTGTCGCCCTCGGCCCTCGTTCGGTTGCGCGTTCGGCGGGGCCGAGCGTACCGTGGAAGCATGCGGGAGACGTCGCTGCTTCGAACGATGACGGTCGAGGAGTACTTCCGATTCGAGGAAGGCTCGGAGGTCCGACACGAATACGTGGCCGGCGAGCTCTACGCCATGTCGGGGGCGACGTTCCGCCACAGCGTCCTCGCGCTCAACGTCGGCACTCGCCTTCACACGGCGGCCGGAGATGGACCGTGCTCGGTGGTCATGAACGACATGCGGGTCCGGGTCTCCCATGACGTCTACTATTATCCGGATGTGGTCGTGATCTGCGCGCCAATGGCGCAGCTCGACGTAACCGCTACCGAGCCGTGCGTGGTAGTCGAGGTGACGTCACCGAGTACTGCCAGGACTGACCGGGGCGAGAAGCTCATGGCGTACAAGCAGGTCCCCACGCTCCGAGCCTATCTTATCGTCGACCATCGCCGACGTCGTCTCGAACGGCACTGGCGTGCTGGCCCGAATGATGTTTGGCAGCGGGAAGAGATCGTCCTGGAGGGCCGTGTTCCCGTCCCATGCGTCGATACGGACCTCACGCTCGATGAGATCTATCGCCGAGTCGACTTGCCTGCCGTCGGGGAGCCCGATGAGGTCGAGTACGAGACGTGATGTCATTCCGAGCGGAGCGAGGAATGACACGTCCGACCGCCACGCCGGCATCCCGGCCGGGACGGTGGCGCTGAACGGCAAGACCTAACGCGGATTTCGGACAGCGATTGCGCCGATGCTCGCAGATTGGCTCCGTGCGCACTGACGCCTCCGACGGCACGGCTGGGCTCTCATCATTTTCTTTGTTCAACGACCTCAGGAAGCCCTTGCGTCCCGAGGTCGTCATTTCCTAATCCCCGGCTCGTTGCGAGTGGAGGCGTGAGGGCCGCGGAGCGGTCCGACGCCTCCGAGGCATCCGACCGCATCCGACCACTCCGTCGTCTGTGGGGCCGGCCCTCTCGGGTCCGCCGCGGCCTCTGCGCCCTCCGCGCCCTCCGCGGTTCAATTCGCGCGAGTC
>DASUGD010000282.1:0-7839 GCA_036274195.1 Gemmatimonadaceae bacterium | reverse complement strand
AAATCGACTCTGACCCCGACGATTACTGGTCGCGCAACCACCACGGCTGCTCGGCCGGCTTCGAACGAGGCCACACCTCTGCCAACGTGTTGCCATCGTACAGCCGGCCGTTCTTCATCACGTAGCGAATCGTGTTCGTGTTCCTGATGTCCGCGAGCGGATTCCCGTCGAGCACCTGAAGGTCCGCCAGCTTCCCCGGCTCGAGAGAACCGAGCTCCTTGCCAAGCCCGATGCCCTCGGCGCCGAGGAGCGTGCCCACGCGGATCACGTCGAGTGGCGTCATACCGCCTGACGCGAGCGACCACAGCTCCCAGTGGACGCCAAGCCCCTGCATCTGGCCATGGCCACCGAGCCCCACGCGCCCTCCGGCGTCCAGGATCTTCTTCGCCTGCTCGGCATACTGGCGGAATACATACTGGTCGTCGCGGAACCATTGCGGCCGACGCAGCGAACGCTGGTCCACGTCGTAGTGCGGCATGAAGTGACGCACCTTCGGGTCGTCGTGGATGTCCTCGTGCTCGTACCAGTAGTTCTCCGACCACGGTCCGCCGTACACCACGAGGAGCGTCGGCGTGTACGTGATGCCACTCTTCGCCACGAGCTGTACCATGTCATTGAAGAGCGGATAGATCGGGTACGTGTGCTCGTGTCCGGGGTAGCCGTCCAACACCTCGGTGATGTTCATCTTGAGGTCGAGACTGCCCTCGGTCGTGGGCATGAGCCCGAGCTCGCGCGCGGCCATGATGATCCACTGCCGCACGTTGCGCTGGCCGGTCTCGTACTCCTTGATGGTGTGTGTGTTGTAGAACTCGGCGTATCGACGAAGGACATCGCGCGCGTCATCGAGGCTCCGAATGTTCTCCTGGGAGAAGACACCGGGTCCGGTGGAGTAGATCCGCGGCCCGAGAATGTCTCCGGTTTCCACGAGATCGCTGTACGAGAGGACGTCGGTCGTTCCCGTCTGCGGATTGCGCGTCGTCGTGACGCCGTACGCGAGGTTCATCATGTACGCCCACACCTCGGAGCGGTGCACGCCGTTCAGTGAGCCGAGGTGGGCGTGGATGTCGACCCAGCCGGGGATGATCGTCTTGCCGGACACGTCGATGCGTCGGGCGTCCGCCGGGACCGTCACGTTGTCGGCCGGACCCACGGCGGCGATGCGGTTGTCGCGGATGATCACGGTGCCACGGTCGATGACCTCGGTGCCCTTCATCGTCACGACGCGCGCGCCCACGAGCGCCACGGTGCCCGAGGGACGGTCGCGCGGAACGTTGATCGTGACGTCCACGCGCGTCGGCTCGTATGCGCTCCGGCGGGCTGTCGAGTCGTTCGCGGGCGCCTCGGCCGCGGCGACGT
Organism: Gemmatimonadaceae bacterium; assembly: GCA_036274195.1. Taxonomy (GTDB): domain Bacteria; phylum Gemmatimonadota; class Gemmatimonadetes; order Gemmatimonadales; family Gemmatimonadaceae; genus JAJKIV01. The sequence continues at coordinate 6,483 of DASUGD010000282.1, read as the reverse complement.
CGTAGGTGAAGAACGAGTGTCCGAGCGAGTAGTAGAGCGACTTACCGTCGCGGGCCCAGCCGATGAAGTCGCCGCCGACGCGCGTCAGGCGTCGTACCGGCACGGTCGCATTCGCGGGGTTGACGATCGAGATCGTCGGCGTCGTCCCGCCGGCCAGCGGCACCGGGAAGTAGTAGACGTTGTTCGTGACCGCGGCGATCGCGTGCTCACCGTCCGGTGCCATCAGCAGCTCGTTAGGCTGCTGGGGCGGCGGCGCCTGACCCGAGGTCTGCTGGGTCCAGCCCGTCACGCGCACGTGCTGCTGCACGTCGGTCCCGTCGAGCCGCATCGAGGTGAGCGCGCCGGCGTCGAAGATGTACACGCGGTCGCTACCGTTAACAAAGTGCGGGTCGTGCGCACCCGTCACGGGCGCGATCAGGGTCGTCGTACCACCCGCGGCCGGCAGCCAGACGAGCTCCTCGCCGGCGCCACGCTGTTCCTCCATTCGCGCCTGACGCGGGCTTCTGATCGTGATGAGCTTCGTGCCGTCCGGCGTGTAGGCGAGCTTCTGGTAGAACGCCGTCTGTCGCGAGAGACGCTCCGGCGTGCCGGTGCCATCGCTCCGTACGCGGAAGACTTCCCCGCCTGCGTCGTCGGACCACGTCACGTACGCGATGAACCGCCCGTCGGCCGACCACGTGGGATCGAACTCACCGACGCTGCTCTTCGTGAGCCGGCGCGGCTTGCCGTTAGGCAGGTCCATCACCCAGAGCCGGTCGAGTGCCGTGAACACGAGCCGTTTGCCATCGGGCGACGGCCGAGCGCCGCGAATCTGCTGGACCGTGAGCGTCGTGTCGTTCACCGCGACCTCGGTGTGCACGAGCGGCCCGAGCTGCTGCTCGACCTCGGCCGTGAACGGGATGGGTGTCTCCCGGCCCGACGGCACCTCGGCGCGCCAGAACTTGCCGTCGCGCGTGAACACGATCGCGCGGCTGTCGGGCGTGAACGCGTAGCCCGGCAGCAGGTCGCGGCTGAAGCGCGATTCCTGATCGTCGCGCTGCAGCCGGGGGATGATCGTCGACTCGTCGCCTGTCGCGAGGTCCCGGATGCGCAGGACGGTCGTGGTGTCGATGCGAGTCGCGTACGTCATCCACTTTCCGTCGGAGCTCAAGGCCGGCCGCATGCCGCTGCCGAACGCTCCGGTGCGGGTCGTCATGCGACCCGTGCGGCGGTCGAGCACCGCCACCTGCCAGCCCGGGAACTGGAGATTGTAGCCCCAGCCGCCGGACTTCCGCGTTAGGTAGAGGTACCGGCCATCCTTCCCGAACGCCGGGCCGACGTAGTTGGTGATGCCACCGCCTCCTCTGCCGCCGCCTCCACCCGCGCTACTGCCCGCGTCGGGCGCCGGCGTCAGCCGGATTCCGGTGCCGCCCTGTGCGTGATAGAGGTAGAGATCGTACGCATCATTGAAGCTCGCGGTCTGTGCCACGAGGCGCCCGACGACGACATAGTTGCCGTCTGGTGTCCACGTCGGCGACACGTAGTGGCCGTTGTCGCCGCGCGTGATCGCACGCGCGTTCCGGCCATCGGCGTCCATGATCCACACCTGCTCGGCACCGCTTCGGTCGCTCGTGAGCACGATGTGCTTCCCGTCCGGCGAATAGCGCGGCTGCGCATCCATCGCGGGCCCGCTCGTGATGCGAGTGGCTTTCCCGCCAGCGATCGGAATGGTGTAGAGGTCGCCAACCAGATCGAAGATGATCGTCGTCCCGTCAGGCGACACATCGAGTGACATCCACGTTCCTTCGCTGGTCGTGAAGGAGACGGTACGCGTGGTCTCGAGCGGGAGCGTCTCGGCTGCGGGCCGGCGTCGGCCCGTCGAGTCCTGGGCGTGGGCGTCGACGCTCGCGCTCGTTCCGGCGACGAGCACGGCTACCGCGGCCCAAAGCGGGCGGCGGGGAGAAGATGCGAGTGAGGTCATTTGGCGGCGGATCTCCGCGCGTCGGGGATGGAGCGGTGCGGAGGTAATACCACTGTGATCGATTGGGTGCGGTACCTTATACCCGTTCACTTTCAGGCGAAAGGCGGCAGTCCAACGCGTGCGGCCCGGATCGCATCGTGGTGTCCGGCCGCGCCAACCCAGTCCCGATGATTCGCTTCCCTCGTCTCACCGGTCTCGTCACGCTCGCGCTCATCGTCGTGCCCGGCGGCGTGTCCGCCCAGGCGGCCGCGCCTAACGCCGTCGCGTCGTTCGCCCTCAGGCTCACGCGCGCGAAGCCGTCTGCGGTCGGCATGTCCAACAAGCTCGTTCCGCGGCTCGACTCCGTCATCAGGGCGGCGATTGCCGACCACGCGACTCCCGGCGCGACGATCGCCGTCGCTCGTCGCGGGAAGCTGGTGCTGCTCAAGGGCTACGGGCACACCGATTGGGCTAAGGGCGCGCCGCGTGCGACCGACAGCACCATGTACGACCTGGCGTCGCTCACGAAGGTCGTTGCGACGACGACGGCGGCGATGATCCTCGAGGAGGAAGGGAAGCTCGACATCGATCGCACCGTCGCCAGCTACCTGCCGGAGTACGATGCGCCTGACAAGCGCACCATCACCGTGCGCATGCTGCTCACACACGCGAGTGGCATTCGATCCAACTTTCCGCTCTGGAAAGAGGCGAAGGGCCGCGAGCAGTACTTCGCCGGCATGGTGACGTTCCCCCTTGTTCGGGAGCCGGGGTCCGCGGTCGAATACACGGACTGGAACATGGTCCTCATGCAGTTCGTCATCGAGCGCATCACGGGCCAGACGCTCGACCAGTTCGTGCAGGCCCGTGTGTTCGGCCCGCTCGGCATGCGCGACACCCGGTACAAGCCGACTGATCCACTCAGGCCGCGCATCGCGCCGACGGAAACAGAGGACTTTCGTGGCGGTCAGGTGTGGGGGGTCGTGCATGACGAGACGGCTTGGGCACTGGGAGGTGTTTCGGGCAACGCCGGTCTCTTCTCGAGTGCGCGCGACCTCGCGGTCTTCGTGCAGATGCTGCTGAATGGCGGTTCGTATGGCGCCATCCAGGTGCTGAAACCAGCGACCGTGGCGCGCTGGACCGCCCGCCAGCGCGCGGACGCCAGCCGCGCGTTAGGCTGGGACACGCCATCGCCGCAGTCGAGCGCGGGCCGATACTTCTCGGCCCGGAGCTTCGGTCACACGGGCTTCACGGGGACGTCGATCTGGGCCGACCCGGAACGGGACCTGTTCGTGGTGCTGCTGACCAATCGGGTCAACCCGACCCGCGACAACCAGAAGATCGGCCCACTCCGTCGTGCCGTCGCCGACATCGTCCAGCAGTCCGTGCTCGACTCGCCGCTTCGGCAGTGGGAGGAGCTGCCCGTTCGGCCCTAGGCAAGCTCGCCGCTCTATCGGGACTGTTGCCGTTACCGGACTCGCCCTCGTCGAGATGCTTATGTGGTCGTCGGCTCCACACGACACGCTTGAACTGCACCGAGCTTCCGAAATTCACCACAAGCCCGACCTCGAGCCCTGACGCGCGCAGATAGTTCAGCACCTGTGCGCGGTGAACCGCGTCAATCGCCTTCGCAACCTTGGTCTCTACGATCACTTTCTGGTCCACGACCAGATCCGCCACGTAGCGGCCAACCGATACTCCCCGGTACATCACCTCGAACGGGACGTTGCGCTCGACCGGCACACCCCGAAGCCGGAGCTCGATCGTGAGCGCGTTGGCGTAGATGCTCTCGAGGAAGCCCGGGCCGAGGACGTTGTGTACTTCGAACGCCCCGCCGATGATCGCGTTTGTGAGTTGCCCGTGCGGGAAATACGCCGAGTCGTGGCCGGCGCCGGGAGGTACAACCTTCACCGGCATGCTGTGCGAGCCGTGTGTTGGTCCCATGGGCCAATCTCGCACGCTGAGCCCGTTCTACCGTCATCAATCCGTCGCCGAGTCCGTCGTATTCCCGCGGCCCGGGCCCACCGACACCAACTTCTTCAACCGCGCCAACATGCTGGACACCAAAGTCGGTGCGGACAAGAAGGACGATCCTGCCGACGTCGCCCGCGACGGCTTCGAGGCGCTCATGGCTGGCAAGGACCACGTCGTCGCCGGTGCGTTCAAGAACAAGGTCCAGTCGACCCTGGCCCAGGTGACCCCCGACAAGGTCACCGCCGAGATGCACCGCAAGCTCTCCGAGCCCGGCTCGGCGTCCAAGGTCAAGGACCGCGACCGAGAGGCCAACCCATAGCGCGTTAGGCACGAGAAGCAGGGCCACTGGCCTGGCATGGCCAGTGCCGGCGCATCGGTTACCGACTCCTGCCGACCGCCATGCTGACCATGCCGGCCATACACCGCGGGTCGCCGGGACGAACCGTCGACCTGACCGTCGATGGTGCGCACCGCCGCCCGTCACCGCGTTGAACGCCGCGCGTTCCTTGCGTATGCTGTACGCGGTGTCCGACCTGCTTGCCGACCTCCAGTCCCACTTCGCAGACAAGTACGTCCTCGAGCGCGAGCTCGGCGGCGGGGGCATGTCGCGCGTCTTCGTCGCCCGCGACGAGAGGCTCGATCGGCGTGTCGTCATCAAGCTGCTGCCGCCGCAGGTGACCGCCACGATCTCCGCCGAGCGCTTCAAGCGCGAGATCATGTTGGCCGCCCAGCTCCAGCACCCGAACATCGTGCCGGTGTTGAGTGCGGGCGAGCTCGGCACACTGCCGTACTTCGTCATGCCCTTCATCGACGGAGAGTCGCTCCGAGCGCGCATGATGCGCGGGCCGCTTTCCGTTCGCGAGACCGTCACGATCCTCAAGGACGTCGTGCGTGCGCTCGCCTTCGCGCATAACCGCGGCATCATCCACCGGGACATCAAGCCCGACAACGTCCTCCTCGCCGCGGGCGCCGCGGTGGTCACGGACTTCGGCGTCGCGAAAGCCATTTCGGCCTCGCGTCAACAGCAGGGCGTGCGACCGGCCGCACCGACCATGACGGGCGTCGGGACCTCGCTCGGTACTCCCGCCTACATGGCGCCGGAACAGGCAGCCGCCGATCCCTCCACCGACCACCGCGCCGATCTCTACGCGTTGGGCATCGTCGCCTACGAGATGCTCACTGGCGCACCCCCCTTCCACGGGCGGACCCCGCAGGCGCTGCTCGCGGCGCAGCTGTCCGAGATGCCGGCGCCGCTCACCAGCCGCCGCTACGACGTGAGCGTCCCGCTGTCCACGCTCGTCATGCAGTGCCTCGAGAAGGAGCCGGCCAAGCGGCCCAAGACCGCGAACGACGTGCTGCGCATGCTCGACGACCCCGGCATTCTCGTGAGCGACGCCTTTCCCGCGGCGGAGGCGCCGAGGCAGCGACGCAAGCGGTTCACCGAGATCGGGATTGGTGTGCTCGTGATCGCCGCGGTCGCCGTCGCGTGGGTGTTGACCGACCCCGGTTCACCCGCCGGATCCGCGAGCGACTCCGCGAAAAGCGCTACGCGAGACTCCGTGGCACGCGCCGCAGCGGCCAACCCGGGCGCCGCGACGGCCGCGAGCACCGGGCCACACGCCGTTGCCGTGTTCCCACTCGTGAGCGTGGGCCGGGATGCGGAGGCGGGTCAGGCGGCCGAGGGGATCACCTCGCAGCTCGCGTCGGCGATCTCCCGGGTGCCCGGCGTCCGGGTGTCGTCACAGACGACGGCTGCCGCGGTGCGTCAGGGTGCGCGCACGGCGGCAGACGCAGCGCGTGCGCTCAACGCGACGATGCTGGTCGAGGGCACGGTGCAGCGCGCCAGTCAGCGATTGCGGGTGAGCGTGCGGCTCGTCAGCGTGGCGAACGATTCCACGGTGTGGGCGAGCACGATCGACGGCACGACGACCGACGCGCTGGGGTTGCAGGACTCGACGGTCAAGGCGGTGACCGCCGCCGTGACGTCCAGCGTTAGGCGCTAGGCACGCGGGCGGCGTGCGGCATCAGGTATCGAACACCACCTCACGGAACCCGGAACGACGCCTCGGCGCGGAAGTCCGGGTCGAGCGAGTGCCGAAGCTTGAGCGAGTACGTCCCCGGACCTGACCGGACGCCGAATTGCGCCACAAGCACGATGGACTGCCCCGGCGCGAGATCGCCCTCGGCGCTGACTGCCGCGCACGAGATGAGGGGCTCGAACCGGTCGAGTTGGGCCGTCGTCTCCACGTCGCCATCCAGGAAGAGGCAGACGCGCGACGTCAGATGGGCCGACGCGGACCCGGTGTTCGCGAGGGTGGAAGTCGCCGTCAACATCGCCGTGTACGGACTGCCCGGCGGCGCGGCTTCGACCGTGGTCGTGATCCGCTGCTCGAGCCCCGATGGGCCAAGGGCACGCCCCAGCCGCGCGTCGCCAGGACCGGAGGGATTCGCGTTGGAGCACGCGGCGGCGAACGCCGCGAGCGCAATAGAGGACGTGGATCGAACGAAGCGGACGAGACCAGCCAGCACAGCGAGCCTCCATGAAGGTTCGTGATTCGTCGTGCCAAACCCCG
>DASUGD010000281.1:0-6904 GCA_036274195.1 Gemmatimonadaceae bacterium | reverse complement strand
TCGGTCGCGGCGATCCCGGCGGAGCGGAGGCGGCGGATGAGCGGGGCGTCGGGCGCGGCGATGACGAGCGGCTCGTGACCCAGCTCACGCTGGCCGCGCGCGAGCAGGTACACCTGGCGCTGCCCGCCGCGCCACTCACGGCCGGAGTCCAGGTGTAACACGCGCAGGGAGGGAAGGGGGGGCACCTCCGAAGAATGTCCTGCCCGGCCGGTGACCGCAACGCGAGCGGTGGTTGGGAGCGCAACCAAACGGGCCTAACGTGGCGAGGGGCGTGCCACGCCGTCGTGTTAGCACTCGCCATCGGCGAGTGCCGCGCCAGGCAGATTGACGAACGCCGTACCGCGCGCACGATTCCTTCGTCAGAGGGTAAGGGAGTGTAGCGGCTGCCCACTGACCCGGCGCGCCGCTCAGGCCCGCAACCGGAGGACGTGATGATTCTGGCAAACGTGCGACAGCACCTAACGCGCGACGATGCGCAGCTGGCTCTCAGGCTGATCGCGCGCGGCTCGAGCGACGTCATCGAAGAGGCGGAGGTGACCCTGCGCGAACAGGGGATCGATGGCCTCCTCGACGACCCGCGGCTTTACACCGGACTCATGCTCGCCGGCCACGGCGCGCACGCGTCGTTCCCGCTCTTCGCGTACGTGGTCGTTAGGCATGCGCTGCGCGACGTGGGCGAGGGCGACCGGATGCTCGCCGACTACGTGGCGTCGATTCTCCTCCACTTCGGTCTCGGCAGCCGGGCGACTCGCGTGGCGGACTCCGACGACGAGGTCTACACCACGCTCGCGGAGCTGTGCGGGGCCCTCGAGAGCGCCGACGCGCAGCGCAGCTTCCTCGTGCGCGCCCACCTCGGGAACTACGCGCTGTGGCTGAGCGGCGTCTTCCCCGACTACATCGAGCTGCGCCGGTGGCGAAAAGGCGGTCCCGATCTGGACTACTACGAGGCGATGGGCCGGCGTGGCTTCACGCTCGCCGCCGACCATCGCCTTGCCGCCCAGCACGGACTCACTGCCCTGTTCGAGGCCGCCGCCGCCCGGTTCCCGGTGCTCCGTCAGGCGCTCAACAACGTCAGCGACGCCCTACTCTTTCCGCGCCACCATTCGCCGGAGAAGCTCATGCGGCAGGTGCGGATGGAAAAGAAGTGGATGCTGAGCTGACGCGGGCACGACACGCGGCAGCGAAAGCGGCGAACAACCGTCGGTCCCATGGCTCCGGAGTGCTCGTCAGCTCTTCGGGGTGCCACTGGACGCCGACCATCCACCAGCTCGGATCATCGCTCTCCACGCCCTCGACCGTCCCGTCGTCCGCGCGGGCGGTGACTCGCATTCCCTCGCCGAGCCGGTCGACCGCCTGGTGATGGATCGAGTTCACCCCGAGCGAGTGCACGCCGAGAATGGACGCGAGGCGGGACGCGGGATCCAGCCGCACGCCGTGCACGCGCGAATCGCGTTCGTCGTCCACCTCGTGTGCGGCGACGTCCTGCCGCTGTGACGGCAGGTCCTGGATGAGCGTTCCCCCGAGCCCGACATTCAGCACCTGAATCCCGCGACAGATGGCGAGCGTGGGTATCCCGAGCTCACGTGCGCGCGCCAGGAGTGCGAGCTCTGTCTCATCCCGCGCGCGGTTGACCGGACCGAGCTCGGGGTGCGGCGTCGCGCCGTATCGTGACGGATCGACATCCTCGCCACCAGAGAGCACCAGGCCCGCCACGGCGTCGAGCACCCGCACGGCGCTACCCGGAGCCGCAAGCGGCGGCACGACGATCGGCACGAGACCCGCCGCTTCCAGCGCACGCACGTAGGCGGCATTGAGGCGAACACGCTCGACGCCTTCGACCAGACGAGCGGTCGCCGTCACGGCGACGAGTGGCGCGAACGCGGGATCTCCGGGAACAGCCGTGCTCATGGACGTCCACATGCGGTTGCGAGGGTCGCGACCAAATCTATATCGTAGACTTCCAACCCGTCCCGCCCTCGAGCCTTTTTTCCTGCATGTTCGACGACGTTCGCCAGGCCTTTCGCGATCTGTTGCGCGGCACCCCGCCAAGCGGCGATGCCCGGCGCTCCATCGTGGCGCAGATGCGCGAGACGCTCGTGCAGGCACGCATGGGGCTCGACGACCTCCGGAAGGGAGTGGAGGAGACGCGCGCACGCCTGGCCCGCGAGCGCCACGAGCTCGAAACCGTTAGGCGGCGCAAGCAGCTCGCCGAAGGCATCAACGATGCCGAAACCGTCGCGGTTGCCGAACGCTACGAGAAACAGCATGCGGAACGAGCCGCGTTGCTGGAGCGGAAGCTGGAGGCGCAGCAGGCGGAGCTCGCGATGGTCGAGCGCGAAGTCGGTGAAATGAACGCCGAGTTCAAACTGGCTGCGGCGGGCGCCAACCCGGGAGTGTCCGCCGGAGCAGCCCCGGGCGGCCCTGCCGTCGGCGAGTCGGTGGACGACGTGAGTGCCGACAACGCCGGGCTCCGTGACGAGATCGATGGCCTTGCACGCGCTCGGCGTCGCGCCGAAGCGGAGTCCACCGCCGACGAAAAGCTTGCGGCGCTCAAACGCCGCATGGGGAAGTAGCGGTCGTGCGGCGTGTCGCGCGCCTGGCGGTGCTCGGCGCGCTTGGCTCGGCTTCGTCCGTGACCGCACAGGACACGCCGCCGCGACGCGTGGCGTGTGAAGGGCGCGTCGTTTCTGACATCGTGATCCGAACCCAGGGCCCGTCATTTGGCGGTGTGTTCGAGCGATCGAACTTCCTGTCGGCGCTCGTGAGCGGTGCACACGTCACCACATCGCCGGATCTCGTGCGACGATTCCTGCTGCTGGAGCAGGGAAAGCCGTGCACGTCCACGTTGCGGGCCGACTCGGAGCGCATCCTGCGCGGCCAACCATTTCTCGCGGGTGCGAGCGTGGCGACCTATGACGACGGCCGCGGCGGCGTCCGCGTGGAAGTCGTCACCACCGACGAAATCTCACTCGTCGCGAGCGGAGCGGTGTCACAGGAATCGCCGTACGTGACCGGCGTGCGTCTGGGCAGCTCGAACATCAATGGGATGGGGATCTACGCCGCTGGCGAGTGGCAGGACGGAGGTTTCTACCGCGACGGGTGGCGCGCGACTGGCGTCGACTACCAGCTGCTTGGCCGACCCTTTCAGCTCGCCGCGGAGCTCGAGCGTCGGCCCATCGGCGGGGACTGGTCGGCAGAGCTTCGACATCCGTTCTTCACCGATGTTCAGCGCATCGCGTGGCGCGCCGCCATCGGATCGAGTCTCGATGCCTTCCCGTTCACTCGCCCTGAAGGCGTCGATCCGTCAGTCTCCCAGACGCGCTCGTTTGCCGATGTCGGGTTTGTCTTCCGGGTCGGAGAGCCCGGGCGACTGAGCTTGTTCGGGGCATCCCTCTCGCGCGAGGTGTCGAGTCCGTCGCCCGACATCATCGTCGTCACCGACACCGGTATCGTGCCGGCGCCGGGCACGAGTCTGGACACCCGCTATTCGAACAGCCGCGCCGCGCGCCTGAACTTCCTGTGGGGGGTGCGCAACGTTGGCTTCAAGCGCGTGGTGGGTTTCGACGCGCTCACCGGCGCGCAGGACGTCCGGACCGGCTTTCAGCTCGCCGTGCTGTTCGGGCGAAGTCTGTCGGTGCTGGGGACCCACGACGACGACATTCTCGTCTCGTCTGACGTGTACGCCGGTGTCGGGACGGCTCGGTCGTTCGCCGCGATCCAATTGTTAGGCGCGGGGCGCCAGAGCTACGACGCCAATCGCTGGGACGATATCCTCACGAGTGGTCGTGCCGCCTGGTACTTCAAGGCGAGTGCCCCCTACACGACGATCGCGAGCACCGAGTGGAGCGGTGGCTGGCGGCAGCGCGCGCCCTTTCAGCTCAATCTCGGCGAACCGCGCGGAGGGATGCGAGGCTATTCTGCCGCCGAGCTGCCCGGGGGCCAACGCCTGCTGTTTCGCCTCGAGCAGCGATGGGTGTTCGGAAACGTTCGGGGCAACGCGGACGCCGCGGCGGGGCTGGTGGCAGAAGCGGGCCGCATGTGGGCGGGCGATGTGCCGTTCGGTCAGACGATGCCGATGAAGTACTCCGTTGGCACGAGCCTCTTCGCGGCCTTGCCGCCGGGGTCACAGCGCCTCTGGCGCCTCGACCTCATGCTCCCGCTCGATCGATCGACCGGCGCGAATTGGGAGCTTCGACTGCGCAGCGAGAACAAGACCCGTATCTTCTGGCGCGAGCCGCGCGACGTCGAGCGAAGTCGCGAGCGGGCGCTGCCGCAGCGGATCTTCCAGTGGCCGTAGCCGCGGCCCTTCGGGCCGCGGCAGCCATCAGCCATGGCTTCGCAGCCATCAGCCAAGCTTCGCAGCCATCAGCCATCAGCCGCCTGCCGATCAAAGAGTACCCGCCGTGTCGGTTTGCCGCGCCATCATGTTCCGGATCGGCACGATGAGCAGCGCGAGGACCACGCCTGCCACCACCAACGAGCTGGTCGTCAGCATGAACAGCTTCGGCGTCTCGGCGAGATTCTCGGGATTCACGCTGCCGCCCACGAGACCTGCAATCAGGTTACCGAGAGCCGTCGCGAGGAACCACACGCCCATCATCTGACCGACGTAGCGCCGTGGGGAGAGCTTCGTCATCGACGATAGCCCGACAGGGCTGATCGAGAGCTCACCGACGGTCTGCAGGAAGTAGCTGCTCACGAGCCACCACGGCGAGACTTTCACCGTGCCGCCGCTGCCCACGATGATGTTCGACGCGATCCACATGAGCAGAAACGCCGCACCGGTGGCGAAGAGCCCGATGGCGAACTTCGACGGGCTCGAAAGGTTGAGCCCACCCTTGGCCAGTCCGCTCCAGATCAGCGCGAACACCGGGGCCATGATGATGATGAAGAGCGAGTTCACCGACTGAAACCAGGTCGCGGGGATCGTGAATCCTCCGAGCTGGCGATCGGTGAAGTCACGGGCGAACAGGTTCAGCGATGTGGGCGCCTGCTCGAACGCGGACCAGAAGATGGCCGAGAAGACGAAGAGCACCAGAATGACGACCGTCCGCTTGCGCTCGTCGCTCGTTAGGCCGCCGGCCGTGAAGACATAGCCGAAGTAGGCGACGCCGAGCCCCACGAGCACGTACGTCATGCTCCGGCCGATCGCCTGTGGGTCCAAGGTGATCGCGCCCGTCGCGGCGAGGATGATGACGAGCGCGAGCGCGGAGAGACCGACGGCGATTCCGAGCTTCGCGTTCCGGATCTGCTTCGCCTGAACCACCGGGTCGGGGTGCTTCGTGGTCTCGAGGCCGATGTTGCCGAGCGTCTTGCTCGCTCGGATCCCGAACACGAGGAGACCGATGAGCATGCCGACGCCTGCCGCACCGAATCCCCAGTGCCAGCCGACGCGCTCACCAAGTGCGCCGGTCACGATCTGCCCGAGGAATGACCCCGAGTTGATGCCCATGTAGAAGATCGAGAACCCGGCGTCGCGCCGCGCGCCGCCCTCCGGGTAGAGATCCCCAACGATCGCCGAGATGTTCGGCTTGAGCAGTCCCGTGCCGAGCACGATGAGCACGAGCCCGAGGAAGAACAGCACCTTTCCGCCGAGCAAGCCGGAGATGCCGATCGACAGGTGCCCGGAGGCTATGAGAAAGGCGCCGGTGAGAATCGCTCGGCGCAGGCCGAGCAGGCGGTCTGCGATCCATCCACCCGGCAGCGACATCAGGTACACCGACGCCGCATAGATCCCGACGATGGCGGATGCCTGCAGGCGCGGGAATCCGAATCCGCCCTCCGCCAGCGCCGCGGTCATGAAGAGGATGAGGAGCGGGCGGATTCCGTAGTACGAGAACCGCTCCCACATCTCGGTGAAAAAGAGCGTCGAGAGGCCGCGCGGCTGCCCGAAGAACCCACCGCGGTCCGGTGGCGTCGCAGGAGGGCTGTCGACGGTGACCGCGGCTTCCTGGACTCGTTTCGGCGGAAGGGTTGACGTCACGACGTCCTCGGTGAGTGAAGGTGCGGGGCGGTGAGGCCAGGAGCCATCGACGGAATCACGGTGACAGGCCGTGCGTGATTGCGGCCAGCGGGAGATGTCGTTCGGGTTGGTGCGTGGCGCCAGCCTGCTGCTGGGCGTGCCACGGGACGGTCGTCGGAGGCTGCTTGATACACGCGGCAAGGTGGCCGGGTGCCTTCTCCTCGAGCGGCGGCACGATCGCGGTGCAGGCCGCGTCCTTCGCCGGGTGCGGACAGCGAGGGTGAAAGACGCACCCCGACGGTGGGTTCGCCGGCGACGGGACGTCGCCCGTGAGCACGATACGCTCGCGCGACGCTGCCGGGTCGGGTACCGGCACTGCGGATAGCAGTGCCTGCGTGTATGGCATGACCGGCTCCCGGTACACGTCGGCCGCGGAGGCGAGCTCGACGATCTTGCCCAGGTACATCACCGAAACGCGCGTGGCGATGTGCTCGACGACCGAGAGGTCGTGCGCGATGAACAGGTAGGTGAGCCCGCGATCTCGCTGGAGATCCTGCAGCAGGTTGATGACCTGCGCCTGGACCGAGACGTCGAGGGCGGACACCGGCTCGTCGCAGACGATGAGCTCCGGCTCGACGGCGAGCGCGCGCGCGATGCCAATGCGCTGGCGCTGGCCTCCGGAGAACTCGTGCGGGTAGCGGGAGGCGTACTCCGGCCGAAGTCCCACCTCCTCGAGGAGCTGCCTAACGCGTTTGTCGGCCTCGGCCCCGGCGGCGAGCTTGTGGATGGTGAGCCCTTCCCGGACGATCGCGCCGACCGTCATCCGGGGGTTCAGGCTCGAGAACGGGTCCTGGAAGACGATTTGGAATCGCTTTCGTAACATTCTCAGTTGTGACGAGTTCAGCGCCCTTACATCCACGCCGTCAAATTGAATGCTACCAG
>DASUGD010000280.1:0-34778 GCA_036274195.1 Gemmatimonadaceae bacterium | reverse complement strand
GCGGCGGAGGTGAGCAGGGAAACGCATTCGACACTGCACACGAAAGGGTGCCGCCAAATCTGACGCGGGAATCGGGAATAGGGAATCGGGAATCGCTGGGAACCGGGAACCGGGAACTGGGCCCTCTACCGGGAGGACGGCGATTCCTCGCCTCCGCGCCTGCGGCGCTCCGCTCGGAATGACGCGCCGTTTCGCCGTCGCCCGTCGTCCGTCCCCCGTCCCCGGCAGTCGCCAGTCGCCAGCTACTTCAGTCCGACCGCAACGACCCCGGCTCCCTTCGCGATGTCGACCGCGGTCACGACCTCCTGATAGCGGACGCCAGCAGCAGCGCGGACGATCAGCGTTTTTTCCGGACGCCCGTCGTAGATCGCCCTCAACTCGCCCGGGAGTCGAGCGCTCGCGACTACACGTGAGTTGATCGTGTACATAGCACCAGGGCGTACCTCGAGAACGATCGACGTCGTACCGGGTCCCGGGACCGGCGTCGGGTCGGGGAGGTGCGCCGTGATGACCTTCTGCTGGCTGAGCGACAAGTACATGAAAATGATCAGCAACACCAGCAGCACGTCCAGAAACGGCGTGACGTTCGGCTCGGCCTGCACGCCACTGCGCACGACAGCTCGCGATGCTCGCATCGTTCACGCTCCCGATGAGGTGCTCTACGGTAGCGGTCACGAATGAAGGCACCGTTGCAGAACGGTTGCGAGACCATGAACGGCGCGTTAGGTGCCGGTTGAGCGTTCTGCCAGGCTCAGCCGAAAGACTCGGCGCGACAGTTGCGACGGTTGGCGGTGGCGCATGGACACTGCCACACACCTGCCCAGTGGAGGCACTGATGGACAACGATCGGCAGACCACCGCCGAAAACTCCGCCGTGAACGCACCGACGTCTGTCGCGTCGCTCGGCCCCGATTGGGAGACCGAGGACGCCTATTGGCAGAGCGCCTATCCCGAGCGCCCGTACGCGCGCGCGGACAGGAGCTACGAGTACTACCGATCCGCGTACCGGTACGGCACCGAGCGCGCAACGCAGTGGCAGGGTCGCGAATGGGCCGACGCGGAACGAGATCTGAGCGACGCGTGGCCGACGATCGGCGATGCGACCTCGCTCACGTGGGACGACGTCAGGGACGCCGTGCGGGACGCATGGGATCGTGTCCGCGGCGAATCGGAGGACGATCGAACCCACATTCGGTAGAGTCGTCCGCGACGTTACCGCTCGCGAATGAAAATCGCCTGCGCGCCCGCGAAGTCGAGAATCAGCATGTCACCAGCGCCGAGGGTGAAGCGCGTGGACATGACGTGGGAGGCCGCCGGGTTGTCGGTCTCGAGCAGGTCACCGGTGGTGCGGTAAACGAGCGGTACCACGAGCTCGCGGCCATCCACGGAGAGCGTGTATCGCAGATGACCGCCCACCCGAAACTCCATGCGTACGCCTGGCCCGAAATCGAGCGACGGATCGCTGCGCAGGAGGCGCCAGCGGCCCAGCAACCAGGGCGGGGCAGGATCGTCGAACGCGGGCTGAGTCACGCCGGGTCGAGGAGGAGAGTGGCGGGCAGAAAGCGAGCAGAGTGGGTGCCACTCGCGCGGCAAGCGCGTTGGGGCCAAGATGTTTTCACGAGCCTGGCTCGTCCAGCGTTCGCTGCGGCTCGTGACACGGCTTCAGGAGTGGCAGGCATGTTGCCCCAGAGCCCGTACACGCCGTAGCCGGAGCGTACCATGGCTGAGGTTCTGGTGGAATTCGATGCGGCGTTTCGCGGGCCCGACGGCCGGCGTTACGCCCCGAGGGCCTGCACCCGCGTCGCCGAAGACGGCCGGTGGGAAGGCTGGCTCGAGTTCAGCGATCTCGACACCGGCGAGGTCATTCGAAGCGGGCGTGAAACGACGCAGCCTTCTCGGGCCGACACGATGTACTGGGCGACGGGGCTCACACGAGTGTATCTGGAGGGCGCGCTCGGCCGTGCACTGTCGCCGACCCGTCGCGCGGACCCCGCCCGCGTGGACGTCGAACCGGCGTTCGATCGACCGGCACCTCCGTTTGCTCCGATCGATGGATCGACCGGACCGCGTGCCGTGCTGGACCCGTTCGAAGTGTATGCGCAGGGAGAGCGAGTCCTTCGGCAGGAGCTCTCGGCGCTCGACCTCGATCACCTGCACGCGATCGTGCGGGCCTACGGGCTCGATGGTGGTGCCGGAGGCGACTCGCGCGTCGCGAGTGTCGTCGTCGAGTATATCGTCGCCGAGGTCCGCGCGCGTCAGGCCGAGGGCAACGCGGACTCGTTAGGTATCAGCGAAGACGCGCAATGACCTCGTCGAGGATCGCGAGCGCGCGGGCCAGCTCCGCGCGCTCGCCGGGCGCGAGGGCACGGACCTCTTCGGTCAGGGCCGCCACGCGTCGGGCCCGCCCGTGAGAGAGCAGCGCGCGGCCCTTCGCGGTCGCGCGGATGCGCGTGAGCCGTTTGTCCTCGGGGTCGGCTTCACGTGTGACGAGGCCGGCGTCCTCCAGAGCCGAGACGAGGCGGGTCATCGTCGGCGGCCGGACCTGCTCGGCGGTCGCCAACTCACCCAGCGTGAGCGGTCCAGCGAACACGACGACCGAGAGCGCGGAGAGCCGCGGCGCGCTGAGGCCTGACGCCGCGTCCTCGCGCCGCAACCGGCGAAGGAGATGAATCGCGGCCGAGTGGAGGCGATCCGCGATCGCCTCGGGCTCATTCTGGGTCTTGCGCTCGGATTCGGAATTTCGCATAATCGTTAGCACAGCTAACGATATTGTCGCGCCGGCGATGCCGCCAGGTGTCCGCATCCGTGCCTACTTCCACTGGAGTCGATCATGACCGCGAGTGTGACGGACCGGGTAGCGCTCGATCGCATCGGGCAGATTGCCATCAATGTCAAGGATCTGGCGCGCGCGGTGGCATTCTACCGCGACACGCTGGGCATGCGTTTTCTCTTCGAGGTTCCGAAACTCGCGTTCTTCGACTGCGGCGGGGTGCGCCTCATGCTCAGCCCGGCCGAAAAGCCGGAATTCGACCATCCGGGCTCGATATTGTACTACAAGGTAGCGGACATTGACGCCACGTTCGCTGCGCTCAAGGGTCGCGACGTCGCCTTCATCGACGAGCCGCACCTCATCGCGAAGATGCCAGATCACGACCTGTGGATGGTGTTCTTCCATGACTCGGAAGGGAACACCCTCGGTCTCATGAGCGAGGTGCGGCGTTAGGCTACGGAACTACCGCAGGACGGAACCACGAACGCTGATCACGCTGACGGCGCTACGCGCCGGGCGCTGGGAACGCTGGACGACTCGGAGGCATGCCCCGGTGTGCCAGCGGTCGGGAATCGTGCTAACAACCCCGGGACGCTCACGGCTGCTCGCCAGGCTTCATCACAACAACCCAGCGGCTCCCGCGGCGGCCGCAGGCCGTCAGCGGCTTCAGCGTTCGTGGTTGCGCCTTTTCTGCGCGTGCGGCGTTCGTGGTTTCCTTCGTGCGATCGGAGACCTTGTCGCAGTCCCCACTACGTCCGGTACGCGACGAGCACGCCATCGCGTACCGGAACGATGGACGCGATCCAGTCGCTGGATTCCATGATGCGGCGCGTGACCGCGCGTACGCCCTCGGTGTCGGGCGAGTGGTCCGCGCTGTCGAGGATGCGGCCGCTCCAGAGCAGGTTGTCGATGATGAGGACACCGCCACGCCGCAGCTTCGGCAGGATCACGTCGATCGACGCCGGATAGTCGCGCTTCGTGATGTCGTTGAAGATCAGGTCGAAAGGCCCCTCCGTCTCCCGGAGCGTCTCGACGGCCTCGGCGACGTGATACCTAACGAGGTCCGCGTAGCCGAGCCGCTCGAGGTGCGTTCGGGCGCGGTTGGAGAGGTCGGCGTCCCAGACGACGTGGTGGACCTCGCCGCCGCCGTTCTCGCGCACTGCCCGCGCGAACCATGCGGTGGAATATCCGTATCCCGATCCGAGCTCGAAGACCCGACGCGCGCCGATCATCCGCGCGACGAGATAGCACAGCTGTCCCGATGCGGGGCCAACGATCGGGAAGTTGGTCGACTCGGCGATTCGTTCCATTTCCCGGAGCTCAGCGGGACGTTCGGGAACGAGATCGTCGAGGTAGGCCGCAATGGCGGGATCGAGCAGATTCATGACACACTGGTAATTGGTTACTGGTATTGGTAACTGGTTATGTGAACCCTCGGCATGCTCATCCCGCTTGCGAAGGGGCTTCCCGAGGCTTCGATCACCAGTAACTGTACCAGTAACCAACTACCAGTGTGTTGCGCCCTACCAAAGCTCGACCCCAGGCTGTCCAGCGTATGCCATGCCCTCGAGAATGCCGCCACCCTGGACATCCCACACCTGACGGCGCGGGTCGGGCGACGCTGAGATCGACGAGCCGTCGCTGAACGCGAGTGTCAGGGTGCCGGTGCGCGTTACCGTCACACTCCGAACGCCAAGGCCAACGAGGGCGAGGCACGGCGCCAGGCGTTCGGTATCCGCCGGGTCGATGTGTCGGACGGCGCCGCTGGCCAGATGCGCGACGAACGGCCCAGCAAGACGAACGTCGGCAGAGCCGTCGAGCGACCACGTCTGAATCCGTATCGACGACCGGTCGATCACGAGCTGTGTGACGCGATGATCGAGAAGCACCCAATGGTGCTCGTCATCGGACTCGATCAGTTGGGCATTCACGCTCGTAGCGCCTCGACGCGCCGGGCTATGGCTTGATCAGGATCGGAGTGCCGACCGGTACTACCCTCCAGATCTCTTCGATTTCGGTGTTCGTGACGGCGATGCATCCCTCGGTCCAGTCGAAGTCGCGGTGAGCGGCGCCGACCCACGCCTGTCGAGCCGGCAGACCATGAATCATGATGTCCCCGCCCGGCGAAACGCCAAGCGAGCGAGCTCGCGCCCGATGCGCCGCGTCAGGATACGAGATCTTGAGCGACCGATGGTAGCGGCTGGCCGGATTCCGTGACTCGATGCGAAAGAGGCCCTCGGGTGTGCGGTTGTCGCCAATGCTCACCTTGTCGCCGACCGGCTGTTGCCCGAGCGCGACCAGATAGCTGCGGAGCAGGACCCCGTGACGGTACAGTGAGAGCCGATGGTCGGATTTTTCGACGACGATGCTATCGGCGGAAACACTCCCGACCGGCCCGCGGGCTGTGACGGCGGAGTCGGCAGGCGCTCCGTTCGCCACGCGTGGGGGGACACCGGATGGTTTGGCGACGGGGCGCAGACTGTCGGCATGGCCGACGAGCGAGAGCGCGACCGTGCCGACAAGGAGACTCAGCGGCATTGCCGGCCAATTTAGGATCGCGTACCGGCTCGCTTCCAGTCCGGACTCGAGCGGGCACGAAGCTCGAGCTTGCCAGGCGGTCAGGCGCGCGCCTAACGAACCGCAACACGCCGCCTCACACCGGTCGCCGCTCAGATCCTGCCCGGCTCCGCCACCGTGCGCTCGCTCCGCACGTTCCCGGTATTCAACGTCCCGGCCGGCTCGAAAAGCACGACCTCCACTTCGTCGTCGGCAACCGGGCGGTGCTCGACACCACGCGGAACGATCAGGAAATCGCCCGCCTCGAGCTCGATCGCGCGATCCCGAAGCTCCATACGGAAGCGCCCGCGGTGCACGAGGAACATCTCATCCTCGTGATCGTGATGATGCCACACGAACTCGCCCACGAACTTCACGACCTTCACGTGCTGGCCATTCAACTCGCCGACGATCTTCGGCGACCAGTGCTCCGAAAACGACGCGAACTTGGATGCGAGCCTGACTCTTTCCATGGACGGTACCGCTCGTGTGTCAGGTGGCGCCGATGCACTCGAGGAAATCGGCGAACATGCCGTAGGCTGTCGTCGTAAGATCGGGGGCCGCTGACGTCACCGTCAGTCCCCCCGGGAAAACCGCGGCGTCGTAATGCGTGACGAGCGTGGCCCCTGACACCGCGAACGGACTCCCGGCGGGGACCGGCTCGGGCGCAACGCGTGCGTCGACAGCATCGTGTTCGACCGCGACACGACCGATGAGACGATACGGATGCCCGTCACGATGCGCGGCGCGCACGGTCTCCGGGTCCAGCTCTCGTATTCCGGTTCGTCGTACGTCCGCGGGCCGCAGCGCACGCTCCAGAATGACGTTCGAAATGGCACACAGCTTCACGACGGAATCCCATCCATCCACGTCATAGGTGGGGTCCGATTCGGCGATGCCGAGCGCCTGGGCTTCGCGGATGCCGTCGTCGATCGAAGCGCCGCGCTCGACGGCCTCGAGCACCACGGTGGCGGTCGACGTGAAGACCCCGCTCACGCCGCGCATGCCGGCAAGAGGGATGCACCGCCGCACGAGTGAGAACACGGGCGCGCCGTCCATCACGGCCGCCTCGAACCGATAGAGCCTGGCGTGCGACTCGGCGAGCGCGTTGAGCCGCTGGTAGCCGTACACGACCGGGCCCTTGTTGGCGGACACCGCGTGGATCCCTGCGCGGAGGGACTCGGCGAGGTAGTCCAGCGCCGGCTGGCCGGTGTGCGCGTCGAGCGCGATCGACTCGAACACGATGTCGGGGCGCGCGGTGAGCAGCCAGTCACCGATGTCGTAACACCGTGTGGCCGACCGAGGGTTCGTCAGCGTTAGGCCGCCGGCGTCCGCCCACCAGCCGAGCGATCGGCTCGCGACGCCCGTGGTCTGGCACGAGACGCCATAGCGAATGGCCAGCTCGCTGCGACGCGACTCGAGCAGGCGCGCCAGTGCCCTGGCGACGTTTCCGAATCCGAGAAACGCGACCGCGTATCGGCGCACGCTCGATCGGTCGCCGGCCTTAGCGATGACGCGGCGACGTCATCGTCCGAAGCGCACGTGCCTCGTACAGGCACGTCGCGACGACGATTTGCGTCACCAGGAGCGCGGCGCCAACCGTGAGCGCGAGCACGCCGGGCCTGCCTAACGTCGCGGACTCCGGCCCGACGAGCCGCGCGATGGCAACGATCGCGTTGACCAGGACGTAGGCGGCGAGCAGCGCGGCGACGTACCAGACATGGCGGTTCGGCCGCCCGAGCCGCAGACAGATGGCGCCGGCGAGCAGCGCCGTCCCGATCCAGTGCACGAACAGCACTACCCCCGGCCCGCGCGGCGGAAACGGCACCCCGAACGCCAGGACGACCGCGATGGCGGCATACACTCCCTCGGCGTACCGGGCGATGCGGAGTGCCGTGCTCGTCGTCAAGCGAAGCTCGTTAGGCTTCGACCGTGAAGTCCACCTGCACATCGGCGACCGCGACCGCGATCGTTCCGAAGAGGGGTCACCGCCGCTTGAACCCTTCCACGAGGGCCGCGGCGCGCGCGCTGTCGGTGCCGGTCAGGACAAAGCGCAGCCGTACGCTGTTGAATATCGTGAAGTCGGTGCGCGGCTGGTTCCCGCGGTCGACGGTGGCGTTCAGTGTCGCGGCCACGTGGCCGAGCGGAACGCCGTCCGCCTTCGCGATTACGTGCAGCAACTCCACGCCGCAGGCTGCAACGCCGGCGAGATATGCCTCGGGCGGCGTCACTTCTTCACCGGGACAGCCGTTCTGGACGGGGCCATCGATGATGAAGTGATGATCGCGCGCGTTGCAGAGCACTCGCCCGAAGACATCAGTCGAGCGCGCGCGGACTTCGTATTCGCGAATGGGTTGAGGGGCAGTCATATAGGCATCGTCTCCACGTCAATCGAACTCGAACCGCGGCGCGGCCTGCTCGGCCGTCACGCGACCGGGCACGATATCGGCGATCGCATAGTTCTCGGAGCGAACCGGCGCGCTCGCGAGCCGCCGCAGCATCATGACCTGACCCACATGCGTCAGCGCATCCGCCACGGGGCCCTGCAGCAGCTTCTCCGGCTTGCAGCCGAGCGGCCGGTCGGTCGCCAGACACGCATCCAGACGAGCGAGCGCCGAGAAAAAGCGATCCGACTCCGCGTCCCACGATCCGGGCGTGGCAACGTTCCACTTCTGATTCCCCTCCGCCAGCGAGACTGCCCAGTCGAGCAGATCCCCGAGATGGGCGAGAATCTGCAGCGGGCTCCGCGTCGCGTCGCCAACTCGAAAGTCAGCGAGCTCGGGAGGAGCGTTTCGAATGGCTTTCGCGCCGCGGTAGGCCAGCGTCGCCACGGCGTGTCGAAGCAGCTCTCGCTTGCCGAGTGCGACGGCAATGGTGGGGTCAGTCATTATCGGCTCGTGACGCGACCATGACCGATCAGGCGTGCACCCTCGAGCACGTCGAATTCCACACCGGCAACGAGCTCGGATTGCGATCGGCCGTGGTTTGCGAGGCGGATGGTGGCGTGAGCTCCGGCGCCGGGCGTTATCGGCTCCGACGGCCCGGCCACGAATTCGACGTCGATGAGCCGCCCACGTCCACCTCGGACACGCAACTGCGGGCGGTACGCGACGGGCCACTCGGAGCTGAGGTCGAGGGGAGTGCGCCGACCTCCTTCATCGACCGGAAGGAGTTGAATCCACACTTTCACGTAGCGGGCGGCGCCGTTAGTTCCCATGCGCCGTTACCCTGCCTGTCGCGGGCTCTGCGGTCAAGGGCTCTTTCGCAGGAACGCACGCCCGGGCAACGACTATCCTCCGCGCTTGAAGAATTGCACGGCGCGCTCGTGTTTTTCAGCGGCCGCCCGTGTCGCGAAGGTGCCGAGGTTACGGCGCTTTCCGGTCTTCGGGTTCTTCTTCTTCGAGTACAGCCGATAGCGGCCATCCTTCAGCTTGCGAATCATCGACTCAGGCGATCGGCGTTGGCGGCGTCGTGCGCGCGGCTGGAGCGCCGCGGGCGAACGCGATGTAATCCGTCGGTGCAGGTTCCCCGCCATCAGCCCTGATCAGGAGCGCGATCTGACCACGATGATACGACCCGTGGAGCGCCGTGTGCAGGAGGATGTCTTCGACCGTGCTGCGGAAGGCTCGGCCATCGCTGGTGCGGTAGTCGATCTCACGCCCGAGATCATCGGGGGTGAGCCTCGCCACGAATGCATCGAGCTCGGCCGCGTTGCGCGCTGCCAGCGACGCGGCCTGTTCCAGCGTCAGTACTGGCCAGACGGCGACGTCCGACGGTCGGCCGGCGAGACGTGCGATCCACACAGCTTCCGCGCCGAGAACGTGCGAGTAGATCATCAGCGTTCGCGCATCGGAGCCGCCTGACCGCCGCAGCGCCTCGAGCGCCGCGGCGTCCGCCCACTTGAGATGCTCGATGAGCTTTTGCAGGTGGGCCGACATTCAGTGCAGGTGCGCGAACAGCCACTCCACGACGCGTTCCGGGTGGACCCCGTCGCGCTGTTCACGAGCCAGCGGGTGGTCCAGCCCGTTGGCGAGGGTGAACGTCGGGATCGTGGCAGGCCCCGATAAGGTCACTTCACCCGGCAATCCCAGCGTGGACGAGTAGCAGGCGAGCGCGTTCGCGAGCGTCGCCTCGAAGGGCGGCTCGTCGTACTGTGCCGGATCGTCCCACAGCTCGCGCGTGCGCACGAACGCCGATTCGCTCACCTCGGCCCATACGCCCCAGGCACAGGCGTCGGCCTCACCCCGCACGGGCATCGGAAGGAGCACGCGAAGGAAGAACCGCGGGTCGGACGTCGCGCCGTCGTGGAGGCGACATTCGTCGTTGCCGACGGTCGTGCGCGTGCTTCGCTCCTCGGGGGGTACCGCCAGATACGCGTCCGGGTAGGTGTAGCTCGGTTCCATCTCGCTCAGGTCGTGCTCGCCCCCGCACGTCCCGCACCGGACTTTGTCCATGGCATTTGACCCCGTGTAGTCACCCCACGCACTCGGCGACGGCGTCGCCGATCCTGTGATCGCCGGAGAATGCGACGTGTACCGCTCCGTGTCCAGACATTTTTTCTGCAAGGGTACGTTAGGCGTAGGGGTTCAGCCGAATCCGGTACAGATGTTTTTGCACTCCCGTGCTTCGTATGGGGTCAGACTCCTTGCGCATCGTTCGGGCGCATCGGTCGGCCCGACCGCCCGTGATGACACGTTAGGCCAGCCCCAGCCAGGATCGCCATGTTCAGGCTCCGTACCGACTTCGTTGGCGGTCTGCTCAGCTTCCGATGCGGCCGCCTCGAATCTGCAAGCTCAGCGCGAGTCGGCGCTCGGCGAGCCGGGCCAGCGTGTCCGGCGCGAGATCCGCTGCTCGATCGGCGTCCTGGATGAAGAGACCGCAGATGACCGCCACGCTCGCCCAGCTCGCGAGCGATTCCCACAGCGCTGGATCATGAGGTAACCGGTCCAGCAGGGTGTCGATGGCGTCGCCGAGCTCCCACTCGGGAGACGCCGGGAGTGCGTAAGCCCAAACGCCCGTGCGCTGGACCACGGGAACACCGCCAATATCGATCTCTTCGCCTCGCCGCGCCGCGCTCGTTGGAGCGACGCCGAGCATGCGCGTGATGCGCTCAGGTTCGAGGTCGTCGCTCGTGACGCGCAGCTCGATGTCCAGCCTTTCGATGTCGCGTCGCTGCGGGTGTCCGTCGGTGGGATCGCTCACGCCGGGGTGCCCGTTGTTCGGGCGTCGCGTACCCGGTCGCGCACCTGCGTCAGATGGTGCTCGAGGTGCAACACGTAGTCGCGCATCAGGTCGTCCAGCGTCGCGGGCTTGTCCGCCGCGTAAGGCTGCCACGCGAGCTCGTCGAGGTTGTGTCGATCGTGCTTTCGGTAGCGGACCGGTGCGGGAATGGCGGCCATCACGCGGGCGATGTGGCGGTTGTACGAATGCCAGAGCGTGACGACCTCATGCCACGGTGCGGCCACGTAGTTCTGCAGGCGCACCCAGTCGTCCTGCGCATAGCCCGGGAAGATGAGATCGGCCTGGCCGGGTGCGCGGACGAAACGCGTGTGGTTGTTGGCCGCCGAGTCGATGAGGTGTCCGATGATCTCGATCGGGGACCATGCATTCGGCTTTGGCCGCCATCGTGCGACCGGGTCGGGTATGGTGATGAGCCACGCGGCCGTCTCGTCGACGGTGATCTCGAGGTCGCGGATGTAATCGGAGCTGGCTGTGGTGGTCGTCATGCGATGATGCGTGCCTAACGTGTCGGAAACCGCAGCTCGATGGCGCTGCCGGGGGACACCGCCTCCCATTCGGCGAACAGCTCCGCGCGGCGCTGACGGACGCGAACGAGGTCGTCGTCCGTGAGGGTTGGTGGGGTGGCGGCGAGCTCGTGATCGCGGTAGTAGATGGCGGTCTTGTCGTTGAATTCGGCGGCGGACCATCGTGCTGGCGATGCGCGCTCGGCGTCCAGGAAGCTGACAATCAGCTCGGCCACGAGGGCCTCCTCCGGGATTCGCCCGCGGGGCCACGGGGGACCGAAGTCCGAGATGTCCCAGCCCGTGGCGATGAGACCGTAGAAGGCGCCGCGATACTCCAGCACGCTCTCTACGGCGTAGTGCGTGAGGTCGTGTCGCGGAAAGAAAACTCCCTGCGCGCCCTGTTGGCGCTGCCAGGTGACCGTCCCGTCGGCGCGGGTGCAGCTCAGCGCGGCAGTGCCGTCCGTGTTCTTCTTGATGCGAATCGTTAGGTCCGACATCAGAACCCCGCCCATGCGTTTGTAACCAGGCGCATCACCGATTGCTGCGCGAATCGGGTCTTGTAGTCCGCCATGACGTGCTGGACCCGGGCCTCGACGTCGGGCGTCACGATGTGCACGAGCTCGACCACGAAGCTGCGTTCCCGGACGAGCTGGCCGTTAGGCGCGCGCCACTGGCCGGCGGCATCCCAAACGGTCGCGCCTTCCGGAAACGCCGGCGTCAGCACGGCTCGCACGAAGCCGTTCCAGGCGGAGTCGCTCACGATCGCGGTGTCGCCGATGTTCCGTCCGAAGTAGAGGCGTTCCACGTGCGCCGCCTTGAGGCCGGCCGGCCGACTGGCCTGCGCGCAGGCTGCGGTACCGCCCACGGTGAGCGCGATGGTCCAGGCACGTAACCAGGGACGTGGCATAAGCTTCCACGCTCCGCGAAAGGGTCGGCAACGATTGGGTCAGGCCTCGACCCAGGCCAAGCTTACGGGGCCGCATGGTCCGTTACCAGTGCCAGTGGCAAGGCTGCCAACCCGTCTGGGGACGGGTTGCGATTTCTTGCTCGTTGATCCACGCGACGCGTGCGTTTAGCGTCCATGAATGAATCGGCTGGCCGTTTTGCTCAGGACGCCCGCGGTGGCGCTGGTGGAGTTCGACCATCCCGATGGGGCGGAGCATTGCGATCCGGATCACGAGGTGTCGGCGCAGGAGTCGATCAGCTTCGTGGAGGACGGGACGTTCGACGCGCACGTCGACGATGAGCATTGGACTCTAGGCCCCGGCACGCTGTTCGTCACGCGACCCGGAATGGCGTTCCGCTGTCGGCACGTGGACGATGTCCCGACGGACCGATGTCTCACGGTGTCGTACTCGGAGCGAGCAGTGGAAGATCTCATGCGCGTCGACCTGCCGCCGCTTCGGCCACCGCTGGCTCGCATGTCCGCCCGGCGGCAGTTCCTGCGTCACCGCCTGCGGTCGTGTGTCGCGGGAGATGAGGTGCGGCTCGAGCTGCTCGCCGGCGCGCTGTTCGAGTCGGTCGCGGCCAACAGACCGTCGGCGCCAGCACGCGTCGACAGTCAACTCACGCCACTCATGCGGCGCATCGAACGCGCGGTGCAGCTGATCGAGACGGACTACGCACGCCCTCTCACGCTCGGCGACCTCGCGTCCGCCGCGGGGCTCAGCACGTTCTACTTCGCGCGGGCGTTCCAGCGATTCGTCGGTGTGCCGCCACACCGATATCTCACCGGCGTGCGGCTCCGGCACGCCGCGAGGATGCTGGACGAGGGCGCCGCGGTGACCTTCACGTGCTACGAGGTGGGCTTCGGGTCGCTGAGCCATTTCGTGACGGCGTTCCGCAAGCGCTTCGGCATCATCCCGTCCGCCGTGCGACAGGGCGGCCAGGTGCACGCGCTTCGCGCCGGATTGTCCGCGCCGTCGTGGACGGCCTAATCGGGGTCAGAGTCAAATTTCATCATTCCAACGCGGGCAAGAACCCGAAAGCATTTCGATCGCGCGCGGGATAGGTTGCCTGCGCCTGACGCGAAGGCGTTAGGCGCAGGCCCTGGGGGCCACGACCCTATCCCAATGGAGCTCGCGCAATGCGTGACGTGTTGGTGACCCGCTGGTCAGAGATCGGCGACAAGATGGTCAAGCTCGCCGAGGAGTTCCCGGAAGATCGATACGATGCCCACCCCGTGGCGGACATCCGCTCGTTCGCGGATCAGCTGCGCCACGTGGCGTTCTGGAACCGCTACGTACAGAAGACGCTGCGTCGAGAAGAGGCCGACGGCCAGGCAAACGAGCTCTCGCGGGCGAGCTACCCGACGAAAGCGACGATCCTGAAGATCCTGCGGTCGACGTTCGACGACGTCGCCAAGGAGCTTGCCGGCATGAATGGCAGCGCCACGAAAGCGGACGCCGACACCATGGTGTCGTTCATCGAGCATGGCGGCGAGCACTACGGCCAGCTCGTGGTGTACGCGCGACTCGCCGGCGTCGTGCCACCCGCGTCGCGCGCCTAACGCTCGGTGAGCGCTGTGCCGAGCGTGTTGCAGCACAGCACGGTGAGAAAGATGAGGGCACCGGGGAAGATGCCCAGCCACGGCTCCGACGTCATCGTCGTCTGCGCCTGGTAGAGCATGTTCCCCCAGCTCGCGGCGGGCGGCTGGACGCCCACGCCGAAGAAGCTGAGCGCACTCTCGAGCAGGATCCCTCGGCCGACGGCGAGTGTGGTGGCGACGGCAGCAGTAGGCAACACACCAGGCAGCACGTGGCGTATCACGACGCGTGAGGAGGCCGCGCCCACCGCACGCGCGGCAGTCACGAAGTCGTTGGCCTTGATCGACTGCACCTCGGCGCGGACCACGCGAGCGGTCTCCATCCACCCGGCCGCGCCCACGAGCAGGACGAGCAGGGCCACGTTAGGCGCGAGCACTGCGGCCGCGATCATGAGCAGCGGCAGTCGCGGGACGGCGAGCATCGCGTCGGTGACCCGCATGAGGACCGCGTCGATCCATCGACCGGTCCAACCTGCGGTCGCGCCGATCGCGACGCCGAGGAGCACGCTCACGGCGGCCGATACGAATCCAACGGCGAGCGAGACGCGCGCGCCGAACAGCACGCGCGTCAGCAGATCGCGCCCGAGCTCGTCGGTGCCGAACCAGTGTGAGATAGAAGGCGCCGCACGCCGGTGCGCCAGGTCGAGCGCGTCGAACGCGAACGGCGAGATCACCGGAGCCAGCGCGGCGAGCACCACGAGCGCGATGAGGATCGCGGCAGCGACCACTGCCTGTCGCGGAAATCCGGCGGCCGAACTCACGACGCGTTTCTGGTGCGGGGATCGAGCGCGTGCACGGCTACGTCGGCGAGAAAGCTCAGCGTCACTACGGCCACCGATGCGCACATGAGGAACGCCATGAGGACCGTGTAGTCCCGCTTCGCCAGCGCTTCGGTGAACAGGCTTCCGATGCCGGGCCACGCGAAGACGCTCTCGGTAACGACCGCGCCGGAGGCCATGATCGACGCGTCGAGCAGCACGACGGTCGCGAACGGCAGCAGGGCGTGCCGCAGGGCGTGCCGCAGGACGATTCGGGTCTCGGTTACTCCACGGGCGCGCGCGGCGTTCGCGAATGGCTGCGCTAGCGCGAGCCGAACCGAGCCGCGCAAGTAGCGCGACCACCCCGCCGCGTGCGCGACCGCGAGCACGGTGACCGGTAGCACGAGATGGGCGATCCGATCCCCGAGCCCGCCACCCACGAACGACGCGCGCCCGGAGGACGGCAGCCAGCCTAACGTATTGCTGAACAGCAGCTGCAGCACGAGACCGAGCCAGAATACGGGAAGTGAGAGGCCGGCGACGGTGCCGATGCTGGCGGCGTGATCCACTCCACGCCGCATGGCTGCTCCGACGCCCACGCCGATCGAGACCACCACGGCCAGGATGGTGGAGACGCCGACGAGCTGCAGCGTGGCCGGGACACGCTCGAGCATGCGTTCCGCCACGGGGCGGCCGTCGGCGTAGCTATAGCCCCAGTCGCCTCGGACGAAGGACGCCAGCCACGACAGGTACTGAGTGCCTAACGGCTTGTCGAGCCCCATCGCGCGCTTCAGTCGCTCGATGTCCTCGGGGCGGACGTTCGGGTTGTCGAGATAGAGGCTGAGTGGCCCGCCCGGCGCGGCGTGGATCAGGCCGAACACGAGCAGGGAGATGACGAAGAGCAGCGGAACAGCCTGCGCGAAACGTCGGACAGCGAATCTCAAGCTGGTTACTGGATGCTGGTGCTCGTTGCTGGCTCACGCCAGCTACCTACGGCTGGCTGATTTCCCACTCGTGCACGTTCCAGAACGGCCCGGCGTTCGTCGGGTTGCCCTTGAAGTTACGAAGCGATGCCGGTACCGCATCGATCTTCGCGGTGTTGTAGAGCACGAGCTCCGGCACGAGTTCCGCGACCCGCCGCTGCGCCGCGCGGAGCAGCTCCGCACGCTTCGTCTGGTCGACCGTCCGATCGGACGCGTAGAGCACGCGCGTCAGGGAGTCGTCCGCGAAGTAGTTGATGTTTCGCCCGGCTGGCGGCGTGCGGTCGCCGGCGAAGAAGAGTGTGATCTCCGGGTCCGCGCCCGACTGCCACCAGTGCAACATCGCGTCGAAGTCGCCGCTGAACCACACCGAGCTGATCGTCGTACCGTCGATGAGCTTGACCGACGCGTTCACCCCGACGTCGCGGAACTGACGTTGGAGGGCCTGGGCGACATTCTCGCGGATCGCGAAGCCTGCCTGGGTGATGAGCGTGAACGCCAGCGGCTTTCCGTCCTTCGCTCGCATCCCGCCAGGTCCACGCTTCCAGCCCGCTTCGTCCAGCAGGCGATTGGCCGCAGCGGTGTCGAACGGGTACCGCTTGACGTTAGGCTCGTACGCCCACGACAGTGGCTGGATCGGGCCGTCGACCGTCGTGACCAGGCTGTCCAGGATCGTCCTGACGAGCAGGTCGCGGTCGATGGCGTGCGCGAGCGCCTGACGGACTCGCACGTCCTTGAAAGGCGGGAAGTGTTTCTCGTTGAGCGTCACGTGCTCGTACCCGTTGCCCAGCACCTGGTTGAGCCGCACCGACGGGAGCGCGCGCAGCTCGCGCACCTTGTCCCACGGCACGAGCGCTACCATGTGCACTTCGCCGGATTTGAGCTGGTTGACGCGCGTCGTCGTGTTCGGGAGGAAGCGAAAGAGAATGCGGTCGATCTTCGGGTACTCGGGCCCGCGCCAGTAGTCTTTCACCTTCTCGAGCAGCACGTACTCGCCTGTCTTCCATTCGGCGATCCGGTACGGGCCGGTGCCTAACGGGCTGCGGTTGTAGTCGTTCGCCTGGTCGATGTTGCGGCCCTCGAGCAGGTGCTTCGGCAGGGTGCCGCGGAAGAACTGCATCTGGTACGGCGCGTACACTTCCTTGTAGTGCACGACCGCCGTGAGCGAATCCGGAGTGTCGACGGACGCGATCCGGTCGAAGCCGTCGGTGCTCTCCGGCTTCCAGTCGCCCTTGTTGATGGCGTCGACGGTGAACTTGACGTCTGCTGACGTGTGCGGTTTGCCGTCATGCCACTTCACACCGGGGCGGAGCTTCCAGGTGACATCCATGCCACCGTCCGGGCGCAGGACCACGCCGCCGTTCTGGATCGTGGGAATCGCGGTGGCGAGCACCGGCACGGCATTCATCTTCTCGTCGTTCGTGACGAGCCCCTCCACGACGCACGACTGGATGTCTTCCAGGATGTGTGTCGCGTAGCGGTTCATGGTGTCGGGCTCGCGATCGTAGCCAACGATGAGCAGGGAATTCGACGGCCCCACCCTGCCAGCGTCCTTGGCGCAGGCGGCGAGGGCGAGCATGGTCATTCCGAGCGTAGCGCCGCAGGCGCGGAGGCGAGGAATCGCGATCATCCCGGTAGAGGGGCTTCGGTCAGCATGCGAGAAACGAGAGGCACCGGAATCGACCCGTAGCCAAGGAGCTCGCCGTGAAACCGTCGCAGCGAGAACCGCGGTCCTTCACGTCGCTTCATCTCCGCACGCAGGTCGTGAATGCCCTGCGTGCCCAACCAATACATGATCGCCGTACAGGGAAACATCGAATTCTTGACGGCTTCCGCTCGTGCGGCGTCGGCGCTCATACCCACGCGCTCGACGTAGAACGCCACTGCCTCGCTGAACGACATCGTTCCCTGGTGAAACTCGATGTCCACGATGGCTCGCGCGAGCATGCGCACACGCGTGTGCTGCTGCGACACGCGCTCGAGTGGCGTGAGGAACCCGAGCTCCTCCATGACGTCCGTCGCGTAACACGCCCAGCCCTCGGCCATGGTGCCGCCGCAGAACATGCCGATGCGGTTCGCGCAGTCGATTGCCGCCACCTTGCCAATGCGCGAGCGCTGCTGGTTGTAGGCGAACCAGTTCTGCACGTGATGCCCGATCGCGCCGTGGTGGACGACGTGATTCAGTTTGATCGTGCTGTGGTTCCACACGCGCAGATGCTTGTCGACCTCCGCCGGATCTGCTGGCAATGGCGGCACGACGTAATCGTACGTCGTGTAGGGGTCGAACGGAGCAGGCGAGCGGTAATAGAGGTAGTAGAGGTAGGGCGCAGCGTCGGCGGTCCATTCGGGGAAGGGCACATAGCGAATGGGCCAGTCCGGCCAGCTCACGACGTTCGCTGCCTCGGCGCACTCGCGGCACGCGTGCCACGTCTTCTCGAACGCCGCGAAGTACTCGTCAGGCAACGGATGGTCGGCCGAGAGCTGAACTTGCGCATCCTGCCACGAGCCGGCGACCGACCGAGCCATCAGGTCCAGCTGCGCGTGGGCTACGTCGAATCGCTCGCGTGCTTCCGCAAGAAGGTCTGCGCGGGAACGCAGGCAGAAGTGACCGCGACAAAGGAGGAGGTCGAACAGCTCCGGGCCACAGGACATTGCTGACTCGGGCGCTTCCGGTTGCGAATGCAGCCACTCGGCGAACTCGCGAAGGTCGCGGCTTGCTCGAGCAGCGGCGTTCAGTAGTTCGGGCGTGCGTGGCGTCGCCGGATCCAGCGCGGCGGTCCACCGCCGAAAGCCCTCCGCAAGTAGAACCGCTGCGCCCTCGCAATCGCGCTCGGCGCGGTCGATCCAACGCCGTGGCAGCGGCGTGCCGACGCGTGGACTGAGAAATCCAGCAGCGTCAGCTGCTCGACGCGCTGCGACGTCAGCCCGCGCTTCCAGAGGCGCGAAGTTCCGGATCATGAGAGCGATGATCGAGAACACCGCCTCGCCCGTCCACAGCGCCGGATTCCCCCTCGGCCCATGCAGACTCGCATTCTCTGCGCGCTGAATCTCGAGAAGGCCTCGGGCCAACTCCGCGTCGAGCAGATCCGGATTGGTTCGGAACGCGGTCACGGATGCCGGCGCCGGGTACTCGCGTGCGAGCTCCGCGCCTAACGACCGCATCTCGTCGTCCATCGCGGCAAGGCCGTCCGGCGACCAGTCGGGCAGGCGATCGTCGTACGCATGCACGCCGGTGAACGTCGCGTTCACCGGACGCCGGGCGTAATAATGCGTGAAGAAGTCGTCGATCGCCGTCACGCCCCGCGCTCACCGTCGAGCGGAATCGATACCCAACGCCGCTCGCGAAACGACAGCTCCACGGCGTTGATCAGCTCCTGCACGTGGGCGCCATCCTCGAAGTTGCCCTCGTTCTCCGGGCCCTCGCTCAGAATCTCCGAGATGAACGAATGCACGAGGTTCGCGTAGAAAAGCGACCGCCACGACTCCCGCTTGCTCCCGCCCGGCGGATAGAAGCGCTCGGGCACCTCGATCTCACGAAACTCCACCTGATCAGCCGTTGCCGCCTTGAGCGACTCGCAGATTCCGTTTTCCTCCACGAGGCGGCAGATGAGCGCGCCCTTGCTTCCGTAGACGCGCGCCTCGAGCCCCGGGTAGTTGCCGACCGTTACGAAGCTGGTCTGGACCGAGCCTAACGCACCGCTCGCGAACTCGCCGATGAAGATGTCGCCGTCGTCGATGTTCATTCGCGTCATGCGGCCGGTGGCCCGTACGACCCGTTCGGGGATGAAGTTCTTCATCGTCCCGACCACCTGGCTGAAACGGCTGCCCATGAACAGGTGGCCGAGGTCCATGATCGGCGCGCCGTAGCCCTCGAGCGACGACACCTGGATGACCGACTGATCCGCCTCGTGGTCCACCTGCCGCAGCGGGTTCTGCGGATCGAGCCACTGCGAGTTCTGCTCGTAGCCGTTGAAGATGAAGGGCGTGCCCACGAACCCCTGGTCGATGAGCTCCTTCATGTACTGCATGGCCGGACTGTACCGGAACGTGAAGCCGAGCTTCGTCTTCACGCCCTGGCGCTTCGCGAGGGCGGCGGCGCGCAGCGTATCGCGATAGTCGTAGGCCACGGGCTTCTCGCACAACACGTGCTTCCCGGCCTCGAGCGCCGCCCAGCTCAGCTCGAAGTGCGTGGTGCTCGGCGTACACACGTCCACGAGATGGATGTCATCGCGCGCGATCAACGCGGCGTGCGAGTCGTACACGTCGGGGATGCCGAACTTCTCGGCGAATGCCCTCGCGCGCTCGACGATCGGGTCGGCGATGGCTACGAGCTCACAGCGCGGGTCGCGCTTGTAGCCAGGGATGTGCGC
Organism: Gemmatimonadaceae bacterium; assembly: GCA_036274195.1. Taxonomy (GTDB): domain Bacteria; phylum Gemmatimonadota; class Gemmatimonadetes; order Gemmatimonadales; family Gemmatimonadaceae; genus JAJKIV01. The sequence goes on along the minus strand of DASUGD010000280.1, from coordinate 15,055 downwards.
GAACTCGGCCCAGGCGCCAGCGCCAAGAACGCCGACGCGCACACGCCCGCTCGCTGGCCTCCGGTGCGCCGGACTCACTGTATCACCGCGCTGGTGTCGCCCGGGAGCAGCAGCTGGCGCTGCGCCCAGATCGGTGCGATGCCGTTCGTCATGAACCGCTCGTGGAATTCGCGCAGCGAGAACTTTGCGCCCATGCGCCTCTGGTAATCCGCGCGGAGCTTGAGAATCCCGCGCTTGCCGAGGAAATAGCCGCCGTACGTCGGATCGTAGGCGCCGCGCTCCGCCTCTCGCTTCGCGGCGGGTGCGGCAACGTATGCGTCCTTCTCGAAGCAGCGCTGCGCATCCGCCAGTGTCCACTGTCTGGTGTGCAGCTTGATGCCGGAGATGAGTCGACAGATGCGCGTCAGCGCATCGCTCAGCTGCGCGAGACGGAGCTTCGGATCCCCGTTGCCATACCCTTCGTCGAGCACCATCTGCTCGGCGTAGTGAGCCCACCCATCCTGTCCGGACGACGGCTGGGGAAACGGATTCAACCCGATCCAGATGCGCCGCACCTTGCCCGGCGTGCGCCGCATGTAGGTCGAGTGCAGCCAGTGGCCCGGGATGGCCTCGTGCGCTGACGTGTTCGTGAGCGAGGCGTAGTTGTACCGCTCGAGCCACGCCTCCTGCTCCGCGGGCGGAAGGTCCGGCTGTGCGTCGGTGATGTAGTAAACGCTCTTGACGGGCGTCTTCTCGAGCGGCGGCGACGCGTGCATCGACGCGAAGCCGAGGTCGAACGCCAGGGCCGGGGCGACGATCACGCGTTCGTTAGGCGGCAGCGTGGCGATCCCGCGAGCCGCGACGAACGCCGCCAGCGAGTCGACGATCCTCTGGGTTGCGGCGACGACCCCACCCATCTTCGGGTGGTCTTTCCGCACGTCCTCCCAGACCTTTACCGGATCACGCGTCGGGTCGAGCTTGGCGGCAGCGGCGCGGAATTCCGCCTGCGATCGCGCCAGCTCCCGTTCGCCGATCGCGACCATCGTGGGGAGCGGCGTGTCGATCAACTCCTCCGCCTGATAGCGCCGAGCGAGATTCGCCGCACCGATCGTGAAGTCGCCGTTCGCCTTCGGGATGACGTCGCGTTCCAGGTACGTGACATACGCGCCTATCTGCGGGATGGCCAGGTCGGCGGCCTTCCGCAGCGAATCGCGCAGCGCGCCGTTAGGCTCGGATGCGAAGGCCAAGTCGAGGTCGCGACCCAGCATCTCCTGGGCGCCGCGCATGAAGCCTGCACCGCGCTCGGCGAAGAGGCGGGGCGGGTTGACCACGTTCGTCTTCGCGTCATTCAGGAACGCCGGAAGCTGACGCAGCTTGCTGATGATCCGGCGTATGCGGACCGGCGCCGGATCGCTCGTCATGGTCATCAGATTGTGTACGCCATCGGCAAGCGCTGACGCGTACAGCATCGGATTTCGGCGCCAGTTCTGGAGAGTCCTCTGCTCGAGCAGCCACCCGTCGATGATGCCGAGCAGGATGCGCTGGTCGACGCGCTCGTCCGGCGTCAGAGCTTTCGGATCGAAGGCACGAAGCTCCGTCGCATCGCGTTCGAGGGCCTTCACCTCGGCCGCGATGCCGGCCGCGGAGAAGTCGTCGAGCCGGTCGTCGTGATCGTGAATGCCGTTGCCGGCCGCGATGGAGGGGTGCCTGCGCGCGAAGTCGTCGAGATAGCGGTCCACGAAGCGCGCGAACGCCGGGGACTGGGCGCGAAGCTGCGGAGCGAGGCTGACGGCGGCGATGAGGACGAGCGCTGCAACTGATCTCAAGGGAGTGCCGGCTGAGGGGCGAAACGGGTCGCCTAAGGTGCGCTCGAGACGGACCGGTCGCAAATCGGCGCGACCGGCGGACCAGCAGGGCGGTCGGTTGACGGATTCTCCCGAGCCGTTGCGCAATGTGCGTTGGGTCCCGCTGCCATCCGCCACCGCCAACGCCGGAGAACGCCATGCCACTCATGCCGCGTATCAGCCGTATCGCTGCCCTCACACTTGCCGTTGCGTCGCCAGCACTGGCCCAGGACGACCAGCTCGCGAAATGCGAGAAGCCGTTCGGGATCCTCGCCGTCAACGAGCCGCAGGAGCAGTACATGCGCGTCTTCCAGCGCTACCAGCTGGGCTCACCGGCAGCACTACTCCGGATGATGGCGCAGAACTCCAAGTGCTTCGTGGTGGTGGAGCGTGGAGTCGCCATGCAGAACATCGCGCAGGAGCGCGCACTCGCGCGATCCGGTGAGATGCAGCAGGACGCCAACATGGGTGGCGGTCAGATGAAGGCAGCCGACTTCGTCATGACCGCCGCCGTTCAGGTGAGCGACAACAATGCCGGCGGCGTGGGGGGCGCAGTCGGGGGGTTGCTCGGACACAAGGCGTTTGCCGCGGTCGGTGGAGGCGTGAAGTTCAAGGATGCCCAAACGAGCATCCTCATCGCCGACGCGCGGACGACGGTCCAGATCGCGGCTGCCGAGGGAAAGGCGCGTAAGACGAACTTCGCGATCGGGGCGCTCGGCGGGGGTGGCGGCGGGGGGGCGGCGCTGGGTGGCTACACGAGCACCGCGGAGGGGAAGGTCATCGCGGCGTCGTACCTCGACAACTTCAACAAGATCGTCGAGAACCTGAAGGCCGACGCGGACATGATGGCGCGCGCCGACAAGTTCAAAGCGGTCGGTCTCTCGGGCGCCGATGTGAAGGCCGGCGCGTCGTATGCCGAGGGTGACGTGCTCACGCCGAAGATCGACAACGTGAAGCTCCTGACGGAGCCCAGAGACGGCGCTCACTCCGCCTCGGCGCTCAAAAAGGGTGACGAGCTGGTGTTCCTCGGTGAAGAGAAGGACGGCTACGTGAAGGTCCAGGGCTCCACCGCGGAAGGGTGGGTGAAGAAGACGCTCGTGTCGAAGCGGTAGCCGCGTGGGGGTCAGAGTCTTAATTCATCATTCCCACGCCGTGGCGTGGGAATGATGAATTGAGACTCTGACCCTCAACGGAGCACTATGACGCGTCGCGCCGCATACGTCGCTGCCTTTCTCGCCCTGCCGGCCCAGGCCTGGTCGCAGAAAGCGAAGTCCGTCGACTGGCCGATCTACGGCGGGACGACGGACAACACCCGCTATTCGACGCTCGATCAGATCACGCCAGCGAACGTCAAGCAGCTCGCGGTCGCGTGGACGTACGATACGCACGACGCGTTTCCCGGCTCGGAATTCCAGCCGAACCCGATCGTCATCGATGGCGTGATGTACGCGACGACGCCGAAGCTCCGCGTCGTCGCGCTCGATGCCGCCACCGGGCGAGAGATCTGGACGTTCGACCCGAACACGATCGATCCGAAGAGCGGCAGGTTCCGGCATCGCGGCGTGACCGTCTACCGCGACCGTGTCTTCGTGACGCACCGCAACAACCTGTGGGCGCTGGACAGGAAGACCGGCCATCCGATCGTTACGTTCGGCGACAGCGGGCGCGTGGACCTGCGGAAAGGGCTTGGGCGTCCGTTCGAATCGCAGTCGGTGAGCGCCAGCACGCCCGGCGTCATGTTCGACGGCCTCTACATCATTGGCAGCTCGGTGAGCGAAAGCCTTCCCTCATCGCCGGGCGACATACGCGCCTACGACGCGATGACGGGCAAGCTGCGGTGGGTCTTTCATACGATTCCGCGGCCGGGCGAGTACGGATATGACACCTGGCCACCGGATGCCTACAAGGTCTCGGGTGGCACCAACGCCTGGGCGGGGCTGACGGTCGACCACACGCTGGGGATCGTTTACGGCGCCACCGGCTCCGCCGCGTTCGACTTCTACGGGTCCAACCGAATCGGCGACAACCTCTTCGCCAACAGCGTCATCGCGCTCGATGCGCGGACGGGAAAGCGCGTCTGGCATTTTCAGACGGTCAAGCACGACCTGTGGGACATGGACCTCCCGTCGCCACCGGCGCTCGTCACGGTCAAGCGCGACGGCCAGACGGTCAACGCGCTCGCGCAGATCACGAAGACCGGTTTCGTGTTCGTCTTCGACCGAAAGACGGGAAAGCCGCTGTTCCCGATCGAGTACCGCCAGTTTCCCGCGTCGACGCTGGATGGCGAGCGGGCGAGCCCGACACAGCCTGTCCCGGTCAAGCCGCCACCGTTCGTTAGGCAGACGCTGACCGAGGACATGCTGACGAACCGCACCCCCGAGGCGCACGCGTCGGCGTTGAAGACGTTCCGCGAGCACAAATACGCCGGGATGTTCCAGCCGCCGAGCGTGGACGGGTCGATCGTGTTCCCCGGCTACGACGGCGGCGGCGAATGGGGCGGCCCGGCCTTCGACCCGGAGACCGGGCTGCTCTACGTGAACGCGAACGAGATGGGCTGGCTCCTTCGCATGATGCCGCGCGATGATCACTCGCTGTACAGGAGCCAGTGCGCGAGCTGTCACGGCGACGACATGACGGGTGGCTCGGTGGCGCCGTCATTGCTCGGCCTCGCGGAGCGACGGTCCCGCGAGGAGATCGCGAGCATCATTCGTCAGGGCACGGGCCGCATGCCGGGTTTTTCCGAGATGCTCGAGGGGGGCGCGATCGACGATCTCGTCAACTTCCTCGTCACCGGGAAGGACATTGCCGAGACGGCGACCACGAACCCGAACATCCTCAAGTACCGGAACTCGGGGTACCCGATCTTCCTCGATCACGAGGGTTATCCTGGCGTCGCGCCGCCGTGGGGAACGCTGAACGCAATCGACCTGAACGCGGGCGAGATCCGCTGGACGATCCCGTTCGGCGAGTACCCGGCGCTCGCCGAGAAGGGAGTGAAGAACACGGGAACGGACAACTACGGTGGTCCGGTGGTGACGAAGAACGGTCTCTTGTTCATCGGGGCCACGACGTACGACCGGAAGTTCCACGTGTTCGACAAGCGGACGGGCGCGCTCTTGTGGGAGGCCGAGCTCCCCGCGTCAGGCAACGCGACCCCGTCGCTCTACATGGTCAACGGCAAGGAGTACGTGGTGATCGCGGCGGGGGGCGGGAAGAACGGCGCGCCGTCGGGAGGGACGTTCGTCGCCTTTAGCCTACCGTAGAGGGATGAGGGATGCGGGATGAGGGATGAGGGTTAACAGCGGAAACCCTCGGGATGCTTGGCTCATGGAGAGCGGCATCCCGAGAGTATTCGCATCTTACCCTCATCCCTCATCCCTCATCCCCCATCCCGGCCGTTCAGATTTTCCTGCTGTCATACGCCCAGTGAAGTAGCGCCTGCCTTTGTCGTTTCCGGCACGTCAGGTCTCTCGGCCGGCAGCCGCGCTTGACCTGCGCCACGTGGCGCGCGATCTGGCGCCACCGGCGAATCTGCCGGTCGTCGTCCAGACAGCGGCGGCCCAGGTAATAGCGACAATACCACTGGAACCAGCCGCGCGGGTCTTCCTCGTAGATCCATCCCTTCTTGCGCCACACCGACAGCGGCTGTGACGCCCGCACGCCGAAGTAGTTCAGCTTCGCGTTGTACCCCTCCGGTGAGAGCTTCGCCTTCACGAACCAGCTCGCCGGAAACTCGTCACGGCAGTCCGTCATGTACTTGCCGCCGAACACGCCTAACGCGAGCAGCTCGGGTGGCGTGAGCTGGGGCTCGAAGCCCTCATCGTAGTTGCGGCCGGTCGGCTCCGTGAGCAGGTACGTGTACCCCTGCTGCATGCGGTCGTTCACGACCACGCGCCGTGGCAAGCTCACGTCAGTGCCACGCTGCCGGGCCATTCGTCGGCGAGGATCGCGTAGAGCTCGAGATCCTCGAACTGACCGTTCTTGCGCACCGCGTGTCGGCTCACGCCCTCGGATCGCATGCCGAGCTTCTGCATGACGCGGCCGGACGCCGGGTTCCGCGTCAGGTAATGGGCGTGGATTCGGTGCAATCCGAGCTGCTTGAAGCCGAAGTCCACGAGCGCGGCTGCGGCCTCGGTGGCGTACCCGCGATTCCAGTACGGAACGCCCACCCAATAGCCCATCTCCGCGTGCGCGTGGGCCGGCGTGATCGTCAACCCCACCGCGCCCACGAGTATACCGGTGGCGGCATCGGTGATGGCATACGTCACACCCGTGCCCGCCGCCCACGCGACGGCATGGGTCGCGATCCACTGCTCGGCGGCACCCGCCGGGTACGGATGCGGAATGTGGAGCGTGGTGTCGGCGACCTCCGGCGCGCCGGCGAGCACCTGCACGGCCAGCGCGTCGTCGAGCACGAATGGCCGCAGGACGAGTCGCCGCGTCGTGAGGACAGGTTGCTCGCTCACGGGATCATCTCAGGGCGCCGCGCTCGCGACGTGCAAAAGCCGTTCGCGCTCCGCGCCAGCGTAGAGCCGGCCATTGGCCACGACCGCGGAGATGCGTCGCGTGTTCCCGATGTCCTCGAGCGGGTTGGCATCGAGCAACACCAGGTCGGCGAGCTTCCCGGCCGCGATCGTCCCGAGCGAATCGAGCACGCCGAAATACCGTGCGGGCTCGAAGGTCGCGGACCGCAGCACCTCGAGCGGCGACATGCCCCCGCGCGCGAGCAGCGTCAGCTCCTCGTGAAGGCCGAAGCCGGGCGGACTGTTGCGCAGCGGGGCATCCGTGCCGGTGAGGATGTGCACGCCGGCGCGCTGCATGGCGGCGACCTGCCGCAGCCGCTTCGCCAGCATCGCGCGACCCACCGAATCGGCGTTAGGCGGTATGCTGTCGGGCATCGGAAAGATCTGGGCCACGTATTCGCGGACGGCTTTCGGCAGGTAGTGCGCGAGCGAGTCGCCCGGCACGGCGCGCGTGGGCCACACTGCGACTTCGACCTGGGCGGTGAAGGTCGGCGTCACGTACGTCCCGTTGCGCACGAACTTCGCGTACAGGGGCGCGAGGTCCTCGCTCGAGCACCTGCCGATCGCGCCCTGGACCGGATAGCGCGGCTGGAGCGCGACCGAGTCGGCAGGTGTGCACTCGGCCGGAATGCCGAGCAGGTGCTCGATGCTCTTCTGTCCCGAGTCGGACGCCGCGCCCGCCCCAACTACGCGCGGCACGTGACCGGCGAACACCGCACCGCGCTGCCGTGCGCGGCGAGCGATTGCGTAATACGACTCCGCGTTGAGCTGCGAGTGAATCTTGATGAAGTCCACGCCGAGCGCGATGAGCGAGTCCACACCGGCACTGGCCTCCGCGGCATTGCGCGCCAGCAGATGAGGGATCGGGACGTCGCCGCCCTCGAGGTACGGGCCCGAGACAACCATCCGCGGGCCGACGAGTTGCCCGCGTCCGATCTCCGACCGCCAGGTCCTCAGCGTATCCCAGTCGCCGGCCATGTCGCGAACGCCCGTGACACCGTTGGCAACGTAGAGCGGCAAGAGCTCGCGTCCGCCGGAGATCGCGGTATGCACGTGCATGTCCCAAAGACCCGGGATGAGGAACTTCCGCCGCCCGTCCACAATGCGGGCGCCGGCGGGAACCGCCACCGCGCCGAATGTCCCGACCCGCACGATACGGTTGCCCTGGATCACCACCGTCTGATCGGTGCGCGGAACCGACGTGACACCGTCGATCACGGTCACGTGCGTGATGGCAATGCCCGGCTGGCCACTGGCCGGACTGGGCACTGCAGCGACGATGATGGCGGCGGCAGCCAGTGGGGCGATCCTACCGACAGAATGGGATGGACGCATGGCGGTGAAGATGACGGGCGGTCGCACCACGCACGAGAGGTCCCCCTGTCTCCGGTCAGTGTTCTGCCCAACGTCGGACACTCCCGGATCTGACCGCTCGTGCGACTACCGACGGTCCTGGTTCCTTGCGAGCTTACACTCGACTCCCAAGGAGTGTCCATGTACAGGCAGATCGAGACCCACCGAGGCGTCGTGTACCCCTGGATGATCGATCACGTGGGGCACATGAACGTCCAGTTCTATACCGCCCGGTTCGATGAGGCGACGTGGCAGTTTCTCGCGCAACTGGGACTGACGCCATCCTTTCTCACGCGGAACCACCGCAGCGCCGTTGCCGTGGACCAGCGCACCCAATACAAGCGTGAGCTGATCGCAGGCTCTCTCATCCACATCACGACGGAGCTCGTGTCGCTCGGCCGCTCGAGTATCCGCTTCCTGCACCGCATGTACGACAGCGAGACGGCCGAGGAAGTCGCGTCGAGCGAGCTGGTTGGCGTTTACTTCGACGTCGACAATCGGTCGTCGGCGCCGCTTCCACCGTCGGTACACCGCCTTGCGCGCGACCTCGAGATTGGCCGCACGGACCTGCTGGAGCCAGGGAATACCGAGGAGATGGTGGCGGCGTCCTGACTCGGCTTGTTGCCTGAGACGCCGAACGGCGCGTGGCCCGGTGCCACGCGCCGTTCGCGTTTCGTAGAATCGTTAGGTGGCCGAACCTACTGAGACAGCGCCTTCATGACGTTTATGCGACCGTACCCGTAGAAGGCATCCTTGCCCGGCGCGCCAAGATCGTCCACACCGTTCAGCAGCATCTGCTTGATCTGTGACGGCTTGCCCTTGCCGTACTTCGCGATCAGCTGCGCCACGACCCCGGTCACGTGAGGCGCCGACCCCGACGTTCCGGCTCCACCGACGACGGTTGTGCCGGCGATGCACGGAAATGTCGGCGCGTTGTTCACCAGTTCGAGGGCATGTCGCGCGCACAGCCCGGACACCAGCCCGAAGGTGGTACCACCCGGCGCAGCGACTGTGATATCCTGCTTCCCGAAGTTCGTGTAGTCCGCGGGTGCGTCCACGTTCGTCCACGGACCCATGAACGGATCTGCCCCCGCCGTCGGTCCGGTCGCGGAAACACAGATGACGTGCGGTGACTCGCAGAACGCGGCGTAATTCCGGCCATCGCCGCCGCCGAGATTCTGAGCGTCGTTGCCCGCTGCAACGACGAGCACCATGCCGGCGCGGTTCGCGTAGTTCATCGTGCGGTTGACCGGTCCGGTGAAGAGCCCTCCCGCGGCTCGCTTGTCGACGCCGTCCGTGAATCCGACGCTGAGGTTCGCCACGTCGGCGCCGTGATCAGCGGCCCAGACGATCCCGGCCAACACGCTGCCGAGCGTACCACCGGTCGCACCGAGGACCTTCACCGCCATGAGGCGCGTCTTCGAGGTGACGCCAGCGAACACGAGCCCATTGGAGGCGACCTGCGCGGCAATCACGGTGCCGTGATACACGAGGTCGTCCACCGCGTTGCGCCCGGGGAACAGCGCCGCCAGCAACGCGTCGTCCGTCGGGACGAACGACGTGGAGCGCGACAAGTCGACCAAGCCATTGAGATCGAAATTGTCGTAGTCCATGCCACTGTCGAGGATCGCGGCCGTGACGTTAGGCGACCCGAGGTACCCGGCGGCCCACGCGGCCGGTGCGTTGATCGCGCGCATGTTCCACTGCCACGAGAAGAGCAGCGCGGTCTGTGGGGCGTTCGGGCTGAGCGGCGAGAGCTCGCCGGACAGCGTCGGGCCGCGCTGAGGTGGCGCCGCCGAAATCGCGATGTCGTCGTAGACGGCGGTGATGCCGGGAGACCGCCCGAGCGTGGCGGCGGCTGTCGCGCTGAGCCCGCTGACGCCGGCGAAGCCCGCGCCTTCGGCCACGAAATCGACGCTGCCACCTAACGCGGCGACCTGTGCCCGGAAATCCTTCCGAAGCTGGCCGTTGAACTCGACGATCGACCGGCCCTCGCTCGCGGCCTTCGCGGCGACGCTCGCCGACGGACTGGGGGCAGCAGTCGGCTGCACCGGATCTTCCGAGCACGCGGACACCATGACCGCCAGGGCCAGTGTCAGAACTTTGAGTCGCATCGCACACTCCAGGAGGGGACGAGGCGCCAGAATGTCCATGGGGCCAGAGCTTGTCAACGACGCCGGCGTCCGCGACCGAACTCTTCGAGTACACTGGCCAGTTCCCGGACACCACGCCGAATTTCGGTCACATCGACCGCTGCGAATCCGAGATGAAGACCCTGTCGCCGAGTCCGGCCTTTGGTATACCGATCGAGCGCGGTGACATCGACGTCTCGCTCCGCTGCGCGCGCTTCGACCTCGGCCGCGTCGTGGCCGGCTATGAGCCACGCGGCCGTTTGCAGCCCGGCTTCAACCCCCGTGATCACGAGCGCGCCAGCCAGCCGTTCGCGCGCGGCGTCGAGGAGCGCGCCGAGCCGCTCGGCGTAGACCTCCCGCATTCGCCTAACGTGTCTCGCGAAATGGCCTTGGGCGATGAAGTCGCACAGCACGGCCTGCGTCAGCATGGGCGGGTGTCGCGTACGAATGGACTGCACCGCCGTGACACGCTCGACCAGATCCGGCGGGACGATGACATAGCCGAGGCGAAGGCCAGGGAAGAGCACCTTGCTGAAGCTGCCGGCAAACAGCACGACGCCGTGCCGATCGAGGCCCTGTAGCGCTGGCACCGGCTTCCCGGCGTAACGGTACTCGCTGTCGTAGTCATCCTCGAACAGGATGGCGCCCGTGCGGCGTGCCCATTCCAGCATGGCGAGCCGTCGTGAAAGGCTCATGCACATCCCGAGCGGGAACTGGTGGCCCGGGGTGAGGTATGCGAGCCTAACGTCGGTGAGCCGGGCGGGCGGAACGGTGGCACCGTCTTCATCGACGTCGATCGCGGTGACGCGGGCGCCAACGGCTTCGAAGGCACGCCTCGCGCCGGCATAGCCAGGGTTCTCCACGCACACGCGGTCACCGGGGTCCAGAAAGAGATGCGCGGCGAGGTCGAGCGCCTCTTGCGTGCCGGACACGATCGCGACCTGTTCCGGCACGCACTTCACGCCGCGCGATGCCACCAGGTACTCGGCCACCGCGCTCTGAAGTGGCCGGTATCCCATCGGCTCGGAGCCGAGTAGAAGACCCGTCGTCGCACGGCGAAGTCGCCGGCCGGCGAGCTGTGCCCAAAGGCTGGTTGGAAACAGATCGAGAGCTGGCAGATGCGTCCGGAACGCGCGCGTTGGCACAGGCGCGAGCCCGGGGAATATCGTCGCCGCCATCGCGAAGCCGGCTAGCCGACGTCGCGGCGGAGCTACCGCGAGCTCGCGTGGCGCGGCTCGTCGTGGCCGCACCTGAAGCAGCTCGTCGGGCAGAACCTTGCTGACGTAAGTGCCGGAGCCCGTGCTCCCCTGCACGTAGCCTTCGGCTCGGAGCTGGTCGAAGGCACTGACGACCGTTCCTCGTGAAAGGCCCTGCTGGCGCGCGAGGTCGCGAGTCGATGGGAGCCGACTGCCCGGGCGGAGTCGGCCGTCGAGGATTTCGTCCCGCAGCGCGCCGCACAGCCACTGCGCGGCGGGCGCGTCATGGTCACGGGGCGGAAGCGCGAGCGCGAAGGAGCTGGGCTGCTTCGGCATAATGGTCCAGCGAAAATATGGAAAATGGCTCTACGCGCTAGGCCATATCCATCGTAGCGTTACCGTACGTCGCCTGCTGCATCCCCATCCCGTCATCAAGCGAGGCATTATGCTGCATCGCCTGCTACTGGTCCCAACGATCGCTGGGCTCGCCGTCTGTCAGGGCGGGCCGGCCACGAAGAACGTCGACCTTGTGAATGAGGCACACGCCGAGTCCGTCCCGGCTCGCGGACCGGCGCCGTACGTCCACGCGCTGGCGCCCATGGATGGCTCGCACCTCAAGGTCACGCTGGTCGAGGTGACGTACGGCCCCGGAGAGTCATCGAAGCCGCACAGTCATCCCTGTCCGGTGATCGGGTATGTCATCGAGGGAGCGTTCCGCACGCAGGTTCGCGGCGAAAAGGAAGTGGTGTACACCGCTGGCCAGAGCTTCTACGAGGCGGCGAACGGCGCGCACGTGGTGTCCGCGAACGCCAGCGGCGACAAACCCGTGCGCTTTCTCGCGTACTTCGTGTGCGACCGCGACACGCCGCTCATGCAGCCGGTACCCGATTCGGCGCACGCCGCGCGGCCGTGAGAACGTCGATCGTCCATCGACCCTAACGACACACATCACGCCCTGATGCATCCGCGCTTCAAGTACACCACCGCGGCACCTGGCGTCTACGACGCCATGGATGCCCTCGACCAGTACCTGGCCGAGTCGACGGTCGGCCGCCCATTGCTGTACCTCGTGCAACTTCGCGCGTCGCAGCTCAACGGATGCGCGTACTGCGTCGACATGCACTGGAAGGATCTCCGCGCGCTCGGCGAGACCGAGCAGCGACTTTACTCACTCGAGGTGTGGCGTGAGTGCCCGTGGTACACCGAGCGAGAGCGGGCCGCGCTCTCGTGGGCCGAGGCGGTAACGTTCGTTGCGACCGGCCACGTGAGTGATGCCGTGCACGCAGAGGTTCGCCCGCACTTCAGCGAGACGGAGCTCGCGGACCTGACGCTGGCCGTCGCAGCCATCAACGCGTGGAATCGCCTGTCGATCGCCGCGCGTCTCACACCGGGAACGTACAAGGCGGAAGCGACGCCTAACGGGAAAACGGGGTCAGAGTCGAATTTCATCATTCCAACGCATTGATGCACGATTGAACGCGGCCCGGTGTGCGTGAAAAACGCATCGCGCGCAATCAGATGATGAAATTTGACTCTGACCCCAATTGGTCCGGCGCGCGGGCGCCCTACGGGCTAAGGCGTTAGGCGGGCCGGCTAGGGGGATTTCGTCGGCGCCATCACGAGCCGCGAAATCCTCCATTGTCCGTCCGCCTCCCGGGTCCACGTCGCGTGAAAGGCACCGCGATACTCCGCTGCCGGCCCGCCCTTGGGCCCGGCGACCTGGCGATAGTGACCGCTTGACCGAGCGGTGTTGCCCGCGACAGTGATGCTGTCGGATTGCATCTCGGTCGCCGAGACCGACACGGCAACGCTGAGCGGGGCGAGAAAGTCACGGATCGCCTTGCGCCCCTTGAGTGTGCCAACGCCCGGGATCTCGAGCTCGCCGTTCTCCGCATACGCCGTCAGCACCGAGTCCACCGGCGCGCCGCGAATGAGCCCGGCGTAGCGCTGCGTTGCCGCTTCCACGCGCACCCGTTCGTCGACGGTCGGCGACCGAGCGGACGCGCACGCCGCAGCAAACATGGCTGTGCCGAGCCAAACGGCGTCTCGAAAACGCGAGCGAACCATGATCGGTCGATCCCGACTGTGGTGGTGTCGTTCAATGGTGCGAGTAGCCGCCGCGGACGTCAATCGCGGCCGGATGCAAACCATCCGCTCACTTGGCGAGTCTAAGGGAAGCAGTTCGTTACGTACCTAGATCGGCATAGGGAGCGCCTCCTGTGCCGAGCTCGCCTCACCGAAACGACCGGAGGGTCCCGTCGTGTTTGCAAAGGAAGCAGGCCTGCTGCAAGGCACGCTCGAGCTCCTCGTCCTCAAGACACTATCCTGGGGCCCGATGCACGGCTACGGCATCGCGAGCTGGATCGAGACCGCCACCGACGACGTTCTGCGCGTCGAAGAGGGGTCGCTCTACCCGGCGCTCTACCGGATGACACGGAAAGGATGGATCGGTGGAAAGTGGGGCACCACCGAGAACAACCGGCGCGCGAAATACTATCACCTCACGAGCGAAGGCCGGCGCCAGTTCGTCGCGCAGACGTCGGGATGGCAGCGCTTCGCGTCGGCCGTCAACCAGGCGGTCGCGTCCACGCGCGCCCCGAGCTGGGCGAGGTAACGGAGGCAATGATGCGACCACAGCTACCATGGCGCCGTCGGCGCCCGTTCGAGAGCACACCGCAGGCCGAGGTGGATGACGAGATCCGCTTCCATCTCGAGGAGCGCATCCGGGAATACGTCGCTCGCGGGATGGATCCCGCGGCCGCACGAGCCGCAGCGCTGGAGCGTCTTGGAGATCTTGGCTCCGTTCGTTCCGAGTGCACGCAGCTGCTCGCGGAGGATCGCCTCGCCGAGGCACGCCGCAATTGGTTCGACGACTTGAGGCATGATCTGCGCTTCGGCCTTCGGTCCGCGGTGCGCACGCCGCTGTTTTCGCTGCTCGCCATCACGACCCTGGCGCTCGGGATTGGCGCGAACGCGGCCGTTTTCGGCGTCGTCAAGTCAGTGCTCCTCAACGCGCTGCCATTCGGGGACGCCGATCGCCTCATGCGAGTCTTCTCCCGTATGGAAGACGGCTCGATGGAGCGGTCGTCGATCAGCGCCGGGGTGACGATGGACGTTCGCGAGCGGCAGCGCTCGTTCGCGCTGATGGCGACGTTCTATCAGGGGGTCATCGACGTCACGTATGCCGGGGACGCGACCCCGCGTGTAATCAAGGCCGCCATGGTCGGCGAGGGATTCTTCCCGACGCTACGAGTGTCTGCCGCACGGGGCCGAACGCTGACCGACGCCGACACGAAGACCGGAGCGCCTAACGTGGCCATGGTGAGCTGGTCGGCGTGGCAGCGCGAGCTAGGCGGCAGCGCGTCGGCCATCGGCAAGTCGGTGCGCATTGACGGGGATGCCTACGAGATCGTTGGCGTGCTGCCTCGCGGCTTCGTGGGGCCGATGGGCAGCGCAGACATCTGGTTGCCACTCGACATCGCCCCGGCGCTCCGTGATCCGCTGCGCGCGCGGAAGCAGCACTGGCTCGCGATGATCGGGCGTCTCACGCCAACGGCCACCCGCGAGATGGCCGAGCGGGAGATCGGGCGGCTCGGCGCCGACATCGCGCGTGAGCATCCCGAGTCGCAGGGCGGCATGGCACTCTGGGCGGTCCCGCTGCATGACGACATGGTCGGCGACACACGAACGCCACTCCTCGTGCTCATGGCGAGCGCCGGCCTCGTGCTCGTGATCGCGTGCGCCAACCTCGCGGGCGCCTTGCTGTCGCGGTCCTTGTCGCGCCGAAAGGAGTTCGCCGTCCGTGTCGCGTTAGGCGCCGGGCGCGGCCGCCTCGTGCGACAGCTGCTGACCGAGAGCATGGTCCTCGCGGTCGCCGGCGGCGCGGCGGGTCTCGCGCTCGCGACGCTCGGCTTGCACGCGCTCCGTCGGCTCGCGTTGCCGGCGCTCCCCGCGTACGCCGACCTTACCCTGGATCCTGTTGCCGTGCTCGTGACGAGCGCGATTACGCTCGTCACGGGCATCGCGTT
>DASUGD010000279.1:0-13933 GCA_036274195.1 Gemmatimonadaceae bacterium | reverse complement strand
GACGCGGCGCGCTGACGTGCTCGAGATCCTTCGTAACCCTGAGCACTTCAGCACCGACCATCCCGCGTCACCAATTCGCGATACGTTCGGCGCGCAGATGCTGAGCGCGGAAGGGGAAGCCCAGCGTCGCTTCAAGAGCGCCTGTTCGCCGCCGTTCAATCGTCGCGCGGTCGACGTCAATGCCGAGCCGATCGTCCGCGCGCGTCTGGATCACCTGCTGGACGCCATCGAGCGCGGGTCCGACGAATTCGTAGACCTGCGCGCTGCACTTGCCGCGCCGCTCGCGCTGGCTGTCGTTTCGGATGTCATTGGGATCCCGGCGGCGATGCACGACCTCGTTCGTGCATGGTATGACGCATTCGCGGCCGCGCTCGCGACGCACGATCCCTCCTCCGCGGCCCGCCAGCAGGGACGTAACTCGGCCGCCGCATTTCGTGCGGCGGTTGCGCCGTTGATCGCGCAGAGCTCGACAGGGACGCACGACGCGCTGTTCGGCCATCTTGCTCATGCGGCGCCATCATCGCGCCTCGACGACGAGGAGATCCTCGCTAACACGCTGATCGTGCTCTTCGGAGGGATCGAGACAACCGAGGCTGCGATCCTCAATGCGATGTGGGCGCTGCTCACGCACGCCGAGTCGTGTGCCGAGGCGCTCGAGGATGACGGTGCGCTGGTTGCGGCGATCGAGGAATCGTTGCGATGGGAGCCGGCCGTGCAGACGTGCACACGTTATGCCGTGCGTGATGTTCGAGTACGCGACGTGTCGATTCGCGAAGGAGAGGTCGTGCAGTGCATGATCGGTGGCGCCAATCGCGACCCGGAGCATTTCGAGAACCCGGACTGTTTTGATATCCGGCGCCCTAACGCGGGCGACCACCTCTCGTTCGGCTTCGGCCGCCACTATTGTCTGGGCGCGGCGCTGGCTCGCGTCGAGGCACGGCTTGCGATCCGTGGTCTCTATTCTCGCTGGCCTCGAATTCGGCTGGACACGGCGCGTGACAGCTCGCCGCGCGGCCACGAGTTTCGGAAGCCGCCCGCATTGTGGGTGCTCCTATAACGGCCAGGGGGCTCGCACGATGAGAAGTAGTCCTGCGGCGACGCCCAGCGTGCCGGTGATGCGTGCGACACGCACGCCGGCCGGCGCGAGATGTTCCGCGGTGACGACCGCCGTCACCGCCGCCATCACGCGAACGTCCATGACCCCGAGACCCAAAGCGACCGCCGTCAAGCCCGCGCACGAGTGGCTGCAGTGAAGGCCGAGACGGAGTCCGTGCCGCCAGGCAGAGCCGGCGTCGGCCGGCAGCGGATGGCTACATCCGAGCATGTCGCGGCAGAAAGCAAGGTGACGCGTCTTCCACGGGCTCCGCTGAAGTGCGCCAGCGATCGACACGGCCGTACCAACGACCATCGGTACGAAGCGCGCGAGCGCCGGCTCCCGCATGAGGGTCGCAGCCAGCGCGGCGCCTAACGGGAACACGACGGTTCCCACCACGGCCCAGACAACGAAGTATGCGGCGCCCACTATCGCCGTCAGCCGACCCAAGCGGGCCGCTCCGGCCGCACCAGCGGCCTGGCGGTAGCGCCACAACATCGGCGTCAACGACGGCAGCATCATCGCCACCATCATCACAACCCACATGCCGACGAACGACGCCCCCGCGCCTAACCACGTCTGGTCCGGCATCGGCATCCACATCATCGAGAGAGTCCACCCGCCCGGCATCGCCATCTCGCCCATCGCGGACATGGACGCGCAGGAGGCGATCGTCATCGCCGCACTCGCAGCGAAGACGATCGCCGAGACTCCGAGAAAGGCTCGTCGGGAATCCACGACTTCCTCAGCGGGCGTCGTACCGGTCATGGTGCTTCCACCAAATGCCCTGCTCGTTGCGACCCTTGGGCGCGCGGTCGAGCCACTGGTACATGCCCCACAGGCCGTCCAAACCGCGCGCGTAGGCCGAGTAGGTGTGGTACACGACGCCGTCCTCGAGCGCGAAGGCGCTCACACCCGGCCGCTCGCGCGTGTACGTCGCCGCATCGGTGCCCGTCTGGCTTGCGATCTGCGCGACCGGATTGTCGCTGCCGCGCAACTGCCACTTCCCCTCGCGGCGGTAGTTGTAGTCGATCCCGCCGTCGCGCTGCTGCTTCTCGGTGAACCAGATGTTGAAGTCGGCGTTGAAGTCCGTCGCGTACGCGGACGCCCACGGGAAGGTCCAACCCATCCGCTGCTTGAACTCCACGAGCTTCGCGAGTGGCGCGCGAGACACCGCCGTCAGCATCACGTCGTGATTGGCGAGATGGACCGCGAAGCCATTGAACCCGTCCGCGATCGACGAGCAGGACGGACATCCCGCGGTGTAGTCGGGCCCGAACATGAAATGGTAGACGAGGAGCTGCGAGCGTCCGCGGAAGAGATCCTCGAGCGAGGCGCTCCCCTGCTCGGTGTCGAACCGATACGCCTTGTCCACGCGGACCCACGGCAGCTCCTGCCGCCGCTGCGCCAGCGCGTCGCTCTGACGCGTGAGCTCCTTCTCTGCCTCGAGCAGGTCGAGCCGCGCTGCGAGCCACTCTTCACGCGTCCCGGTCGCGTGTTTCATCATCATCGTCGTCATCGTTCTTCTCTCCTTCGTGCAAGCCAGTTCGACTTGGTGGTTGGTGGTGACGAAGTAGAGTTAGCACCGGGTGACTCACGAGTGAGAGTTACAAGTGTGACGGGATTCTTTTTCGCCGAATGGACTCGCTGATCACGGCGGCGGCACGGGCGCTGGCGGCGGGCGATCCCATCGGTGCGCTGAAGCGAGTCGCGTTGCGGGACGACGCGCCGGCGCTCGCGCTCCGGGGGATCGCGATGGCCCAGCTCGGCGATCTCGCTCGCGCGAAGACCCTTCTGCAACGCGCTCGGCGCGCGTTCGGCCAGAAGGAGGCCGTCGCGCGAGCGCGGTGCATCGTCGCCGAGGCCGAGGTCGCGTTCGCCTCACGCGATCTGAGCTGGCCCGCGAGGACCCTCGATTCGGCCCGCGCCACACTCGAGGCGCACGGCGATACGGTCAATGCCGCGCATGCGCGCTATCTCGCGATCCGGCGTCTCCTCCTGATCGGACACATCGAGGAGGCCGAGGGGGCGCTCGCGCAGCTCGATCTCGCACCGCTGCCTCCCGCGTTGAGAACCGCGCACGAGCTGGTGGTCGCAGGGATCGCGGTGCGGCGGCTGCGAGCCAAGGAGGCAGGTGC
This sequence comes from Gemmatimonadaceae bacterium, assembly GCA_036274195.1. Classification (GTDB taxonomy): domain Bacteria; phylum Gemmatimonadota; class Gemmatimonadetes; order Gemmatimonadales; family Gemmatimonadaceae; genus JAJKIV01. The sequence continues at coordinate 10,702 of DASUGD010000279.1, read as the reverse complement.
CGCGCTTGCCCGCGCCGAACGCGCTGTGGATCACGCGGGAATCCCCGCGCTGACAGCGGAGGTCGAAAGCGCGTTCCACGCCCTGAACACGCCCGCCGCTCGATTGATCGTGAGTGGCGAGGAGCGACTGCTCCTGCTCGAGGATGTGGAGGCGCTGCTGGCATCGAGCGCGCTCATCGTGGACGACAGTCGTCACGTCGTGCGTCACGGAAGCAAGGCGGTCTCGCTCGCCACGCGCCCGGTGTTGTTCGCCCTGGCGCGAGCGTTAGGCGAGGCGTGGCCGCGAGACGTACCGAGACACGTGCTCATCGCGCGTGCGTTCGGATCCAGGTTCACGGATGAATCGCATCGCGCCCGGTTGCGAGTGGAGGTCGGGCGGCTTCGTGCCATGCTCCGGCCGCTGGCCACCGTGAGCGCGACGAAGGTGGGGTTTGCACTTGCGCCGCGCCGCGCGCGCGAGGTCGTGGTGCTGGCGCGGCCAGTCGATGAGGAGCATGGTGCGGTCCTCGCGTTTCTCACCGACGGCGAGTCGTGGTCGAGCTCCGCGCTGGCGCTCGCGCTCGGGGCGAGCCAGCGCACCGTGCAGCGAGCGCTCGACTCGCTCGCCAGTGCGGGCAAGGTCCAGTCGTTCGGTCGTGGGCGCGCGCGTCGCTGGGTGACGCCGCCATTGACCGGATTCACGACAACACTGTTACTCCCTGCTCCTCAATTGTTCGACTAATACTTGTCATTCCTCGCCTCCGCGCCTGCGGCGCTCCGCTCGGAATGACAAAGGAGAACGATGCGCCGATCCAACGCCGAGATCATCCGAGAGTACGGGCCGTTTCCTGGTGTCGACAGCGTGGCGGGAGTTACGTACGACGGTCAGAACGTGTGGTTTGCCGCCGGCGACAAGCTGACGGCGTTCGATCCGGCAACGGGAGAGACGACGCGCTCCATCGATGTGGCCGCGCACGCGGGAACCGCCTTCGATGGTCAGTATCTCTACCAGATCGCGGAGGATCGCATTCACAAGATCGATCCCGCGACGGGTCGAGTGCTTGGCTCGATCCCCGCACCCGGCGGCGGCGGCGATTCGGGCCTCGCCTGGGCCGAAGGATCACTCTGGGTGGGGCACTACCGCGACCGGAAGATCTACCAGATCGACCCTGAAACAGGGAAGATTCTCCGCACGATCGCGTCCAATCGCTTCGTCACCGGGGTCACGTGGGTGGACGGGGAGCTATGGCACGGCACCTCGGAAGGCGGCGAGGCCGATGTGAGGCGAGTGGATGCTGGAACCGGAGAGGTGCTGGAGCGACTCGAGATGCCGCCGGGAGCGAGCGTCTCGGGGCTCGAGTCGGATGGCGGCGATCGGTTCTTCTGTGGAGGCGCGAAGAGTGGGAAGGTCACAGCAATCCGCCGGCCCAAACGGCGCTAGCCGGACCGGTTACTGGTTACTGGTAACTGGTAACAGAATGCGCGGACTGGTAATTGGTTACTGGAAATGGTTACAGGTAATAGAACCCTCGGGACGCCCTCTCTCGGCGAGATGAGCCTCCCGAGGGTTCAAATAACCAGTAACCTCTACCAGTAACCTGTAACCTGTGGTAGTCTGTCTGTCCGTCATACCCGACGCGTTAGGCGGTACCATGGCGACGCGCAAGACCTTGTACGTCACCACCCGGCAACAATGGCGTGACTGGCTCGCGAAGCACGGCCAGTCCGAGACCGAAGTTTGGCTGATCTACTACAAGAAAGAGTCTGGCCGCCTTCGGATCCCGTACGACGATGCGGTCGAGGAAGCCATCTGCTTCGGTTGGATCGACAGCATCGTCAAGCGGATGGACGACGAGAAGTTCGCGCAGAAGTTCACGCCTCGCCGCGACGGCTCCCGGTGGTCGGCGTTGAACGAGCGACGGGTGCGCAAGCTGATCAAGGAAGGTCGAATGACCGAGGCCGGGATGGCCAAGGTCGACCCGGCGATACTCGGTAACAGATCACGGGGGAAGTCCGGTGAGAGCGACGGCAACCTCCCCGCCTTCGTCAAAGCGGCGCTCATGACCAGCGCGATCGCCTGGAAGAATTTTCGGAGCCTCTCGCCGTCCCGGCAACGCGCCTATGTCCGCCTGATCATGGATGCGAAGAAAGAGGAAACGCGAAACCGCCGAGTCCGAGACGTGATCACGCGCCTCGAGCAGAACACTGGCGACCCGGACGATGTTCCTCGGTTCATGAAACAGGCGCTCGAGGCGAACGCGAAGGCGTGGAAGAACTTCCAGAACCTCGCGCCGTCGTATCGCAGGCACTACGTGGGATGGATCATGCACGCCAAGCAGCAGGAGACACGCGAACGACGTTTGCGCGAAGCCATCTCGCTCCTGGAGCAGAACAAGAAGCTGGGCCTCAAATGAGGTAGCGTTAGGCGCAACTGACGTAGGATCCGGGAAGACGCCGGGTGCGTTCCGCGTTAGAGGCTCGTCACGACCCACGATTCGAGGACATGTTCGGGGAATGGAACTACTTCCGCGTACAATGAGGATCGCGCTCGCGGCCATCGTTCTGGTAAGTACCGCTCGCCAGGCCGCGGGTCAGGGATCGGCGCCACGTACCGCGCGGACGGCAGCCGCCGCGACGTCGCGGTTCGTGCTCGATGCCGATCGGGCCCGCGATACGATCAGCCGGCACATCTACGGGCAGTTCGCCGAGCACCTCGGGCGGCTGGTGTACGATGGCGTCTGGAGTCGCGCGGCGGCGTCGGACGCGTGGCACATGCGCGACGACGTTGTGGATGCGCTGCGAAAGATTCAGGTGCCGAACATCCGCTGGCCGGGCGGCTGTTTCACCGATTACTACCACTGGAAGGACGGCGTCGGACCGCGTGAGTCGCGGCCGAGCGTCGTGAACAACAACTGGGGTGGCGTCACCGAAGACAACGGCGTCGGCACGCACGAGTATCTCGCACTCACGGCGGCGTTAGGCGCTGAACCGTTCATCGTCGCCAACCTGGGCAGCGGGACGGTGCAGGAGATGCACGACTGGTGGGAGTACGTGAACCACCCGGGCTCGAGCCCGATGGCGGACCTCCGACGGCGGAATGGTCGGGACACTCCGTACAACGTTCGCTTCTGGGGGCTCGGCAACGAGGCGTGGGGATGTGGCGGCAACATGCGGCCGGAATACTACGCCGATGAGCTCAAGCGTTACGCGAGCTTCCTGCCGTCGTACGGCGGCGTCCGGCCCTTCCTCATTGCCGTCGGTCCGTCGGACGGCGACTACAACTGGACGAAAGTCATCATGCGCGAGGCGGCGCAGGTGATCGACGGCCTCGACATGCATCACTACACGCTCGCGGGGCCGTGGTCGTCGAAGGGGAGCGCGACGTCGTTCACCGAGGCCCAGTGGTTCCGCTCGATGCGCAACGCGACGGCCATCGACGAGATGATCCGCCGCCACTCGGCCATCATGGACAGGTACGATCCGCGGAAGCGGGTCGCGCTGATCGTCGGCGAGTGGGGTGCGTGGCACGATCCCGAGCCGGGCAGTCATCCCGGATTTCTCTACCAGCAGAACACGATGCGCGACGCGCTCGTGGCGGCTGCGTCACTCGACATCTTCAATCGCCACGCCGACCGCGTGCGCGGCGCGAACATCGCGCAGATGGTCAACGTCCTGCAGGCGATGATACTGACGGACGGCAGCCGGATGTTGCTGACGCCGACGTATCACGTGTTCGAGATGTACACGGTGCATCACGATGCCGTGTTGCTTCCACTGCGTCTCTCGTCAGGCGCGTGGTACGCGCTCGGCACGGATTCGATTCACGCCGTGAGCGCTTCTGCCTCACGAGATGCGCGCGGAGTGGTGCACGTGACGATGAGCAACCTCGATCCGGTTCGGTCGCAGACGGCGGTGATCGATCTGGGCGGCGTGCGCGCGTCCTCGGTAGCCGGACGCATCCTCACCGGGCCGGCGATGAACAGCTATAACAGCTTCGAGGACGCGGACGTCGTGAAGCCAGCGGCGTTCACGGGGGCTCGTATCACGAATGGTCAGCTCATGACCGTTCTGCCCCCGCATTCGGTCATCGTGCTGGAGCTTCGATCACGATGAGCTTCGCGTCATCTTTCGCGATCTCACGCATCCACGAGATGAGCGCCTTCCGCTCCGACGGAGGCTGAATGGCGGTCGCGCCCGTCGTCCGCCGGGTCATGCGCAGCTCACGCCCCACCTGCTCGTACGTCGCGGTGTAGCTCCCGAACGCACTGGTGGCGGTCACGTTCGCGGGAAGCTGCGCGTGCCAGCCCTCAACGAGCGTAACCCGGATCTCGAACGCGCTCACGCCCCCGCCCAGGAACTTGGCTGGGTCAATCGGGAATCGGCCGGGCGGGAGTGCCTCGAGCTCCTTCGCACTCGTCGCCATCGCGCCCATGCTGCCTAACGGGTTCGTGAGCACGACCGTCGTCCCGGCTCGCGACGCCACCTTGCCGCCAGTGATGCGAAGGCTCACCCGCGGCTCCGCGGCCAGATCCTTGCCCTCGAAGCCGATCAGGCTATCGCCGTCGGCCGCTTCGAACATCCTCCGGGCGATCGCGTTCGCGAGGTTGACGCGCTGCGTCGAGTCGAGCGGGTTGGAGAACAGCGCGCGAAGCGGGTATTGCGTCGCGCCGGCCGCCAATTCCTCGTAATGACCGCTGAACGTCCCATCGGCGGCCAGCGTACCGACCACCCGTGTCTCGGACCGATTGGCTTCGATCGGTGCTCTCGGGAGCGTCACCTCTTCGGTCGTTCCATCAGGGTGCACCACGAGACCGAACGCGCCCTGCTCGGCGTACGGAAGCTCGCCTAACGGGACGAGGTCGGCGGTCATGTCCACGAACTGGTAGCCGGGCACGCCGCGACGTTGAATGGCCGCGATCGCGTGGTTGAACTGCGAGATCGTCGGCAGCTCACGTTTCACCCCGCCCTGGGAGTTGAGGATCACGGGGTACGCCGTCACGCCGAGTCGGGCCAGCGCCGCGATGAACAGCGTCGCCTTGTCCTTGCAATCACCGAATCCGGTCGTCGTGACTTCGGCGGGCGTTCGCGGCTGGTATCCGCCGAGCCCGAGGGCGATCGAGACGTAGCGCACGTCCTGCGCGACCCATCGATGCACCAGACGAATGGAATCGTCGAGCGTCTTGGCGCCGGCGACCGCCGTCGAGAGCTTCGCTTCCACAGCCCGCGTGAGCGCGTAGCGGCCGCGCGCGTTGTCGGCGTACCACTTGCCAATGTCGCCCCAGGTAATCGGCGCGGCGATGAGCACCGACATGTACACACCGTTCGAGTCGGCTGCGAACGGCTCGGTTGCGAGCTTCGGAAGGTCGCGCGTGGCCCAGGCGTACACGTGACGGCCGTTCGCCGTCGTTTCCTTCCGCGCGAAGTTCAGGTTCTCTTCGGCAATACGAGGCGATAGCGACGCAGGAACATCGACGATGTAGCGGGACCGTTTGACGCTGAGACCGGTGCTCACGCCCCACGACATATAGAAGTCGCGTGGAAGAAAGGGTTTGAGTTCCTCCGTGGTGTAGCTGTAGTCCACGATCGTCCCGGGCTCGACCCCCGTGAGCGAAGCGCGCACCACCTTCTGATCGTTGTAGACCGGATCACCCATCTCGGCCGGGACGTCCGACTCCTGGACGTGGGATGGCTTCTCACTGATCACCGTCCCGTCGGGCTTCACGACGCGGATCCAGTTGAGCGTGAAGCGCTCATGCTTCGGCTGGTACGAGAACGAGTGCTCGCGGTACGCGTCGACGGCATCGGGGCGCAGGATCTGCACGATCTGCCGGTACGTCCGCGACCCTCAGCCATCCGCCTCGAGGTGCACGACCCCATCGTCGAGCAGAAAGGCGGCGTTCTCCTCAGGGTAGTCGGCCGGATTCACCGCCAGCTTGTAGATGGTGTCCGCGCGCACCGACGGATCGCCTTGCGGCGTTATGCGGGGAGCCTGTGCGGTGAGGGAGAGGACCGTGAACGGAAGAAGAACGAGCGAGACGAGAGCGCGGCTCGGCATGTAGCGGACGGGGCGAAGGTCGGCGGGCGGTGCGATGCAACGACTGGTACGTCGTCACTCGAGTAACCGACCTTCGCGGAAGCATCGACGCGCCGTCGATCACGCGACCCAACGTACGGACGTCGCCGACCGAACTGAAGGGGGCACGACACTCGTGCCGTCACCTGAAGGGTTGGAACCCATTCATGACGCAAGCGCCACCGCGATCGCCGGGGCCTCATTGCTTCACCTCGATCGTCTCGATGTTGTCACCCTCTTCCCAGTCCAGCAGGTTGTACGGATCGATGCCGCCGCGCGCGGGTTTCTCCGACACCGTCACTGTTATCGTTTGCCTGCCGGAGCGGATCGGATGCTTCCGTACGTACAGCGGCTGACCGAGAATCTCGCCCGGCTTGGCCTCGGCGAAGACTCCCAATTCCACCCACTCGTTCATCGGCACCTCGGTTTCGACGCCGACGGTGTCGACGATAACCTTTCGCGCATCGATGTCGAACGTGACTTGCCAGGTGCCGGATGCGGTCCGCGCTGCCGCGGCACGCTTCGTATCGAACGTCCAGAACGCGTTCACCTCGAAGAGGTCGTGTAAGAGCGGCTTCAGCGAGTCCGGCGTGACCGCCTGCAGCTCGCGATACATGTCGAGCGTGGTCGCGAGCGACGACACCTTCCTTTCCACCAGCGTGCGAAGCGCACTGTTCACCTGAGACTCACCCACGTACTCGCTGAGCGCGTGCATGACGTAAGGGCCTTTGCGGTAGTTGGCCCACGGATCCATTGCGCGGAGCAGTGGCAGCCCGGTGCGGATCTGCGGCCACGGGTTCGGTTCGCGCATGAAATGCATGAACCGTCGCAGCGCCTCGCGTCCCTTCGTGTTCTTCACGAGCTCCATCGCGGAATACCACGCGAGGCTCTCGGAGAGGACCCCGCCGCCCTCGGCAAACGCGGGCTTGAGCTGCATACCCCACCACTGGTGCCCGATCTCGTGTGCCACGATCTCGAAAATCGCGTCGAACCCCTGACCCTCAGGGTTCAGCAGGAAGAAGCCCTCCCCGCCCGTGACGACGCCGCTTCCGTCCACGCCCATGCCGAAGAAGTTGCCGGGCTGCTCGACGATCTGCAGGAAGCGATACGGATAGGGACCGAACTGCGCCGAGTAGTAGTCGAGTGACGCGCGTACACTGCGAAGCACGCGATCCAGGCGCTTTGCGTGTTCGGGGTGAAGGTAGATCTGAATGTCGACGTCATTCCATCGTTCGCGATGCACCGTGTAGTTGGCGGAGAAGAAGACATCCATGCCGTTGATTGGAACATCGCTGACGTACTGGAAATAGCGACGGCCAGCTTCGCGCCACGTGTGGCGCAGCTCGCCCGGCGCGACCGCTACCTGATTGCTGTCGGTGCCGACGATGGCTTCGAACGTGGCCGGGGCAGTCGCCGCTATGCTCGGATCGATGTCGGCTGGGGCCGGAAGGGTGACCTGCCGCGGCAGGCCATTCCTGCGCCGATCGTCCGCACTCCAAAGCTCGCGCAGCGGCTGGTAACCGATGACGGGTAGCGCTCCGCTCGTGAGGTAGGTTCCGTTCTCGAGGATCGCGATGCCTGCTCCGCTGCTGCGAGGGCCATCGTTGGCGAATCCGCGGTGCTCGATCCGTACGTCGAAGCCGAGCGTCAGCGAATCGCCGGGCTGGAGCGGCTCCGCGAGCGCGTAGATGTCGTGACCGAGCTCGTTGTCCGCGAGCACATGGCTGAATGCGCGATCGAACGTCACCCGGGTGTCGACGTAGAACGCCGGCTCCAGATGCACGGAGTCGATCGGCACCGCGCTCATGTTGACGAGGCGATAGCTGCCGTGAATGGTCGCCGTTCTCTGCGCGGGATGGATCTCGATGCGGAGCGTCGTGCCGGCGCGCACCGGCTGCGGAATGCCCTCGTATTTCCCGTAACGTCGCTCGTAGTCAGCGCGGCGCCGCACGAGCTCGTCTTTCGTCATGTAGTGGTTGAGTACGTTCGTGTTGTAGAAGACGAAACCGCCGAGGCTCGCGATGAGCGCCACCGCCATCGCAGTGACGCCTAACGTTGCGCGTGTGACGCGAAGTCGCGCGATGCGAGCCCGCATCCTGAAGCCGGACTCCCTGCCGCGCACCCAGAGGATCGTCGCCGCCACTGCCAGCAGAAACGCCCATGCTGTCCAGTACAACTTGAACCAGGCCCACGGACCGACAGTGCCGCCAGCGCCGCGCATGTCCGTGATGACCCACGCCGGACTGGCGGTGTAGACGAGCAGCTTGTGCTCCGCGCCGAGGAAGGGCGCGAAGATGATCAGTAAATACGCGACGAGCGACAGCAGCAGGCCGAGATACTTCTGATTCACCGCGGCCTGAATCAGGAAAACGAGCACGGCGAAGAGCAGGTACTCGGGCAGTTGAAGACCGAACAGAATCATCACGTACTGGCCGAGCGCGAAGTCGTGATAACCGTCGAGGACCTGGGTGATCATGCCGGCGGCCGTGAGGCTCACCATGTAGGCCGCGAGTACGAGGCCGAGTCCGAGGAGCTTGCCGAGGAAGAACACCCACTCCGCCGTTGGCGTCGCGTCGATGCTTTCGCTCAGGCGCGCATCGCGTTCGTGCCAGACCAGCTCCGCCACGAAGTAGATGATGAGCAGCGGTATCACGACGCGGTAATCCGCCGCTTCCGTGAGCGGCGCCGTCATGTGCTTCGAGATCAGGTAGCCGGTTCGGGGCAGCAGCGGAACGCCCCAGGTTTGCAGTTCCGTCGTGAGCACCAACACCATGAACGCCGGGAATGCCACCAGCAGGAACAGCCCGGGTATGCTCTTCGCGATCGCCCAGAACGAGATGCGCGCGATCGAGAGCGTCTGGCGACCGTGGGGGACGGCGGACGGGCGACGGGCGACGGTTAAACCGCGGCGGGCTGCTGGCTGCTCGTGGTGGCTGCTAGCTGACACTGGCTGTTGGGAGATGAGCCTCCCGAGGGTTCTCCGCTTCTTTCCGTCGCCCGTCGCCCGTCGCCCGTCCCCGGCAGTTCGTCGCCAGCCGCCCAAGGCGGTGCGGTGGACGAAACGGAACCGTCGGTAGATGAACGCGAGCGTCACCAGCGACACGGCAATCCAGAGGAGCCGATTCCAGAGCATCGGTCCCTCCAGCGTGAACATGCGCACGTTCTTCTCGGCGATGGTCCACTTGGACATCATCTCGTTCATGATGGCCATGACGCCGATGGGGTCGGCGAACAACGCTCGCTTCCCCAGGCCCGACAGGTACAGCGCGAACGTCACCGGGTAGGAAAGGAAAAAGAGGGCGATGCTGCCGGCGTAGCTCGCCAGCGGCCGACCGGTCAGCAGCGCGGCGGAGAACTGGAACGTGGTGGCGATGAGCGCGTTAGGCAGCGCGATGAGCCCGTACGCGGCGACATACGCAGCGGGCCGGAACGGCCCGATGATGTCGGGGTTCGCACCTGGCGCGTATGCGGCGAGCAGGCTTCCGATCTGCACGCCGAGCAGGATGGCCGCGTTGAGGGCGAGCGCGGCGAGGAACCGCCCACCCAGATACTCCGTCTTGCTGACCGGGCTCGCGTACACGAGGGGATGCAGCCCGGTGTGCACGTCTCGCGCCGCCGCCTCACCGGCGACGGCCGGCGCCACCAGCAGCCAGATCTGGCAACTGAACACCGAGACGGCCGAGATGATGAATGGCGAGTTGAGGATGAAGTCCTGGGGAAGCGTGACGGGCACGATGGCGATTCTCGTCATGACGAGCGCGAACACCAGCAGGACTGCCATCGAGAGCCAGGGCCAGGGCCGGCGCAGCTGGTAGGCGAGCTCGAAGCGGAGGATCCCCCACAGCTTCATGACGGCACCGTCGGCCCGCGTCGCCCGATGTTCCCTGCCATGGTGCTGAAGTAGACGTCCTCGAGGTCAGGCTCGGCCAGCTCGAAGCCGGGTCCGGGCGACCCGTCGCTGTGGACACGAACCACGGTCCGTCCGGCGAGCAGCTTGGTCGAGATCACCGCGTGTTCCCGCTCGAGAGCGGCCAGCTCCTGCTTCGAGACTACCCGTCGCCAGATTCGCCCGCGGAGGTCAGCGATGGCGCCTAACGGTTCGGCCTCGAGCAGGATTTCCCCGCGGTCGATGATCGCCATGCGGGTGCAGAGCTCGCTCACATCGTCCACGATGTGGGTCGAGAGGAGGACGACACTTTTCTCCCCCAGCTCGCTCAACAGGTTGAGGAACCTGACGCGCTCGGCCGGATCGAGTCCCGCGGTGGGCTCATCCACGATCATGAGCGTCGGGCTGCCCAACAATGCCACGGCGACGCCGAAGCGCTGCCGCATGCCGCCGGAGTAGCCGCCTAGCTTCCGTTTGCGGACGTCCCAGAGGTTCACCTGGTGCAGGAGCGCCTCGACGACGTCCTTTCGCGCCCCGCGGTCGCCGATGCCCTTGAGGAGGGCGAAGTGGTCGAGCAACGACTCGGCGCTCACGTTAGGGTAGACACCGAACTCCTGTGGCAGGTAACCGAGTGTCCTGCGCACGTCGTCCTTCTGCCGCAGCACGTCGACCTGCCCTGAGCGCAGCGAAGGGTCGCCCAATAGGGCGCTGCCGCTGTCGGCCTCCTGCAGCGTCGCGAGGATGCGCATGAGGGTGGACTTGCC
>DASUGD010000278.1:0-19448 GCA_036274195.1 Gemmatimonadaceae bacterium | reverse complement strand
CAAAACGGTGCGTCAGGAGTCTGACCCCCTACGAAGCAAAGCTTTGCCAGAGCGACGTTCCGACGGAACACCGCGACGCGATCGCGGACACCGCGCGCTCGAGCTGCCCGAGCCGACCCACCACCGGCAGCGTCGGCGACCAGCAGTGAACCGGGTGACGCGGGATGCGGAGCGTGTCGCCTCGCCAGTGGCCGCCGAGCGCGAATCCCATGGAGTATCCACAGCGTACCGCGGCAGTCCTGACACGCGAGTCGACGGCCCCGAACGGGTACGAGACGGCGCGCGGCGCCGCACCTAACGCGGCCTCGAGGGCACGTCGGGATCGTTCGAGCTCATCGACCAGGCGCGCGTCGTCGACCCACGACAAGCGCGGATGCGTCGCGGTATGTGACTCGAACGCGATACCGTGCGCGCTCCAACGCTCGATGTCGCGCCACGCCAGGTGCGCGAACCGCCGCCCGCCGTAGGCCACATCCCATCCGTTCAGCCGGCCGGCGAAATCCGTGATGACGAAACACGCTGCCGCGAACCCCACATCCCGCAGGACGGGGAACGCGTAGTCACGAAGGCCGCGATAGGCGTCGTCGAACGTGATGAGCAGCTCGTGATCGCCCGGTCGCCGTTCGCCGCGAATGCAGGCCGCGAGCTCGAGGAGCGAGATGGCGCGCCAGCCGGCCGCGGCGAGCGCGTGCATCTGCACCGCAAACCGGCGCGGGCCCACGCGCGTGACGCCAAGCTCTCGGCGCCGTTCGACCTTGTGATAACACAGGACGGGCGGGATCACGGTGCAGTCGGGAGCAAGCGTCGCGCCGTGGAGCGATGCTTTTGGGGTCAGCCTCCTGCATCATTCAGACACCGGTGCTGCCGAAACCGCCCACGCCACGCGAGCTCTGCTCGAGCTCCGTCGCGTCGACGAGCTCCGGCGTCTCGTACCGCGCGAACACCAGTTGCGCGATTCGATCGCCACGTGCAATCCTCACCGGCTCCGTTCCCAGGTTCTGCAGGATGACCCGGACCTCGCCGCGATAATCGGAGTCGATCGTTCCAGGAGCGTTAGGCATCGTGATGCCATGGCGGAGAGCGAGGCCCGACCGCGGGCGGATCTGCCCTTCGATCCCGTGCGGGATTTCCACCGCCAACCCCGTGGACACCAGGCGTCGCTCGCCCGGCGCAAGCACGAAGTCCGGCTCCGCGGAAGCCAGATCGAACCCCGCGGAGCCGGCAGTCTGCCGCGATGGAAGTGGCAGATCGAGATTGGTGGGCAGTCGGAGGACGCGGACGCGGCTCACGACACGAACGCAGCCGGGTCGCAGTACTCGAGGCCGAACGCTTCGGCCACACCCGGATACGTGATCTTGCCCTCGATCATGTTGAGCCCCTTGAGCAGCGGCTGGCTGTCGCGGAGCGCCTGCTTCCATCCCTTGTTCGCGAGCTTGAGGGCATACGGGAACGTCGCATTGGTGAGCGCGAGCGTCGACGTCCGCGGCACGCCGCCCGGCATGTTGGCCACACCGTAGTGGATGACACCATCGACCACGTAGGTCGGATTCTCGTGTGTCGTCGCGTGGATGGTCTCGACGCACCCGCCCTGGTCGATCGCCACGTCTACAATGACGGACCCCGGCTGCATGCGCTTGAGGTCATCGCGACGCACGAGCTTCGGGGCCTTGGCGCCCGGGATCAGTACGCCGCCAACGACCAGGTCAGCTGAAGAGATCTGCTCGAGGATGTTGTGCCGATTCGAATGAATGAGCTGCACGTTGGCCGGCATGACGTCGGACAGGTACCGGAGCCGCTCGAGCGAGATGTCGAGCACGACTACCTTCGCGCCCAGTCCGGCTGCCATCTTCGCCGCGTTGATGCCGACCACGCCGCCGCCGAGAATCACGACCTTTGCCGGGGCCACACCGGGCACGCCACCGAGCAGCACGCCGCGGCCGCCGTACAGCTTCTCGAGATACTTGGCACCCTCCTGCACGGCCATTCGCCCGGCGACCTCCGACATGGGCGTCAAGAGCGGCAACTCGCGCGAGGGCAGCTCCACGGTCTCGTACGCGATGCAGATCGCGCCGGAGTCCATGTGGGCTCGCGTCAGGCGCTCGTCGGCCGCGAAGTGGAAGTAGGTGAAGATCACCTGGTCGCGCTTCATGTGCTTCCATTCCGGCTCGATCGGCTCCTTGACCTTCATGATCATGTCCGCTTCGCGCCAGACCGTCGCGGCGTCCGGCCCGATCGCGGCCCCGACATCGGTAAACGCGGAGTCGGGGAAGCCGCTGCCCTCTCCCGCGCCACGCTCGACCATCACCGTGTGGCCGGCGGCGACCAGCGCCTCGGCGCCAGCCGGGACGAGAGCGATCCGGTTCTCGTTGGTCTTGATCTCTTTCGGAACTCCAATGCGCATGTTCGTGCCGTGTAGTAGGGGTCGTGGTCAGCGCGCCGGGTCGGCCGGTCCGAGTGAGAGGACCGTGTGCTTGTCGGGCGCGAAAAAATCGCGGCAGATCGCCGCCACCGACTCGCCGTCGATGCGATCGATCTCGCCTAACAACTCGTCGAGCGGCTTGTACGGCTCGTTGTAGAGCTCCACTGCCGCCGCCCGATACATGCGCGACGACACGCTCTCGAGGGACAGGGTAATCTGTCCCTTGAGCTGGCTCTTGCCCGCCGCCAGCTCATCGTCCGGGATGCCCTGCTCCGACAGCGTGCGCAGCTCGGCTCGAATAGCGTCCGCGGCCGCGGCGGCGGTGTCGGGTGCCGTGCCGACGTACACGCCGTGCACGCCGGCGTCGGCGTGAAACGACTGGTACGTGTACACGGAGTACGCGAGCCCCAGCTCCTCGCGTACCCGCTGAAACAGGCGGGAGCTCATGCCGCCGCCTAACAACATGCTCACGAGCGACATCGCGTAGCGGCGCGGGTCGCCATGGGACACCGCGGGCGCGCCGAACACGAGATGCGTCTGCGTCGTGTCGCGCTCGACGTGAACGGTGTGGGGCGGACGCGATACCGGCGCCTGCGTGGCCGCCGCCGGCGTGTCGCCGCGCGGCACGTCCCCCCAACCGGTCTGCTCGAGCGTCTCCAGCAGATGATCGTGGTCCACGTTGCCCGAGACGGCCACCACGATGTGTTCCGGATGGTACGCGCGCTCGTGCAGGTCTCGGAGGTCGCGCACGCTGAGCGACGACACCGTGTCCCGCGTACCGAGAATCGAGTAGCCGTACGGATGCGCGCCCCACAACGCCTCGTTATGCAGCTCGAACACGAGGTCGTCGGGCGTATCGTCCACCATGCTGATCTCCTCGAGCACCACCCTGCGCTCGAGCGACAGGTCGGTCGCGCGCAGGACGGGCCGAAAGATCAGGTCGGCGACGACGTCCGCGGCCTGTGGCAGATGCTCATCGAGGACGCGAGCCTGGAACGACGTGTGTTCGCGCGCCGTGTACGCATCGAGCGAGCCGCCAAGCACCTCGAGCGCGAGCGCGATGTCCCTGGCCGTCCGGTTGCGCGTGCCCTTGAACACCATGTGCTCGAGCATATGGGACACGCCCATTCGCTCTCGCGCCTCGTGAATCGAGGCCGAGCGCACCCACGCCCCAAATGCGACCGACCGCACCCCCGGCATGGTCTCCGAGAGCACGGTCAGTCCATTCGGTAGCGTGGAGCGCCGCAGCGCCGAAGCTAGGCGCGTATCGACGCGCGTCGTCACTCGCGGTCGCGACCTCCGCGACCACCACGCCCGCCGCGCCCGCGCGGACGACGTGGACGGTCACCGCGCTCGCCCCGCTCCTCGCGGCTCGCCGACTCCTCGCCCTGCCCTTCGCCCTCGCCACCGTGGGCCGAGTAGGACGGCTCGGTGCCTTCGCCTGCGCCGGCGCCGACTGGCTCGCGCGCGCCACGCTCTCCGCGGTCACCACGCTCCCGCCGCGGTTCGGCGCCGTTGCCGGCACCCTCGGCGCTTCCCTCCGGCTTGGGCTGCAATGCCTTCATGGAGAGGCGCAGCCGGCCGCGCTCGTCGCGATCGATCAACTTCACCTTCACGCGATCGCCCTTCTTCACCACATCCTCGGTCTTCTCGGTGCGCCCGTGGCGCATCTCGGAGATGTGGAGCAACGCCTCCGTGCCGGGGAGAATCTCGACGAACGCACCGAACGCCGTCGTGCTCTTCACGAGACCCTCGTACACCTCGCCAACCACGGGCTCCTGCGTGATCGCCTGCACCATCTGGCGGGCGCGTTCCATTGCCTCGCCCCCGACTGCTGCGATCGTGACGGTGCCGGAGTCGTCGACCGTGATCTCGGCGCCCGTTTCGTCCTGAATCCCGCGAATGGTCTTCCCCTTCGGGCCAATGAGGTCGCCGATCTTCTCGGGGTTGATCTGTACGGTGACGATGCGCGGCGCGTAGGGCGAGAGCTCGGGGCGCGGGGCGTCGAGTGCCTTGCCCATCTCGCCGAGGATATGCATCCGACCCTCGCGAGCTTGGTCGAGCGCCTCGCGCATGATCTGCAAGTCGAGGCCTTCGATCTTGATGTCCATCTGGATGGACGTGATGCCGTTCTCCGTCCCCGCGACCTTGAAGTCCATGTCGCCGAGGTGATCCTCGGTGCCAAGGATGTCGGTGAGGATGGCGTAGCGGTCGCCTTCCTTGATCAACCCCATGGCGACACCGGCAACCGCCGACCGCGTGGGAACGCCGGCATCGAACAGCGCGAGCGATCCGCCGCATACCGACGCCATCGACGAGGATCCGTTCGACTCGAGGATGTCGGACACGATGCGGATCGTATACGGGAACTCCTCGAACGCTGGCAGCACGCCCTGCAACGCCCGCTCGGCGAGGTTCCCGTGGCCGATCTCGCGACGGCTCGTGGTTCGCACCGGTCGGACTTCACCGGTGGAGAACGGCGGGAAGTTGTAGTGCAGCATGAACGACTTCGTCGTCTCGCCCGGGTCGTCGATGGTGTCGAGACGCTGCACGTCTTCGGCGGTGCCTAACGTCGCCACGACCAGCGCCTGCGTCTGGCCGCGCGTGAATAGCGCGGACCCGTGCGCGCGCGGAAGCAGCCCCGTGTCGATCGAGATCGGACGCACTTCCTTGGCCGTCCGGCCATCCACACGGTGTCCGGTGTCCAGCACCTGCGAGCGCAGGCTGTGGTACTCGACGTCGCCGAGCAGCGTGTGGACGTCCTTGGCGCCGTCCGGAAAATCGGCGAGCAACTGCTCCGCGAGCTCCTTCTTGGCGCGCTCGACCGCCTCGATGCGCGTGTGCTTGTCTTTCTGGTTCAGCGCTTCCGCAATGCGGCCCTGCGCGAGCTCTTTCACGCGGGCGACGAGTCCCTCGGGCGCCTCGGCTTTGACCCATTCCATCTTGGGCACTCGGCCGGCCTTGTCCAGCAGCTCTTCCTGCGCCGCGATCAGCTCGCGAATGCCCTTCTGCGCGACGGTCAACGCATCGAGCACGTCAGCCTCGCTGACCTCGAGCGCGCCGCCCTCGACCATCACGATCGAGTCGTTGGACGCGGAGACGACGAGCTCGATGTCGCTGAGGGCGAGCGCCTGGAACGTTGGGTTGAGCACCCACTTGCCATCCACCCGGCCAACACGCACGCCCGCGATCGGACCCGCGAACGGGATCTTCGACGCGTTCAGCGCGTAAGACGTGGCAACGAGTGCCAGAACGTCGGCGTCATTCACCTGGTCTGCGGAGATGACGTAGACGAAGACCTGGACTTCGTTCTTGAAGCCCTCGGGAAAGAGCGGCCGAATGGAGCGGTCGATGATTCGTGCCGAGAGGATCTCGGCGTCCTGTGGCCGCCCTTCGCGCTTGATGAAGCCGCCCGGGATCTTCCCGGCGGCGTACGTCTTTTCCTTGTACTCGACCGTGAGCGGGAAGAACGGCAGAGGGCTCTGCTGGTCGCTGACGGTGACGGTGGCGAGCACCATCGTGTCACCGAACTGGACGACGGCCGCGCCCGCGGCCTGCTTCGCCATGCGTCCCGTCTCGATGCGGAGACGACGACCCGCGAAGGTCCGTTCAACGGATTGCATCATTATTTCTGGCCTCGGTGGAACACAAAACGCGCGGGCGCATGTTTGCGACCCGCGCGGCTGGTAACGACTCAGCGGTTAGTAGCGGATTCCAAGTTCCTGAATGAGCTGTCGGTATCCCTCGACGTCGGTACGTCGCAGATAATTCAGGAGGCGCTTTCGCTTGCCGACCATCTTCAGCAACCCACGGCGGCTGTGATGATCCTTGGAGTGCGAACGAAAATGTTGGTCGTTCAAATTGTTGATCCGCTCCGTCAGCAGCGCCACCTGGACGCGCGTCGATCCGGTGTCGTTATCGTGCGTCTTGTACTTGGCAACCGTCGGTGCTTTTTCAAAAGCCATGGTGTATATTCCCCGCGCGTCCAGCTACGCTTGAGCGCTCAATTGGTTGGAGCACAGTATTTTACTGGACCTGCCCACCCCTGTAAAGGCTCCGTGTAGTGTCTGAACGCCACCTCGGACAAACCCTGGGGAAGTACCGGATCGATGAGCTGATCGGCTCCGGCGGGTTTGCGTGGGTCTACAAGGCGTTCGACCCCGAGCTCGAGATCCACGTCGCGCTGAAGGTGCTCAAACCGCAGTTCGCTGGCGACGAGATCTTCGAGCAGCGATTTCGGCGCGAAGCGGCCACGGCTGCAAAGCTCCGGCACCCGAACATCATCAAGATCTATTCGGTCGGCCGCGATGGCGACGCCGTCTATTTCGCCATGGATTACTACCCGTCCGGCCTGGCCGAGCGCCTCGAGGTCTCGAACGTATTGCCGGAGGAATTTGTCGTCCGCGTTGGCGTCGACGTCGCCCAGGCCCTCGGCTACGCACATCGCGAGGGCGTGATCCATCGCGACATCAAGGTCGACAATATCCTGTTCGACGCACACGGCAATGCGGTCGTGGCCGACTTCGGGATTGCTCGTGCCTTGAGCGGCTATAGCGGGCAGACCGGCACGAACATGGTGGTCGGCACCCCTCAGTACTTCGCCCCCGAGCAGGCTCGCGCCAAGCCCCTCGATGGCAGAGCCGACATCTACTCGCTCGGTGTGACGCTCTATCGCGCCGCCACCGGTCGGCTTCCGTTCGAGGGCGATGACTGGTACGAGATCGCCCGTCAACACGTCGAGGAGCCGCCGCCGCCACCGCGCAGCATCAACCCGGATCTGTCTCCGGGCTTCGAGTCGGCGATTCTGCACTGCCTGCAGAAGTCGGCCGACGATCGGCCTGCGACGGGAGAACTGCTGGCGCAGGAGCTTGTGGCGCTTCTGCCAGCAACTCTCGAGACGTCAGCGTACCGGACGCGCGTCACCGGCTCCGAGCCTACCGTAGTGGTGCGATCCGACGGCTATGCCGCCACGAGCGGCAACGGCACGGCTCGCAAGCGCTCGAGCGCGCCTTGGGTTGCTGGTGCGCTCCTGGCCGCCGGGCTGACCGTGGCGGTCTCGATGTACAGCCGATCGCGTGGTCCGCAGTCGACTGCGACGACGGTGAAGCCCGCCGATTCCGCCGCGGCCTCCACGCCGCCACCAGTGGCGCCGCCACCAGCCCGGCCGGCCGACAGCACGATCCCAACGAAGGATTCGATCGTGCGTCCGGTTCGGACCGTCGGTTCGCTGGTGGTCGAGGCGCCTGACAACGCAACGATATCGATCGATGGCCGCGATCAGGCAATCGGGAACGGTTGGCGGTCCGACAGTCTCAAGCCCGGTACGTACGAGGTCTCGGCGTCGGTTCCATCTCCGTACGGGTGTCCCACGTCGACCGCGAGCCAGTCGGTCGTTGTACGCGCCTCGTCCAAGGTGGCTCACGTCAAGCTGTCACCCCGCGGCTGTGCATTGCTGACGTTCGACGCCTCGCCCAAAGGCTCGCGATACGTGCTCACGTCGCTCACACCCGGTGATACGTTGCCGGCGCGCCGCGGCACCACGCCGGCCGAGCGGTTACTACTCCCTGTCGGCGACTATTCGCGAGTCATCAGCTTCGAGAAGTGCGCCGACTACGCCGACACCGTGCACGTGGGCCTGCAGGAAAAACTCCCGAGGCGAACCCTGCTCTGTCGGTAGGCCGAGACCGCGTTAGGTCAGATCTTGCCGAGGCTGAAGCCGACCACGAGGCCGAACGCGGCGCCCATCCACATCAGCGGGCTCTTGTACCATCGGGATCGCGGCTCGGTCCCGATGACGACGTGGTCCGTGGTGATGCGGCCTGCCTGGGCGGTAACGAGCGCCGTCGCTTCGCCGTTCGCTCCGATCGAGAGCACCTTGAGCTGGGCGACGAGCGCATCGCGCCGCCGCGGGTCGACGACGATCGCTCGTGGCGACCGCACGACCCACGTCATCTTCCCTGCCTGAAAGGTGACCGTCGTGTCGCCAACGTGCGTTATGGCGAACCGGACATCGCGATCCTGCGCCCGCGCGCCCCTCGGCAGCGCGACCAAGACCACCGCCGTGAGCAGCAACAGGAAAAGCCTCATCACAGGATGCGCTGCACGATTCCCTTGAGGTCATTGAACATCACGAGCACGAACAGCAGGGCGATTGCCAGGAGCCCGGCGCGCAGGATGTACTCCCGCGTTCGCTCGCTGAACGCGCTGCCCTTTGCGGCCTCGAGCACGTTGAGTAGAATCTGTCCGCCGTCGAGTATCGGAACGGGCAGCATGTTCAGCACAGCGACGTTGATGCTCAACAGCGCAATCAGCCCGAAGAGGGTCTCCAGCCCGTAACGCGCGGCCTGGACGGAGACCTGCGCGATCGCGATTGGTCCGCCGAGCTGCGAGGTGGACACGTCACCGGCGAAGATGCCGCGCACGAGATCCACGATGCCGGTCGCCTGCTTCCACGTCGTGTCCGACCCGATCACGACGGCATCGGCGAACGAAAAGTGTTCGCGCTCGAAACGTCTGACCGGGCCGGCTCCGATTCGGCCGGCCCGAGCGCGCCGCCCGGTCAGCTCGTTCTGCACCTCGCGCTCCTCTGGCCGAACCGACACGGTCCGGCGAGCCCCGTCGCGAACGACCTCCAGCGCTATCGTGCGTCCGGGGGAGGCACTGACGTAATCGATGAGTTGCTGCCACTGCTTGACCGGCATACCGTCGATCGCCACGATGCTGTCGCCGCGCTGCAATCCGGCCAGCGCCGCCGGGCGCCCTTCGAGCACGGTATCGACGACAGGAGGTGTGTAGATGCGCCCGTAGTAGCTGACCGAGCCGACGTTGATGACGAGCGCGAGAACCACGTTCATCGTCACGCCGGCAACGAGAATGAACAGCCGGCCGATGAGCGGCTTGGACTCGAACCAGCGATGGTCCGGGATCGGCTTGGGGCCGAACGGCTTCATCGCGTTAGGATCCCAGTCGCGCTCGCGTTCCGCTCCGGTGATCGTCGGGGGCACGGCGTTGGCTCCGACCTCCGCGACTTCCCGGTCCTCGTTCCCGCCCTCGAGGAAGGCCGTCGTCTGATCCTGCCGCGACGCCATCCGCACATACCCCCCGAGTGGCAGCAGCGCGAGCACGTATTCCGTTTCACCCCATCGCCGCCGCCAGAGCGCCGGGCCGAACCCGATGGAAAATCGCGGCGCGTAGACGCCGAGCGCCTTTGCGGCAAGGAAATGTCCCAGCTCGTGAACGAAGACAACGAGCCCGAAGACGAGGATTGGTGCGAGCCAGATCAGCATGAGAACAACCTGCGAACATGTCGCCGCGCTTCGGCGTCGACGGCCAGCAGCGCCTCGCGGCTGCCGCTGGCCGTGTCGCCTAACGTCTCGAGCGCGGAATCGATCGCGCTCGCGATATCGACGAACGTGATGCGTCCTTCGAGGAACAGGGCCACCGCCTGTTCGTTGGCCGCGTTGAAAACCGCCGGGGCGGCACCGCCCGCGCGTCCGGCCTGCATGCCCAACCGGAGCGCCGGGAACTGGTCGTGGCGCACCGGCTCGAACGTCAACGGCGAGCACGTGACGGGGTCGAACGGTCGTACCCCATCGTCGGGCACCCGTTCAGGATGCGTCAGAGCATAGAGGACCGGCAACTCCATCGTGGGCGCACTCAACTGGGCCAGCACGGATCCATCGACGAACTCCACGAGCGAATGCACCACACTCTGCGGATGGACGACGACCTCGATACGGTCGTACGGCAGATCGAACAGATAGTGTGCCTCGATGACCTCGAGCGCCTTGTTCGCGAGCGTCGCGCTATCCACCGTGATCTTCCTGCCCATCGTCCAGGTTGGATGGTGCAACGCGTCTTCGACGGTGGCACGAGCGAGACGCTCTGGCGGCCAGACACGGAACGGTCCGCCTGAAGCGGTCAGGATGACGCGACGGACGTCACCAGGCCGGCGGCCCGTTACGCACTGGAGGATGGCGGAGTGCTCGCTGTCTACAGGGACGATCTCGCCGCCGCCACGTTTTGCGGCGGCTCGGGCGAGCTCTCCGGCCATGACGAGCGTTTCCTTGTTCGCGAGGGCCACGCGCTTGCCGGCTTCCAGCGCGGCGAGCGTCGCGTCCAATCCGGCCGCGCCGACGACCGCGTTGAGCACGATGTCGACGTCATCTCGCGTTGCGGCGTCCACGAGGCAGCGCTCCCCGGTGCGCCACCGCGAATCGTGGTCCGTTCCGTTGCTCACCACTCCGACGAACGATGGCTGGAAGCGGGACGCCTGCTGTTCGAGGAGCGCGGTGTTCGCGAAGGCCGTGAGCGCGGCGACGCGAAAGCGATCACGCTGGCGGTCGAGCACGCGAAGCGCGGTCGTACCGATCGACCCGGTCGAGCCCAGAAGCGCGATCCCACGCATCACGGTATCAGGGGAAGCAGAAGCCAGCCGAACAGGAGATATGCCACGGGTAGCACGAACAGCAAGCTGTCGAGGCGGTCGAGGAGCCCGCCATGCCCGGGGATGAGACGGGAGCTGTCTTTCACGTTCGCTTCGCGCTTGAGCAGCGATTCCGCCAGATCGCCGACCTGGGCGGATACGCTGATCAGTGCCCCGAACAGAATCGTGGCCTGAATCGTCATGGTCAGCAAGGCGACCGGGGCGAGCGCGAACCGTACGTAGAGCCACGATACCAGGATGGTCGTTGCCAGGCCGCCTAACGCTCCGGAGATGGTTTTTCCGGGGCTGACCGACGGAATCAGCTTCGGGCCGCCGACGGCGCGGCCGACGAAAAATGCTCCGATGTCCGACGCCCAGGTCAGCACGAGCGGAAACGCCACGAGCGCCGTGCCGGCGCGGTCGCCGACCGCGTACGGATGCTCGCGAAGGGCGTAGCCGAAGCTCAGAAGACCTCCGGTGTACAGGATGCCCATGACTGTCGCCGAGGCGGCGGCGAGCGGCCGTCGCTGCGTCCCACGGGTCCAGATGACGGCGGCGAGGATCACGAGCAGGAGCACGGCGGGCACGGCGAGCGAGGGCCGGTAGAGACCGACGCCGGCGGCGTACACGGCCAGCGGGACGGCACCGGCCAGCGGAATGCCGAACGGGTCCAGCGGCTCGACGCCGCCCGCGGTGGCGATGCGATAGAACTCCCAGGCACACCCCGCGGACACGGCGGCGAGAAACGCCGCCAGGGGCAGGCCGCCGAGGTAGATCATGATGAGCGCCACCGGCGCCGCGACGAGCGCCGAGACGATACGCTTGGCCAGGTCGCTCACGCGTTAGGCGCTCACGCGGCCGAAGCGCCGTTCTCGCAGCTGGTAGTCACGAATGGCGGCGTACAGGTCCCCACGCGTGAAATCCGGCCACAGCACGGGGCTCACGAACAGCTCCGAGTACGCCATCTGCCACAGGAGAAAGTTCGAGACCCGCTGTTCCCCCGACGTGCGGATGAGGAGATCCGGGTCCGGACAGCCGTCGGTGTAGAGGCGAGCGGCAAACGTCGACTCGTCGATCGCCGCCGGGTCGACCCGTCCGGCGACCGCGTCCTCCGCCAGCCGGCGGGCGGCTCGCACCAGCTCTGCGCGACCGCTGTACGAGATGAACAGGTTGAACGTCAGGCCGGTGTTCGTCGCGGTTCGCGTCACCACCCGATTGACCGCCGCCGCGGCGGCCGGTGTGAGCCGGTCCAGCGCGCCTAACGCGCGAACCCGAACGCCGCGCGCATGCAGCTCATCCGACTCGCGCGCAATGTACTCCTGCAGGAGCGACATGAGCGCGTCGATCTCGGTCGTCGGGCGCTGCCAGTTCTCCTGCGAGAAGGCGAACAGCGAGAGTACCTCGAGTCCGACTTCCGCCGCCCCTTCGACGACTTCGCGCACGGCGCGCATGCCGGACCGATGCCCGAACGGTCGGGGCATGCGGCGCTCGCGCGCCCACCGCCCGTTGCCGTCCATGATGATCGCGACGTGGCGCGGGACGGCGCCGTGCACCCGGATCTGTGCGAGCAGCTCGGCAGCGTTCGTCGACTGCACGATGCAGCCCGTCAGACTTCCATGATCTCGGCTTCCTTGTGCTTCAGGAGGTCGTCGATCTTGTGCATGTAGTCATCGTGCACCTTCTGGAGGTCCTTCTCGGCGTGCTTCACGTCGTCCTCGCTCACGCCGTTGAGCTTCTTGAGCTGGTCACGCGCCACCGTCCGCGCGTGGCGGACGGCGATCCGCCCTTCCTCGGCGAGCTTGTGGACGACCTTCACCAGCTCCTTGCGGCGCTGCTCGTTCATCTGCGGCAACGGGACGCGAATGATGTTGCCCTGGGCGGACGGCTCGAGCCCGAGATCCGATTCCCGAATCGCCTTCTCGATGACCTTGATCTGCCCCTTGTCGAACGGCGTCACGATGATCACACGCGGCTCCGGCGTGGACACGCTTGCCACCTGGTTCAGCGCCATCTGCGAGCCGTACATGTCGACGCGCACCGTATCGAGCATGGACGGCGACGCTTTTCCTGACCGAATGCCCGAGAACTCGCGCTTCGAGCTCTCGATTGCCTTGTCCATCTGTGCCCGGCAGTCCTTCACGATCTGCGAAATCGAAGTCGCTGTAGTCATCGGACGATCGTTCCCACGCGCTCGCCGCGAACCGCACTCGCGACGGCGCCCTCATGGTGGATGTTCAACACGATCAGCGGGAGGTTGTTCTCCTTGCAGAGGGTCACCGCCGTCTGATCCATGACACCGAGCTCCGACACCATCACCTCGCGATAGCTCAACGAATCGTAGCGCTTTGCCGCGGGGTCCTTCTTCGGATCGGCGGTGTAGACGCCGTCCACGCTCGTTGCCTTGATGATGACATCGGCCTTGATCTGAATCGCGCGGAGGGCCGCGGCCGTGTCCGTGGAAAAATAGGGGTTGCCCGTACCGGCCGCGAAAATCACGGTCCGCCCAACCTCGAGGTGGCGGAGCGCGCGTCGGCGGATATACGGCTCCGCAAGTTCCTCCATACGGATCGCCGTCATCACGCGCGTGTCGAGGCCCTTGCGCTCCAGGACATCCTGCAGCGCAAGGGCGTTGATGACCGTGCCGAGCATGCCCATGTAGTCGGCGGTGACGCGATCCATGCCGTTTCTCGAAAGCTGCGACCCGCGCACGATGTTGCCGCCGCCGATGACGAGGCCGACGCTGACGCCCATCTCGGCGACTTCCTTCACCTCGTCACAAAACCGGTTGACCCGATCGAAGTCGAAAACCGCTCCTCCTCCCTTGTCACCGGCGAGCGCTTCGCCCGACAGTTTGAGGAGAACGCGCGAGTACGCGACGGCGGTGGTCGCCACCGGCTCTTACTCCTCACCCATCTGGAAACGCGCGAACCGACGCACGGTGAGCGTCGAGCCGCTTTCCTTGCTCGCCTCGGCAACGAGCTGGCGAATCGTCTTGGAGTCGTCGCGCACCCACGGCTGGTCGAGGAGCGTGTTCTCGGCGTAGAACCTGTTGATCTGGCCGTCGACGATCTTGCCGATCATCGCCTCCGGTTTGCCCGCCGTGCGAGCCTGCTCCTCGTAGATCCGGCGCTCGCGGTCGATGATCTCGCTCTTGATCTCGTCACGATTCACACCGAGGGGGACCTTCGGCACGCCCGCCGCGATGTGCTCGGCCACCGAACGTGCGAGCGCCTTCACCGCCTCGCCCGTGCCACCAACGACATCGACGAGGACCGCCACGCGTCCGTTGTGGTGCACGTACGAGCCGATCAGGCCATCGGTCTTGAACCGCGCATAACGACGCACGACCACGTTCTCACCGGTCTTGCCAGAGGCTTCCTTCACGACATCGGCGACCGTCTTGCCGGCGTCCTTGTGCCAGGGCTGCTTCATGAGCTCGCCCTCCTGCGCGACGGTGACGACGCCGTCGAACGAGGCATCGCCGAAGAGCTGTGAGGCGACGGCCTTCGCGAGCAGCTGGAATTCCTCGTTGCGTGCCACGAAGTCGGTCTCGCTGTTCACTTCGACGAGCGCGGCCGTCTTCGCGTCATCGCTCACGAGGGCGACGATGGCGCCTTCGGAGGCGGCGCGGTCGGCGCGCTTCTCCGCCTTGGCGATGCCCTTCTTCCGGAGGTATTCGACCGCCTTCTCGACGTCACCGCCGGTTTCCTCGAGCGCCTTTTTGCAATCCATCATGCCGGCGCCGGTGCGCTGGCGCAGCAGCTGAACGTCTTTCGCGGTAATCGTCGTCGCAGACATAGTCTCAGTCCTTCGTTTCGTGCGTTTCGTGGAAACGCCGCCGGCACTGCGCCGGCGGCGTTATGATTGTAGACGGTCGGAGAGGCTGGTGACAGTGGGCGATCGATACGCCGGTACGTCGGTTAGCCTTCGCTGTCGCCTCCCTCTTCGGCGTCGCCGCCTTCACCGGCCTCACCGGCGCCGCCCTTGAGGCGGGCCGCGATGGCTTCCGGCTTTGCCCGGCGCCGACGGGGCCGCCGACGGCGTCGCCGCTCGTCCTCGCCACCGGCCGCCGGCTCCATGCCGCGGTCGGAGCTGTACGTGCTCTCCTCCCCTTCCTCTTCCTGCGGCCGAACCGGCGCCTCTCGACGGGCTTCCGCGATCGAGTCCGAGATGGCGCGGGTGATCAGCTCGACGGAGCGAATTGCGTCGTCGTTCCCGGCGATCGGGACGCTGATGAGATCCGGGTCGGAGTTGGTGTCGCAGATGGCCACGATCGGAATCCCGAGCTTGTTGGCCTCGCTGACACCGATTCGCTCCTTTTTCGCGTCGATCACGAACATGAGGCCCGGCAGGCGCGTCATGTTCTTGATGCCCGACAAGTTCTTGGAGAGCTTGTCGCGCTGACGGGACATGAGGAGCTGCTCTTTCTTCGTGTAGTTCTCGAACTCACCACCGGCCTCGGAGCCAGCTTCGAGGTCTTTCAGGCGGCGAATCTGCTTTTTCACCGTCTGGAAGTTCGTGAGCAGGCCGCCGAGCCAGCGCTCGGTGACGTACATGGCGCCGCAGCGCTCGGCCTCGCCCTGAACGATGGCGGCGAGCTGGCGCTTGGTGCAGACGAAGAGGACGTTCTCGCCGCGCATCACCACTTCGCGAACGAGCTTCTGCGCCAGCTCGAGTTGGCGGAGGGTTTTCTGGAGATCGATGATGTGAATCCCGTTGCGCTCGGCGAAGATGAACCGGCGCATCTTGGGATTCCATCGGCGAGTCTGGTGTCCAAAGTGGACACCGGCCTCGAGGAGCTGTTGGAGACTGGGCTGCATTGGTTGTCGAACCTCGTTGGGTTAGTCGTCCGCTTCCGTCAGCGTCGCCGTCGACTGGCAGAGCCAGACCCCGCGGTGACTCGGGAAGCGTGTTTGGTTGTGAACTAGTATCAGCGTTCGACCACCGATGGCCGATGGCTGATAGCTGTGAGGCAAGCGCGTTAGCGCTTGCTGAACTGGAATCGCTTGCGCGCCTTGGGACGGCCGGGCTTCTTGCGCTCGACCGCGCGGGCGTCACGCGTCAGAAGGCCCAGATCGCGAAGCTTGCGGCGATGGGACTCATCGAGGGCGACGAGCGCGCGGGCAACGGCGAGACGCAGCGCGCCTGCCTGACCGGTCTGCCCGCCGCCATCGACGTTCGCGCGAACGTCGAACCGGCCAAGCGTATCGGTGGCCGTGAACGGCTGCTGGATGGCCGACACGAGCGCGGCGCGCGGGAAGTAGTCGCCTAACGTGCGACCGTTGACGTCCCACTTGCCGGAGCCGGGGCGAATGTAGACGCGGCACACCGCTTCCTTGCGGCGGCCAACGGCGTGCGTCGTCGAGCTATCAGCCATTACTTCGTCTCGTTGGTGCGGGCGTTGAGCTTCAGCACGGCGGGCTGCTGCGCGACGTGCGGGTGATTGGCCGTGGCGTACACGCGAAGCTTGCGGCGGAGCGTCTGGCGACCGAGGGCGCTCTTGGGCAGCATGCCGTACACCGCCCTCTCGATCACGCGCTCGGGATGCTTCGCCAGCATGGACGCCGCGGGGGTGAACTTCTCGTGACCCATGTAGCCGGTGTGCGAGAAGTAGCGCTTCTGCTCGAGCTTGCGCCCCGTCAGCTTCACCTTGGCGGCGTTGATGACGATCACGCTATCGCCGGTGTCCATGTGCGGCGTGTACATCGGCTTGTGCTTGCCGCGCAGAACGCGCACGATCTCAGCGGCGAGACGACCGAGGACCATCCCGTCGGCATCGACGATGTACCACCGATGCTCGATGTCCTTTGGCGTCGCGGTATAGGTGCTCATTGACAAGTTGATTCCGGACGTGAACGGGCCGCACGCCAGGCACGAACGCGGGCGGCGGACGGCAACTGCTACCTAAAATTGGCAGACACGTAAGCTAGACAAGCATTTACGTGTTGTCAACGGATGCGACCCGCGAGCTCATTCGAGCTCGACCAACACGGCCCCACGCTCCACCGCTGTCCCCGCCGCCGCGCGAATCGCCCGCACAACCCCGGCCGACGAGGACCGGAGCTCGTTCTCCATCTTCATCGCTTCCATCACCACCAGGCCCTGTCCGGGCTGAACGCTCGCGCCCACCTCGACCGACACGCGCACGATGAGCCCGGGCATCGGAGCAACGAGTGGGGCCGGGCCCTTCGGCCCGCTCGCATGGTTCGACAATTGGCGAATCGCGCGCGTGCGTTCGTCCAACGCCTCGACCTCATACCGCCGGCCATCGAGGGACAGCACATAACGTCCTCGCTCGGGCCTTCGCGTCACGACGACGCGGTGGACGCTGTCGCCAAGCGACATGAGTACGATCGGGGTCCCGGTCAACTCGGACAGGCTGGCCGACAGTACGGTCCCGTTGACCGTGACCTGCTCACCATCGAGCTCGACGTCCACGTTCCGGCCACCTACGTCGACCACGTATTTCACGCAACCTCCGGAACGAGCTCGCAGACGGTCTCGACGTGCGCCGTCTGCGGAAACATGTCGAACGACGTGAGTGACGCCACGCGGTACCGCGGCATGCGCTGGACGTCACGGGCAAGCGTCGCCGGGTTGCAGCTCACGTAGACGATCGCCTGAGAATCGGTTGCTGCCTGCAGCGCTCTGGCCACACGCTCGTCCACACCGGCTCGGGGGGGATTCACGATCACCACGTCCGCCGGCAGCGCTGCATCGAGCGCGTCCTCGACACGCGCAACCACCGATCGCGACCCGGACGGCAGATGCGACGCGACCCACCGTGCGGCCGCCGGGTCGAGCTCGATCGCAGTGACGCGCACACCACGGCTGGCGAGTGCAATGGCGGTCGCTCCCGTGCCGGCATACGCATCGATGAGAGTCGCGGGCGCGTGCGACATCGCACGGGAGATCACGTGCGCGTGAAGGAGCTCCGCCGCAGCCGTGTTGACCTGCGCGAACGACGCGTCCGGTGATTTCGGGCCGCCGAGGCCGACCGCAGCGCTGCGCCGATCCACCAGCAGACGACGGCGACCGCCTTGTGGCTCCCACCACACGGTGGTGAGCTCCGGCACGCGTTCAGCCATCTCGCGTACCCCTTGCCACTGTGTGGCACCTTCGAGCACGAACGACGCGCCGTCACGTGTCAGCCTAACGGCGCCGCGGAGTCGCCGCGATCTCGGAAGCAGTGAGGAGGCGGCGAAGATCCTGCGCCAGATCTCGACAACGCGTTCGTCGGTGATCGGACATTGCTCGAGCTGAAAGACCGCGTTCGGATCGTCGAAACGATGCAGGCCCGCGATCCATCGGTTGCCGGACCACCGCAGCGCCAGCGTCAGCTTCGTCCGGTAGCCCCACGGCATCGGACTTGGCACGACGCTCACCGACGGTGCTTCACGCTTCCCGATCCGCTGCATCGCATCTCGGACGATCGTGCTCTTGGCGCTGAGCTGACTGTCGTACGTCATGTGCTGCAGCTGACACCCGCCGCATCGATCGCGGGTGTAGTGGTGACATGGTGGTGCGACCCGGCTCGATGACGGTTCAACCAACGCGACGACCGAGCCGCGAGCGAATCGCCCGTGAGGCTCCAGGCTGACGTCGACGAGATCGCCCGGCGCGGTGCGAGGGATGAACACCGCCATCCCATCGTGTCGCGCTACGCCATCGCCGCCAGCGGCGATCGAATCCACGCGCAGGCGCGCGAGTGATGCAGCTACCATCGCTCGCCGATCGCCTCACGCCGGGCGGCTTGCTTCCACGCGTCGTGCGGCGCGCCGTTCGTGGCTGCGCTCGTGCCGCCATCACCGCTCGCCGATCGATCGAGCTTGCCCGCATTCACTCTGCCGGTCCGATCCCGGTGCGCGATCAGCGCGGCGGCAACCGCAGCGGCGACCACGCCATCCTCCGGCGGCGTCGTCCTGACGAGCGTAGGCAGCCGGCGCTCCAGCCACTGGATCTCGATGGCGCCGCGCCGGAACTCGTCGTCTTCCATCACACGAAGGTGAAAATCGCGCGACGTCTCCACCCCGTGCACGGTGAGCTCGAGCAGCGCGCGATGCATGCGATCCACCGCCCTCGCACGGTCCGGCGCCCACACGATGAGTTTGGCCAGCATCGGATCGTAGTGCAGCCCGACCTCGCTGCCGGTCTCGATGCCACCATCCCAGCGCACACCGGGGCCGGTGGGTACGTGCAGATACTCGATGCGTCCGGTGGATGGCAGAAACCCGTTCTCGGGATTTTCACTCGTTATGCGGCACTCGATGGCCCACCCGCGCGGTTCGATCTCCTCTTGCGCGAACGGGAGTCGTTCGCCCGCGGCAACACGAAGCTGCCACTGCACCAGGTCGATGCCGGTGACGAGCTCGGTTACCGGATGCTCCACCTGCAGCCGCGTGTTCATCTCCAGGAAGTAGAATCGGCCGTCCTGGTCCAACAGGAACTCACAGGTCCCGGCATTCACGTAACCGGCGGCGCGCGCGGCACGCACGGCCGTTTCGCCCATCTCCCGGCGCAGCGCGGGCGACACGGCCACGCTCGGCGCCTCCTCGAGCATCTTCTGGTGGCGGCGCTGAACCGAGCACTCGCGCTCGCCTAACG
>DASUGD010000277.1:0-12183 GCA_036274195.1 Gemmatimonadaceae bacterium | reverse complement strand
GCCGGCCGCGAGGAAACGATGAATTATGACTCTGACCCCTTACGGGGCAAACGCATGCGAATCGTTGGGGTCATAGACCTCCGAGGTGGCCGGGCTGTGCATGCGCGCGGAGGGCGGCGGAGGGAGTACGCGCCGGTTGTGGCTGCGGTTGGTGAGCGAGTGGATGGCGACGCGGTCACGCTGGCGCGGGCGTACGTCGACCGGCTTGGCGTGCGGGAGCTCTATGTTGCCGACCTCGACGCGATCGAAGGTGACCCGGGCGTCACGAACGCCGGGGTGCTCGCGCAAATCACCGCGTTAGGCACCCCGGTGTGGGTCGACGCCGGCGTCACGACGCCGGCCGCCGCGAACGCGGTCCTCGAAGCTGGCGCGACGACCGTCATCGTCGGACTGGAGACGCTGACCAGCCTCGATGCGCTGGGGGAGATCAGCCGGGCGATCGGCAGCCAGCGGGCCGCGTTCAGCGTCGACCTTCGTGACGGCATACCGATCTCGTTGCCCGGCGCAGAGCATTCCGGGTGGTCGGCCGCGGAGATCGGCAGGAGTGCCGCCGAGAGGGGGGCCGGGACCCTCATCGTGCTCGACGTGGCGCGCGTCGGGAGCGGGCGGGGCCCGGATCTCGAATCAATGACGGCAATACGGCGCGCGGCGCCGGAGGCGGCGCTGTTCGCTGGCGGTGGCGTGCGGAGCGCCGAGGACGTGGACGGGTTGGCGCGCGCCGGGTGCGACGGGGCGCTCGTGGCAACCGCCCTGCTCAGCGGTGCGCTTCGCCTAACGTGAGGCGGTACGTCGCCGACTGCCCGAAGTTCTCCTCGACCTCCATCTCGATGGCTCGGAGGCCAGTCGCGCCTTCCTTTGCGAGCTCGGTCTGCAGTCGGTCGGTCAGGAGCTCCGCGAGCATCTCGACCGTCGTGTTGGGTACGGGCAGCAGGGCGCAGTCCCGCCTGGGGAAGACGTAGCGTGGCGTACCATCATAGGCCACGGTTACCGAGTCCCCCTGCTCGGCGATCGTCAGGTGTGGGTTCTCGGTCGCGAGCAGCACCTTGTGGTCGATCTCGTCGCAGAGCTTGCGCATGATGCGCTTGAGGGTCACGAAGTCGAAGACGTACCAGCTTTCGGGTTCGAGTGCGCCTTCGACCACCACGCTCGCGCGGTAGTTGTGGCCGTGCAGCGTCTCGCAGCGGTGCCCGGTGAACGTGATGAAGTGCGCGGAGGCGAAGACCAGGTAGTCCTTCGTCACCGAGACGCGATACTCACCGCGGTGCCGCATCGCTGCCTCCGTGTCTCGAGTGCCAGCCGCCGGTGAGCAGCGTGACGAAGATGGCCGCCGTCGTGATGTCGGCGGTGGTTCCCGGGTTGGAAAGGTTGCGCGGATCGGACAGGTCGGCGTGCAGCTGCGCGATCGCGGCGCGGCCTGCAGCCGACCTGACGCCGCCGACATCCAGAACGGCGCCGGCCGTGCGGGTGACTTCCGCCGCTCGGGCATGGCCGGCGCGGCGAGCGATGTGGGTATCGGGGTAGGCCGCGAGCAATGTCAGATAGGTCTCCACGACTGCGTCGTTCCAGTCGAGCCCAGCGCGACGTGCCGCGCGCAGCGCGACGGCGCCTACCTCAAAGGTAGCGCGAAAGTCGGTCGCGTACTCGTAGGCGACGCCGTCGCGGTCGGCGGCAAGACGCATTGCGCTCACGAGCGTCACCGTCGGCTCGCTGGCGACATCCTGAGAATCGGCAGAGCCGAGCCCGCCGGGTGAGGCGAGTCGAATCGCTTCGTATGCCGCGCGGGCGTCATCGACGGTCGACTCGGCCAGCACGGTCGCGAGTGAGGTGCGGAGCTCGCCGAGCTCGATCGGTGCGTCATCGGGCGGCGGGCACAGGGCGGCGGCGCGGGCGAGCGGAGCAAGGAGGAGAACGATCCCGAGGTTGGTGTTGACGTCGACCCATCTTCGGGTGTCCCGCACGGCCATGAGAATGACCTCGCCGAGCGGGCGCGAGGCGGAACCTAACGAGCGGCCGATGGCGGCCGCACTGGCGAGGAAATCGAGGTACGAGGTATCGCCGAAGCCGGCGCCCGGCGAAACGTTCCCGGGCTTTGGGGCAAACGCCTCCAGCAGGCAGGCAAGCTGTGCGGCCGCGGCGATGTCGACGCGTCCGCTCGCGCTCAGTCGCATACGGAGTCCAGGAGGTGATCGACGATCGCGCCGGCGATGTCCACGGAGGTCGCCTTCTGTGCGCCGGACCAGCCGGGAATGCCGTTCACCTCGAGGACATGGACGGTCCCGTCGGATGCGGGCAGCAGGTCAACGCCAGCGTAGTCCGCCCCCACCGCGCGAGCGGCGGTGAGCGCGAGCTCCGACCAGGCCGGCGACAGGTCGATGGCACGCGCTTCGCCGCCGAGCGAGATGTTGGTGCGCCAGCCGCCGTCACGGGCCCGACGCTCGATCGCCGCGGCGACGCGATCGCCGACGACGAACGCGCGCACGTCACACCCGCCATGCTCGACGACGCGCTGCAGGTAGAACACCGCGCGTGCCAGCTCGAGTGCACGAAAG
Source organism: Gemmatimonadaceae bacterium (assembly GCA_036274195.1). Taxonomy (GTDB): domain Bacteria; phylum Gemmatimonadota; class Gemmatimonadetes; order Gemmatimonadales; family Gemmatimonadaceae; genus JAJKIV01. The sequence goes on along the minus strand of DASUGD010000277.1, from coordinate 9,634 downwards.
ACACGATACGCCGTTTCCGGGTCGCTCACGCGCACCATGCCGTGTCCCATCGAGCCGAAGAGCGGCTTCACGATCACGTCCCCCATCTCGCGAACGGCTGCCATTGCGTCATCCATGCGCTCGCACACGACCGTCTCGGGCGTGTCGATCCCGGCTTCGCGTAGCAGCGCGGACGTGTAGAACTTGTCGACGCAGCGCTCGATGGCTCGAGGTGAGTTCATGACTTTGACGCCACGGTTCTCGAGCCAGTGCAGGGCATCTACCCGATAGATGATCTGCTCGAGCGAGCCGTTCGGGATGATTCGGGCGAGGACGGCTGGCGCGGACAGCAGCTGGTGCGCCGTCGCCGATAGCGTCGCAGTCGAGTCTCGTGGGGCGATCCGGGCCACGAGCGACTCGTATGGCAAGACGGTGCCGGTGTGACCGCGAGCGGCGAGCGCGCGGAGCAGCTCGTCGGTGTGCCAGCCGGTGCGAGCGCTCAGGATCGGGACGTGCACGTTAGGCGGCAGGCGACCGGTTGTACTTCACGGGTAGAGTGATTCACGCAGCACGCTGCGATTGAGCGTTCCGCCGTGAAACGTACGGCCCGTCGTAGCACTCGTGAGCCATACCTCTCCAGGGCTGAACAGCAGCTTGTCGATCTTGTAGAAGTCGCGGTCGTACCGCTGGAAAATCTCGTAGAACGGCGTGCCGTAGTCGCTCGAGGCGGACGCCGGGATTTTCGCCGCGAGCTCCTCGAGCGTGGCATCGTCCGCACGGACGGTGTAGTGCGCCTGGCCGCCATAGAGGATGCAGTCGTTCGTCCTGCCAATGGCGCGCAGGTCGTTCTTCGCGACCGGAGGTATTGGCGCGTTCCCCATCGCGTGGGTCACGAGCCTGACGTCGAACCCGAGCACGTCCATCTTGTGCAGGCCGGTCTCGATGACCCGGGCAGAGATCTGGACACCGCCCGCGACGCTGGCCGTGGGCGCGGCGATGAACGTGAGTGCCCCGCGCGGAAGTCCAGTCCGTTCGCTCACCAGCGCGACGACGGCGTCGGTGGGAAGCGATCTGGTCTCGAGCACGAGCACGCCGCGTTCTGACTGCTCCGAGTAGCCGAGCTTGTCGAACAGCTCATGCTCGACGCGGGCGACGGCACGCAGCGGGCCGGAGGCCATCGCGAAATAGCCACCAACCTGCAGAGCCCAGCCGGCGTACTGCGACGCCATACAGGCGGTCGACGGATGATCGGTCCAGACGTGGACGCCGTTATATGGGTCGCCGCCGATCGAAAGTGGAACGAAGGACGCATGACCCAACCCGCCCATGCACGCGTGCACCATTGCCAGGCCAGCCGCGAAACCGCCGGTTGCCTCGACACCGGCGTCGATCACGCGTGCGCCGCCGGGCAGGGCGTGTACGTTCACGCCGTACGTGGCCGCGTCGTCGGCGAGCCGGTCGGCGAGCTCGGCGGCGCGAGCGTTGAGTCCGCGGTTCATTCCCGAATCCATTCCAGAATCTCCCCCCGACCTACGGTGCCTGCGTCGCCACAATACCGGCGGTACGTCCCCTCCACGAGCCCGGCGTCTAACGACAGATCATACCGTCGGGCGAGGTAGGTGAACGCCAGGCGCACGTGTGGTGGCTCGTAGTCGCAGGCATGGCGGTATGTCGCCGGCACATCGACACCGCCGGCGACGACCAGGCTCCCGCGCTTGTTCGCGAACGCCGGCTGCGGGCCCACGCGACCGATCACGATGACCGTGCCCGCGATGATCGCCCGTGCCGCGAGCGCCCCAGCATCTCCACCGACGAACAGCAATCCACGACGCATGCGGGCGCCGGCATGAGCCCCCACCGATCCGCCGACGACGATCTCACCTCCGGTCATGCCGCGAGAGGCGCCCGCCAGCCCGGCTCCCACACGGTCCCCCGCATCCCGCCGGATGCGGAGTGAACCGCCCGACATGGCGACGCCTGCCTCGTCACCCGCGCTCCCGAACACCTCCGCCCGGCCGCCGCTCATCCCGGCCGCAACGCGAGCGCCCGCATCGCCGTCCACGACCAGATCGCCCGCTGCCATTCCGGTGGCGATGCCGTGCGCGCGCCTGACGTCACCGACGATGCGTACCGATGTCGACCGGCTGCCGCGGACATCGAAGTAGTCCGCGACTGCGCGACGTACGCGGCCTGCCCACACCGGCAGCGCCCCGATCTCGGCTTCGCCGAGCGTCGCGAACGCATTGGGCACAATGGCGTCGGCTTCGATCGATTCGTCGAGCGGTGCCCGGAGCGTCAACGTGACACGATCGCTCACGTGCGTGCTCCTGCATCGGCCTTCCCGTCCATGATCGAGCGCAGCGGAAAATGGTGCGGTCCGAGCTTGCCGCCGTAATTCCCGGCCGTGATGGCGCGAACGCCGGGGAGACACGCCGCCGCTACCCCAGCGCGCATGGCTCGCCGGATCGACTCCTCGTCGAGGCCATCGAGCACGACCTCCAACACGGAATCCACGTCGGCAGGCAGTGACGACACGGTCAGTGGCCGCAGCGTCGGGCAGTACGCGTCATTCGTCGACGCGGCGAGCGACTTGTAGCGGCGCGACCCGACCTTGCTCCCGCTCCGCGCAATGCCGCCCGGGAAGGGGAGAATGACGCCCTCCATGTTCGCGATCGCCGCAACCGACGCTTCCGCGGCGGCCAGCGTGCTCCGTGAATCAGCGCCAAGGATGATGAAGTTTCCGCCACCGATACCCTTCGCGACGCCGAAGCTCTCCTGTAGCAGGCACTCGCCGTCCATGACCGGCACGCGCCAGAACCGATCGCGGCCCACGACCTTGCTGCCCTGAAACCCGTCGCCAAAGACGCGCAGCGACTTGCCAGGCGTTAGGCGCTTCTCGGCGTCGGGGAGCCCGTCGAAGCAGCTCGTCGTCGGACACGTGAGGACGGTCTGGCCTATGCGCTCCACGAGCCGCTTGCCAAGGCCCTCGGTGTCCATGGCGAACAACAGCACGCTCACCCCGGGCCGGGCGTCGGGCGTATCGCGCGGCTCGAGCTCGCGCTCGATCGCTGCCTCGCACTTGCAGGCGATGACCGACGTCGCGAAGCCCGTGAGCTTGAGGGCCGCCTCACGAGCCCAGCGCGCGCTCACCGCCGTCACCACAATGCGAGCGGCGCGCATCGGGAACGCCTCGGCGAACGTGTCATCGATGAAGACGCCGTTGACGTACACGTCAGCGCCCCCCAACCGGAAGCGGCGAGTCGCGCACGCCGGTAACGGGATAGTTCGCGAATCGCACGGTGCCGTACTGGTCGAAGTACCGCTCGATGTCGCGGTTGACACCGGGGTCGAACGACGGACGCACGTGGAGGCGATGCCCGGCGGGCGCGCGGCGGAGCTGGCCTTCCTCGACGACGAGCACGCCCTCCTTTACCACGTAGCGAGGTGTGGAAAACATCGTCGCCCGGTTGTCGTCAGGCACATAGATCGTCACGTCCGCGTCGGCACCGACACCGAGATGTCCCTTGTTCCGGAGTCCGAGCAGACGCGCAGGCCCGGCGCGCGTGATGATGGCGATCTCGCGCAACGAGTACTCTCGCCGGATGCCATCGGCGAGCGCGCTGCCGGCCAGGAGCTTTCGCTCTACGCGTGCGATCTGCTCGTCGCGGTACACGCGGTCCATGAGGAGTCGGATGAGCTCAGGGTATGACTTGAACGAGCCGCCGTTCGGGTGATCGGTCGAGAGAACCAGGCGCCACGGATCGGAGGACAGCAGAAAGAGCTCGAGACCGATAGCCCACTGGAGCGCGGCGACGGCGTTCCTGTCCCGGTACTCGTGCGGTACGACCCCGCATCCCGTCTCGAGCTCGATGTCGACATTCGCCCATTTCCGGCCACTGCTCTTGTGCAGCAGGTATTCGACCGGTGCGTCGGCGGTGATCGTCGCGGCCGGCCCGAACATGACTTGACCGACGTCGCCGCTCACGTGCTGGTGCGTGTTCACGTACTCGACGATTTCGCGTGCTGCCGATCGCCACCGTCCCTCCGGCGTCATCCCGTAGCTGTGAAACTGGAGGTGGGTGAAATGGGCGCGCCGCCCATCGAGCGCGGCCATCGTCGCGAGCGTCGTCGCCGAGTTGCCCGGCAGGCCGAGGTTGTTGCAGTGGATGTGTGCGGCGTGCGGGAGCTGCAGCGCGTTGGCCGCGTCCACGAGCGTCTCGAGGATTGCGCGCGGTGTCACTCGACTGCTACCTAACGCCGTATCCAGGCCGGTATGCTCCTTCGTGCCCCGCTTCCAGAGCTCGACGCCCGCCGGATTCACGATCTTGATGGCGTAGGCGCCCACGGATGCGAGCACCCAGGCCGCGTATTCGCGTGCGCGCTCGCGATCGCCGGAGTCGACGAGCCGGAGCAGATAGTCGTCATTGCCGAGCAGCGCGAAGAACCCGCCGTCCACGATCGGGGTGTCATCCAGCTGGCTGTGTGCGGTGCGAGCCATGACCGGGGCAACCGCCGCGTCGAACACGGTCGTGTAGCCGAGTCCCGCGTAGCGGTAACCGGTGGTGAAGGTCGTTGGCACCGTTCCGTCCGCGCCTGAGCGCGGCACCTCGCCCTCGTGGTCGAGCACTGGCGCCGCAGCGGGATGAAGGCTGTGGTCCTCCGGCAGAAGGCGTCGCGCGACGTTCACCGAGCTGCTCGCGACGTGGCAATGCATGTCGACGCCACCGGGCATGACCACCATGCCGCGCGCGTCGAGCCGCGGTGCCGAGTCGGGCAAGGACGCGACGATGCGTCCATCTTCGATGCAGATGTCGCGTACGTCGCCGTCGACGGCGTTTGCGGGATCGTACACCGATCCGCCGGTGATGCGAAGCTGGTTCACGAGCCTAACGCCATCGGTCGAGCGCTGCGGGCGCTCGACAGTACGTGACGGATGCCTGACGCGACGGCCCGAATGGTTTCGGCAGTGGACCGTGGCCCGTTCAATGAGGCGCGAAGCGGCAGCGGCACGTCGTCGGTGCGCAGTGCCGTGCCCGACGCGTGGATCCCATCGATGCCGGTATCGATGATCACCCCGCGCGCGCCTGACGCGGCAGTGCTTGCGTGCGGGCCGATCACAACGGAGTAGACGTTGGCGAGCGAGGCGGCGATGTCGCCTGGAAAGCTTGTCCGATCTCCCGCCACGAGCACCACGTCGGCCTCGCGGCGGCGAAGGACGTCGACCGCCGTCCCGGCATACGGGACGTAACGCGGGTATCCGCGCGCGAAGTCGATGGCACATGGGTAGCCGGTCTGCGCGACGAACACGGAGTCGGCACCGGAGCGGTTACCGCCGGCGCGGAGCCCGAGTGCGGCGCAGCGGGTGCGATCATTCAATGCTTGCGCCAACGACACGAGCGCCTCGAAGCGCACGCTCGTCCGCTCGGACCGGTCGTCAGGCTCGGCGTCGTAGACGAGCGCGGTGTATCGTGCGGCAAGGAGCGCCGTTGCGAGCTCTCGTGCGGTGTTCCGCGGGGCGTCCGCGAGCGCAGCAAGATTGCCGGACGTGTCGGGGGAACGGATGAACGCCTCGAGCGCGATGAGCGTTGCGAGCTCGTCGGCGGGTTCGATTGCGACGCGTACGTCCGAATCGACGGTCGCAGTAGCCCGTCCAATGTCGACGGCCAACACGGTTCGCGAGCGCCGGCCGTCCGGCACGTAGACTCCAGGCGGGCCGGGTGCGTATCGCGAGGCGAACCGCGGATACCTGCCCTCGATATCGACGGCCCAGAACACCACGACATCGGCGCGGTTCCGGAGCTCGCCTAACGTGGCGGAGGCGGAGCCATGCTCCTGGGCGGCAAGCGTACCGAGCAGCGCTGTCGAGCTCGTGACGGAGTCGAGCCGGGCGCGCAGGATGTCGGCGATGCCCGCCGCTTCACGCTGCGCCTCGCACGAGAGAGCCGGCGCGACGTAGACGAACGGCCGCGTCGCTTCGCAAAGCCGAGTCGCGGCGGAGCTCACCGCCTGCTCCAGACTGACGTCAGCTCCGTCAACGCGAATGGCCGACGGAACCTGACCGTCCCCGAACCATCGACGACCGAGCGCGCATGCGTTGCGGGCGTCGACGATGCGGTCGCGTTCGACGATGACATCGATGTCATCGCATGCACAGCCGCAGCCCAGGCAGGTGACGTTGCTGGTGACCGAGGGTTGCGTCATGCCGGCACGCTGGCCCAGGACTCGAGGGTCTCGTACACGCGATTCGCGCGGGCGACGAGACCGGCGTAACACGTGTCGGGGTCCGCGGCCATGGCGAAGACCGTACAGACGGGTCGGCCGGCCGGGATGCGCTCGCCGGGGTGTGGGACGTCGCGCACGCTGTCATCTCCAAGCCACGCGGTGGTGTCACCGCAGGTGATGTCGTGGCGCGCGAACAGGATCGCCTTGCCGGACACCGCCGTGCCGGTGTGCGCGAGTGCGAGATCGAGCGTCGGAAGCTCGCCTCGTGCGCAGGCCGCGGCGTGCATGCCGAATACGGAAACCGCGTGCGCGCGTTCGACCAGCTCCATCGAGGCAGACCAGCGAGGATTGATCTCGATGGGTATCGCGATGCCGTCGCGTGCAATGAAGTCGATGCAGTTGACGCCCACGAGGTCGAATTCAGCCACGACACCGCGGGCGACGGCCAGTGCCGAGTCGAGCAGCTGACACAGCTCTCTTTCGGTCCGATCGCGATCCCTCGCCTGGCGGCTCGGGATGACATGGAGGATGCTGCCGCAATACCGAAACCCGGTCGCGCCGAACGGGGCGTCGCCAACCAGCTGTCTCGTTAGGCCGAGGGGGATGAGGTCTCGCCCGGCGGCGACGAACACGATGGAGCCGGGCTCGCCATCGATGAACGGTTCGACATGCGAGCCGGCCGGCACCGGCGTGCCGGGAGACCACCAGTCGATTCCATGTCCGCCGCCAGAGGCGCGCGGTTTGACGAGCCACCGATCGGGATTGGAGACTCGCGCCGCGCGGGAGATCGTGCCCGGCTCGCGAACGCTCCGCAGCACCGATGCGCCGTTGCCCAACAGCGTTCGTCCGCGCGCGAGGCGTTCGACGGCAGCCGGGTGATTCTCGAACGGCGACAGGTAGGCGACGGCATCGACCTCGATCGACTCTGCAGCGCGGACCACCGCTTCCACGGTGAACGGCACGCCAACGTCTCGCGGCAGAGACACGGCTCGAACTCCGGGATGCTGGTCGAGATCGCCGAACGCGTCGAGCGACCACACCGCGTACCCCGACAGCGCTGCCGACTCGGCCATTGCGCGGGTGGAGACGCCCACCAGAAGCACTCGGCGACCCCGGTCCACGTCAGGCACGCGCGATGCCGAGGCGGTCGTACGCCACGCTCGCCGGGAAGAACACGATGTGGTCCAACACCGTTCCGCGGGACCGCGCGATCCCGAGCCGGTTGACGAGATGAGCGTTCTGGCCGCCGGCGAGCCCGTCGGCGATGAGTGCCGCTCCCTGTGCGCCCTGCTTCGCGCGGGTCGCGAACCCGGCGAGGCGATGCAGCGCAACCTTCGGGGCGGCCGCGGCAAGGCGACGCGCCAGCTCGCTCAGCACGCCGTCGAGTGTCGCAACCCGACCCGAGATTGCGACCTCTCGCGCACTCGGCGCCGAGACGAGAAGGGCGGCGACGGCTTTGAGCGCGGCTTCCACGTAGGCGAGCCCCGCAGCCTTCTCCGAGGGCGTGCGCGGCGCCACGAGCCAGTCAATGGAACCGTGGTCTCCGCCGGCAAGTGTTCCCGCGCCACCCTCGAACAGCATGCCTTTCGTGATGGTGCCGGCCAGATACGCGACCTCACCATCGAGCGCACCGGGAGACCGGATGCCTAACGGTCCCGACGACCCGCCGAGGCCGTCGACGATCTGCCCGTGTTCCACGGCGATCGCGGCCGAGAACGCGCCGCCGAGCTCGAGGTGGATGAGCGAGACGTCGGCGACGTCGCATTTCTGGCGAGTCGCCGAGTCGCGTACGGCCAGTGCCGTCGCGCACACCTTGTCTGCGGTTCCCATGTCGACCCGGTTCACCTTGCGGTGCGCCGGCACGGTGTCGAGATGAATGACGCCGGGCGTGAACACGACCGGCAGCTTCGACGCCGCGAGTGCGCGGGCGAGTGAGCGCAGGCCGCCGATACCTCCCGCTTCGCCGTCCACGGCGAGGTAGGCGAGGCGGAGGTCCGTCTCCGTGAGGTCACGCGCGCGACGCAGCGGCAATCCGTATCCCGATGGCCCGGCGATGAGGTCGAGCGGGGCATGCGACTGGAGCAGTGCCACGAACCGCGACGCATCGGCGAGCGCATCGTGCGTGGGGTAGGATTCGTCGAGGAACAGCCGGCCATCGTCGAGTCCGCACACGTCGATGCTGACGGTACCGGGATCGATCCCGATGACGCGTGGCACGTCGTCACCCCGGCGGCGGAACTGACGACGGCTGCGGGACGGACTGGACGAGCTCACGCGCGACGTCGCCGATGGACTCGGCATCGAGGACGAGGTCGTTGCGCTCGAACAGCTTCGCGATGCAGCGCTTGTGCACCTTCATCTTGAAGTTGCCGACGCCCAGCGCGCCGAAAACTTTCGCGCCGCCGCGGTCGACGCCGGCGTCGGTGAGATCGACGCCTTCGATGCCTAACGGCGGTACGGCGTTGAGGTCGGCGACGACGCGCAGTGTCGGCCGGTTCATCCACGCGTCCCGGGGAACGAGCTGGACGCCGGCCGGGCCGGCGTTCAGCAGCAGCTCGGCGTCACCTAACGCGGCGGCGAGCTGTGACGGGTCGGCCACGACGCTCGCGTCGACCTCGCCGCCGAAGCGGGCCTTGATGGCTTCGCACACGCGTTTGGCTTCGTCGCCGTGGCGAGAGGTGATCGTGACGCGCGCGCCATCGCGCGCCAGGAGTCCTGCGGCGCGAGTGCCTACTGGGCCGGTGCCGGCGACGATGACTGCCCGGCGGCCTTTCACGTTGCCGATCGTTTGGACGAGCTTCGCGACGGCGGCGACGGCGGTGGTGTTGGAGCCGTTGGAGTCGAGCATCACCGACACGCGGAGCGGGTCGAACATTGTCTTCTGGACGGCCGCGAGCAGCCGCTCGCCGGCGGCCATGTCGGCGCCGCCGATGAAGATGGCGGTGTTGTGGAGGTCCTTGGGTCCGCGCGTGAACATCGCGCCGTGCACGAGATCTCGAGCGGAGTCGGCCGTCACGCCGCCGTAGCTCAGCACCTCGTCCGCGCCGGCGTCGTAGGCGACGACGCGATCGAACACGCTTGGGGCCGGCGAGGTGTCGAGGTGGAGGAGGAGTTTCTTCATAGCTACCGGGACGGCGACAGAGGGAACTGGGACCCGGGAACAGGGAACCGAGGCTCCGCATAGAAGCACGGTTCCCCGTTCCCGTTCCCGGTTCCCGCCATTCCGATTCCCTACATATTGGCGCCGTGCATCTGCTTACCACCGGCTTTGCCGACCGAGTCGCCGTGCTTGGCTTCGGCGTTGCCGGCGAAGGGGTGTTTGGCGGTGCGGGCGCGGGCGATGACGTCGTCGACCTTGGGCTCGCCGGCCAGGGCGCGCTGGATCGACTCGCGGACCGCCTGGTAGTTGTAGTCGTAGATCTTCTGGTCGTCG
>DASUGD010000276.1:0-11580 GCA_036274195.1 Gemmatimonadaceae bacterium | reverse complement strand
CGGGACCGCATCGCAGATGCTGGCGTACGTCCTGTCGCTCGAGGGGCGGTACGACGAGTCACTGGCGGAGAGTCGGCGCGCATACGAGCTCGACTCGTCGCTCGCCGTGATGCACTCGGTGCTCGCGGGCGCCGTGCTGGCCGACGGTCGTCCCGAAGAGGCCCGAGCCCTCGCCCGCGCCAAGCTGGAGTTGCCCTTCAACGGCGTCGCCGCCTACGTTCTCGGCGCCACGGGCGACCGCGCCGCGGCAGCCGAATTGGTGCGCGAGTTGGAATCACACCGCGGCGAGTGGCACGTGGCCAGAGCGCTCAGCTACGCCTATCTCGGACTCGGCGACACTGCGCGCGCCTTGACCGCGCTCGAGGCCTCGGCACGCGGCGGGGAGGCACCGATTGTTCCGCTCGCAGACCCGATGTTCGACTCGGTGCGAGGGAGCGCGCGTTTCGCGGCGGCCGTGAGGCTGTACGGGCTGGACGAGCGAGTCTTGACCTCGCCCAGGGGCGGTCGTCCACGCTAGCATCCCGGCAACCGCTGGCATCGACTCCGCTCCTCAGCCTCGCGCATCGTCGTCCTCGAACAGGGACTGGTGGAGGAGTAACCTCGCCTTGCGCCAGTCACGCCGCACCGTGCGTTCCGACACCCCGCGGAGCTCCGCGATCTCGATGAAGGAGAAGCCGCAGAAGAAGTGCAGGTCGACGAGCTCGGCGAGCGCCGGCGCAAATTGCGCCAGCTCGACGAGCGCCTCACCGAGTCGCTCCAGCTCCGCTGCATCCGGCATCGATCGGTCGGACGCGGGCTCGTCGTTGTCGAGCGTGATCTCGAATTGGCGGCCTCGCTTCTTTGCCCGGCGGCGGCGCGCGTAGTCGATGACCAGCCCACGCATCGCTCGTGCGGCGTACGCCAGAAAGCGTGATCGCTCGGCAAAGTCGATGTTCTCGCGCCCCGCGATGTTGAGATACGTCTCGTGCAGCAGGGTCGTGGTGCCGAGCGTCAGCGCGGAACCGGCGCGCTGCAGGTTCTGCTCGGCCAGGCGGTGGAGCTCGTGGTAGAGGATGGCGAACAGCTTGTCGATCGCCTCGCGGTCGGCCTCGTCGGCGCGACGAATCAGTGCGTCGAGCTCTTCCACAGCTCCTCCTCGCGATCGTTCCACTCGTAACGATAGCGGAGGGCGCCAGTCTCCCTCGCTTGCGCGCTATCGTGGGTCGCGCTAACCTCGACGCGTTGCGGTCGCCGGACGTCGCTTCAATCATATCGCGCCGTCCCGGCACCGCGCGCGCACGGCCTCCGGAGGTGGCGTATGAGAGCATGCCCCGCGCGTACGGCCCGGCTCCTGTCGGTTGGAGGTTTGCGAACCGTCGCCGTCTGCATCGCCGTTGCGATGGCGTGCACGAGAGAGTCCGGTTCGACCAGGCGTGACAGCGCGGTCGCGCGCCGAGACAGCGCCGGCGGTACAGTCACCGATGCCCCTGTCCAGATCGCGCTCGTGAGCGCCGCCGACTGGATCGGCAGCGAGTGGAGCGAGGACGCGATCTACGTCGGCCTCCAGGAGGAGGGATTCAAGAAGGGGCGCGACTTCGAGTTTCGGAGCGCGAGCGCGCAGGGCGACCTGGCAACTCTGCCGAGTCTGATCGACCAGGCGCTCGACCGGAAGGTGAAGGTGATCGTCGCGCTGCAGGACGCCACGCTCAAGGCGGCGCTCCAGCGCGTGAAGAACGGCACGCCGATCGTGTTTCACGTGCTGGCCGACCCGTTCGCGGCCGGCGCCGGGTCATCCGACTCGAGTCACCTGCCTAACGTCACCGGGGTCTACTCTCCCGGGTTCGGGGATCCGGAGCAGGAAAAGCGGATCGATCTCATCAAGCGGACGATCCCGAAGGCGCGGCGTGTCGGTATCCTGTTCAGCCCGGATGAGCCGTACGCCGTCGAGATGAAGGACAAGATGGCCGAAGCCGGGCGGCGAACGAACCTGGAGGTCATCTCGGCGCCTGTGAGCAGCGTGAGTGAAGGCGGAACCGCGGCCACTGCCCTCATCGGGCGGAAGGTGGACGCGATCGAGATCTTCGGGAACTCGGCGCACGCGGCGTTCGGGAGCATCATCCAGGTCGCGCGGCAGAACAAGGTCCCGGTATTCTCGCCGTCGCCGTTCGAGATGCTCCGCGGAGCGACCGCTGCGGTCTACCCCGATTTTCAGGAAGGCGGTGTCGTGGCCGGACGGATGATCGGGCGCGTGTTGAAGGGCGAGAGCCCCGCCAAGATTCCATTCTACCGCGTGGTGACGACGAAGACGTCGGTTGCGGACAGCGCGCGTCGACCATGACTGACATGTGACCGTGTGAAGGTCACCACCACGTATGACGGCCCGGGTGCCGTCGTACACATCGAAGGCCGCTTGGACGCCGAGTGGGCGGGGAATCTCGCCGGCGCCCTCGATGAGCTGTTGCGCGCCGGCGTGCGGTCCGTCGTCGCGGACCTGTCGCGTGTCAGCTACGTCAGCTCGGCTGGAGCGCGCGCCCTGATCACGAGCGTGCAGGAGTTCACCGCGCTTCGCGGCGATCTCCTCGTCGCGAGTCCCCCACGCGTTGTTGCCGATGCTCTTGGCGACGCGGGGTTCGGCGACCGCGTGGTCACGCTGGCCCGAGCCGACGGACCTGTCATCGTCTCAGACGCGTTCGAGGCTCGTGCTCGCCCCACACGCGACTGGCGTACTCCCGTGACTGCGACGTCTCGCGGCGCCTACGAGACATTCGCAGCGGAGCCCGGCGCGGTGCTCACCTGTCGCCTCTCGGGCGACCCCGAACGAGTCACCCACGGACGGCTGACCACGGGCGACTGCGAGGTGGTGTCGTTCCCCGAGCGTGTGTTTGGCATCGGCATCGGCGCACTCGGTGACGACTACGATGAATGCGGACCGCGGATGGGCGAGCTGCTGGGGGTCGGCGGCGTTGTCGCGTTCCAGCCCACCGATGGGGGCCGCATTCCGGATTACCTAACGACACTCCGCGAGCACGTGCCGAGGGCGACCCTCGCGTGCGGGATCGTGTGCGAGGGGAGCTTTTCTCATCTGGTTCGCTTTTCGGCGAAACACCGTGGCGATACGGTCCCGCTCTCGGAATTGGCGAGCGTGTGCCTCGATGCCACCGGCACGAGGTCCGCGGGCGTCGTCATGATCGCCGAGACGGCGTGGCTCGTCGGCGCATCGCGCCGGGTGTCGCCGGCGTCCGGCGACGGCGCGCAGCGGTTCGACGTCACCTCGCTGCGCGAGTGGCTGACGTTTACCGCCGAGCCGGCACACACTGGCGCGACCGCGCTCATCGCTGGCGTGATCGATCAAACGGGCGAGCCACCGCTTCTCCCGCACGTGCGTCCGCTCGACAGTGCGGGCCGACTGCTCGGCCACTTTCACGCTGCGGTATTCTCGTATCAGCCGGTGGCTCGTCGCACCGTGCAGTTGACTCGGGTTGTCGGAAACCTGTTCGAGAAGGAGACGCTGCGAGCGGTGCTTCACCTCCTGGCCGACGACCGTGGCAACGGCCATCGCGAGAGCCGATTCGCGCGAGGGCTGGCCTGGGTTGGCCCCGTCGAGTGCGTCAGCGGGTCAACGCAATGAACCTGCTCGTCGGCGCGCTCGCCATGGGGCTCTTGCTCTCGTTGGCAACCCTCGGCGTGTTCGTCAGCTTCCGCATCCTTCGCGTGATCGATCTGACGGTCGAGGGTGCGTTCGGTGTCGGAGCGGCGGTTGCGGCGACGGCACTCGTCCGAGGGGCGCCGCCGACAGTCGCGACGGGTGTCGGGGCCGCAGGTGGCGTCCTGGCGGGACTGGCCACCGGGCTCCTGCACACGCGGTTGCGGATTGACGCACTGCTGGCCGGGATCCTCACCAGCACGGCGCTCTATTCGGTCATGCTCTACGTCATGGGTGGCGGCGAGCGATCGATCGTCGCACGCGAGACCCTGTTTTCGGGCGCCGAACGAATCTGGCACCGGGCGGGCGCTGGTGACATCACCGTGTTCGGAACGACGGTCGCCGCGGGAAGTTGGGCGTCGCTCGCTCTGCTGCTGCTCGTGGTCCCGGCAGTCGCGTCAGCTGTCGCCTGGTTCTTCCGGACTCACCTCGGCCTCGCGCTGCGCGCGGCCGGTGACAACCCGAGGATGGCGCGCGCACAGGGAGTCGACATCGGTCGCATGACCGTGCTCGGCGTCGCGATCGCCAACGGGCTGGTCGGCCTGTCCGGTGCGCTGTTCTCGCAATACCAGGGTTTCGCGAGCGTGGAGATGGCGTTAGGCACCTTCGTCGGTGCCGTCGGCTGCCTCGTCCTCGGCCAGGCCTTGTCCGGCCGGGAGCGGTTGGGGGCGGAGCTCACCGGGGCCATCGCGGGCACCGTGTTGTTTCGAGTGCTCATCGCGGCTGCGCTGCGTGCCGGGCTCGATCCGAACATGCTGAAGCTCACGACCGCCGGCTTCGTGATCGTCGTTCTCGTGCTGCAGAGCCGCGTGCACCACACGGTCGTCCGGCCAGGCCGGGCGACCGGCGATGCGGGTTGATCGACGATGGAACCGTTCGCCATCGAAGTCAACGGCGTGAGCCACACGTTCGGCCGCGGTGGGCCTAACGAGGTCACCGCTCTCCACGCCGTCGACCTGGCTATCGAGCCTGGTGCGTTCGTCGTCGTGTTCGGGCCGAACGGGTCCGGAAAGTCGACCCTCCTGTCCGCCGTGGCCGGTGACTTCGTTCCTGACCGCGGTTCGATTCGAGTGGGTGGCGTCGATGTAACACGTCGCCCGGCGCACGAGCGCGCGCGCGTGATTGGGCGGGTATCGCAGGAACCGGCTCTGGGCACCGCGCCGAGTCTCACGGTCGCGGAAAACCTCGCGCTCGCGGGAGGGCGAGCTGCGTCGCGGCGCGGGCTTCGGGCAGCGCTGAGCGCCAGAACGCGTCATGATCTGGCCGACCGAGTGGCAGGGCTCTCGATGGGTCTCGAAGACCGGCTCGACACGCCGATGGCGCAGCTGTCGGGAGGCCAGCGGCAGGCGCTGGCGTTGTTGATGGCCACGCTGGTCCGTCCGGAAGTGCTGCTCCTGGACGAGCACATGGCGGCGCTCGACCCTCGGAGCGCCGAGGACGTGCTGCGCCTGACGCACGAGATGATCGTACGCGACCGACTCACAGTGCTCATGGTCAGTCACTCGATGCAGCAGGTCGTTAGGCTCGGCGACCGGGCGGTGATGATCCACCGCGGGCGGATCGTGCACGACTTCAGCGGTGCCCGGAAGCGGCGGCTCCGGGCGGAGGAGCTGCTGGACTGCTTCGAGGCAGTGCGCAACGCCGACCTGCTCGACGACGCCGCAGCCGGCATGCTGGCGCGCGCGTACGTGTAGGGCGTTACCAGTCTCGGCTTTCCCGCGTCGGATTCTCGAAGGCCGTGGTACACGTGCGGTACGAGCCGGCACGTGCCCGGAATCGGCGGCGCCTTCGCCGCCAGACGGCCGCAACGATCTCTCGAGAGGATCCCACGGTGCAGATGTGGCGCGTGGTCGCGTGCGTCGCGGTTGTTTCGGGCGGCCTTCAGTCATTCGACGCTGGTGACGTTACGCCCGCCGCGCGCGAGTATCTCGCCACCCGGTACACTCCGGAGATCGAACACGGGTATTGCATCACGAAGTGGCACAAGGTCACCGACGCGGCCGGCCAGGTGATGCCCGTGGTCGACGAGGTGGTCCAGTCAGACAACGAGCACGAGAACAGCGAGCTCGGTGTTCAGTTCGACTGCGGGACGATGCCGACACTCCATACGCACCCGCCGCGTTTCCCCGCGCCGTCGGGGTCGGACATCGCCAAAGGCATCGTGCGTGGCGGCTTGCCGTTCATCGTGGTCCAATCGGGGCGCGACAGCTTCACCTTCTGGGTGGTGACCGACCGGCTTTAGCGTCGGCGCACGAGCCCTAACGCGATGCGCCCGAGTCGCGCGCCGCAGCCGTTTCGATGCGCCGAGCGAAGGAGCTCGCGCCGCGAGGAACGATCTCGTCGCGCGGTCCCTTGAGCTCGAAGCCGTCATCGAGGACCAGGCGACCGCTCGTCACGTCGATCAGCTGCGCGGACAGATACCAGATCAGATTGCTGACTTTGGTCACCGTGCCCGTCACTGCCCAGCGAGCGCCGGCCTTCTGTGCCGCGGCGCGAACGCACTGCATGCTCACGCTGCACTGCGCCCGCGGTACGTCGCCGCTGCCTAACGCTGATTCCGCGCGCAGCGAGTCGACGAGCGCGAGCGCGGTGCTCCGACCGAGATCGGCGCGCATCCGCTCCGTCGCGACGTCGGCGATCGCCGTATCTCCCGCCTGGATCGCGTTTGCGGCGGACCCGTTGAACGCGAAACCCGCGAGCAGGATTGGCGCCCGCGCCGACGACTGTGCGGCGAGCGGCTGGCCGGCCGCGAGACCGGAAATCGAGAGCGTCAAGACGAGCCGAACGAAACGTCCCATGATGCTTCCTCCCCCAACCTGCCACGTCCAGTGGCCGGCGCGACGCGCGCCGGCCACTCACCCCAACCGGAGCCTCGCGAGCCACGAGCGTGGGTGACGCGAACGCAGCCAGCCATCGAATCCCCAGGTACGACCGGCGCGAACGGTCATGAACACCACCATGCACGCAAACAACACGATGTGAAAACCCTGCTGATTCGGCGTCTGCCAGAAGGTCGCCAGCCCGTACACGGTGACCAAACAGATACCCACGAGAGACGCCAGTACGGTCAGCAATCCAAACGTCAGGCCGAGGCCCACGGTGACTTCGCCGAACGCCGTGAGGTTGCCGAACACGTGCGAGTGCGGGACGACCGTATCCAGTAGGAACTGCTTGTACCCCTCGATCGGATTCCCGTCGGCGTACCTCGTGAGCAGCTTGGGCATGGTTGCGACCCAGCGGTCGGACGCCGCGGGCAGCGGAAGAAAGCCGCCGAGGAACACGACGCCGAGCTTGGTGAAAATGCCCTTCAGGAACCAGAGGCCTACGACGATGCGCAAGACGGCTATGCCGCGTTCCGGGTAGCGCATGCGCTCATCGGCGCGCTCGTTGGGTGCCATGGTCTGGCGTCTCCCTGTCAATTGACCAAAGTGTGGCACTCGCGATGTTGCCAGTCGAAGCGCACGTCGCGATGATTTTCGTTTGACGTCTCGTCCGGAATACGTCCGCCGCACCGCGGCGCGCTAACGCTCAGTCTGTTTCCGATGCCCCGCCGATTCCTGCTGCTGCTCGCAACCGTCGCTATCTCCGTGCCCAAGAACTCGGTGTCCGCACGCACGCAAGAGATGAGCTGGCCGAATCCTCCGGCCCGGGTCGACTCGGACTTCCAGTTCGACAGTCGAGCGCGAATCGCGCTCCAGGCCCTCTGGCGCACGAGCGACGCGGCCAAGCAGGAGCGAGTCGCGTGCATCGGAGGCTATCAGCATGCGGATACCACCTACATCACGCGCGTCGAACCCGTGAGCACGGATGCGGATTCACTGCAGGCCACCGCGGGCGCGTCGCTGCGACAGTGCCATCCGCCCGAATGGCTCGGCACAGTGCACACCCATGTCGCGCGGATCGACGGACGTCCGTACGTCACGTTCTCGGGCTCCGACCGCGCGGTCATCGCCGCGTGGCACCGGCAATGGCAGGCGGACGGCGTGTTCTGCGTGCTGTACGACGATCGCCGGGCGCACTGCGAGGCCGGCGACGACCGCATGGGCGACGCGGAGTACGCCTACGCGCGCGGAAACAACCTCGCGCAGTAAGCCGTCCCCAATCACGCGCCGCACTCGCGGCTGACGAGCGCCGCGTACGCCTCCATCGCGCGCCGCGTAAGCGGACCTGGCTTCCCGTTGCCGATGGAGCGTCCGTCGACCCTCACCGCCGGTGCAATCGCGCGCAGTGAGCTGGTGAGGAAAATCTCGCGCGACGCGAGCAGCTCCTCGTACTCGATCGGACGCTCCTCGACAATGCAACCGAGCTCGGTCGCGAGCTCGATGACCGCGGCGCGAGTAATCCCCGGCAGCGCGCCGCACGAGAGCGGCGGCGTCACGAGCACGTTGGCCCCACCAGCGTCGGCAAGGAAGACGTTGCTCGCCGTGCCTTCCGACACGTGATCCTCCGTATCCAGGAAGATCGCATCGTCGGCGCCTGCCGCGCGCGCCTCGGCGAGTGCAACTACCGACTCGGTGAACGCGATCGTCTTGAGCCCGGCGGTCTTCGCACGCTCGTTACGCCGGCCGGCTGCTATGTGAACGCTGATGCCGTTTGCGTAGAGGTCCGGCGAGAACGCCGGCGGAGGAGCCACGTGAACGACGACCGTCGGTTCGGGCGCTGTGGGCGGGGCCAGACCGGGCGAGCCGACTCCGCGACTCACGGTGAGACGGACGCTCGCCTCCCTGAGCCCGCTCGCGCCTGCCTCGAGGATCGCTCGCGTCACGAGATCGCCGATGTCTGCCGGAATCGGGATCCCGAGTGCCGACGTCGCACTCGTCAATCGACGAAGGTGAGCACCGAGGCGGAAGGCGTGACCGTCGTACACGCGCATGGTCTCGAACACGCCGTCTGCGAGCGTGAACCCGCGGTCGAGCGCAGACAGGTGCGGCGCATCCGCGGACACGCGATGCCCGTTCACCCAGATCATTGATGCACAACCGCGCTGCGCGACCACGTTCCATCCGCCCGATCGGGGAGCGTTTCCCGCTGTGAACGGTCACCGTGCAGGAAGCGGTCGAGCAGTCGGTATCCGTGCTCGGAGAGCGCGGACTCCGGATGGAACTGCACCCCGACCACCGGGAACTCTCGATGTTCGAGCGCCATGATCTCGCCGTCGTCGGCGGTCGCGGTCACGCGGAGCGCTGCCGGGAGCGACTCGGGCGATACCGCCAACGAGTGGTAGCGCGTGGCATGGAACGGGGAGGGGAGCCCGGTAAAGATTCCGCTCCCATCATGGTGGATCCGAGACACCTTGCCGTGCATCGGCTCGCGCGCCCTGACGATCGCGGCGCCGAACGCGGCGCCGATCGCCTGGTGCCCGAGGCAGACGCCGAGTGTGGGAATCGTCGGCCCGAATCGCCGGACCACCTCGATCGAGATGCCTGCATCGTCAGGCGTGCAGGGCCCCGGCGAGATGATGATGTGAGAGGGCGCCATGCGCTCGATCTCGCCCATCGTGAGGCCATCGTTCCGCCAGACGAGCGGCGTCTCCCCCAGCTCACGTACGTACCGCGCGAGGTTGTAGACGAACGAGTCGTAGTTGTCGATGAGCAGGATCATGCGTGCTGCGATGGGTCCGCCTGGTCGGCCGCGTGGTCGGCCGCAAGCGTCGCGATGAGCGCCCGAGCCTTGTGCAGCGTCTCTCGGTACTCGTCGTCGGGGTCCGAGTCCGCGACAATGCCGCCGCCGACGGAGAAATAGACTCGGTTTCCGAGCGCGAGGTAGGTGCGAATGACGATGCTCGTGTCGAGGGTCCCCGTCGCGCTGAGATAACCGATTGCGCCGCAGTACACGCCTCGGCGCGACGGCTCGATCTCGGCGATGATCTCCATCGCACGGATCTTCGGTGCGCCGGTGATCGAGCCTCCGGGAAAGGTGGCCCGAAGGAGGTCGAACATGTCCGCGTCGCCATCCAGCTCGCCCGTCACCGTCGAGACGAGATGATGGACGGTCGCGTGATGCTCCAGGCCGAACAGCTCCGGCACGCGCACGCTGCCCGGCGCACAGACCCGGGACAGGTCGTTGCGGAGCAGGTCGACGATCATGAGGTTCTCGGCCCGGTCCTTCGCGCTCTCGGTGAGCGCCACGCCCAGCGCGAAGTCGTGCTCGGGCCCGATACCGCGCGGGCGCGTCCCCTTGATCGGACGCGTTTCGACGCGGCGGGAATCGTCGAGCTTCAGGAATCGCTCTGGCGACGCGCTCGCCACGATGATTCCGTCGAAATCGAGGTAGGCCGCGAACGCCGCGGGGTTGAGCGCGCGGAGGCGGCGATAGAGACGCCACGGCGTAGCGGGAAGCGGTGCCTCGAGACGCTGCGAGATGTTGGCCTGGAAGATGTCGCCGGCGCGGATGTATTCGCGCACGCGCGAGACTGCCTGACGATACGCCGTGTGCGTGAACGAAGACCGAAGTCCCATTTTCTCGGCGCCGTCCACGTCAGGCATCGGGAAGGACGGGGCCGCGGACGTTCGAGCGTGCGGTGGCGCGGCCCTGACGGCGCGCGTGCTCGCGACGAGGTTCGACCGAGGCGCCGCGAGCGCCTGCCTAACGTGTACGAGCCGGTCCGCAGCCCGGCGTCGCCGCTCCGCGCCGAGCTCCGGAAACCCTGACGACATGATCCAGGCACGGTCCTCGACGTGGTCCCATGCGATCACCCAGTCGTAGAGGCCGAGCACGACATCGGGGATGTCGAGATCGTCGTACCGCGGGGCGGGCAGGCGCTCGAGGGTCGCGCCCCAGTCGTAGCCGATGTAGCCGGCCGCGCCGCACTGGAACGGCGGGAGTCCGGGGATGGGAGAGGTCTGGTGCCGCGCCATGAGGTCGCGCACGGCCGTCAGCGCGTCCACGTCGAGCCGGCGGCAGGCGCCGTCGTGCAGCGTCAGGCATTCGGTCACCTGCCCCTTGCTTCGCACGACGACGGCCGGGTCGGCGGCGAGGAATGAATAGCGCCCGAGCGCGCCCCGGCGCGCCGCGCTGTCGAGGAGCAGGCGGTACGGAAGGTCCACCAGGCGCTCGCAGGACGCGAGCGGATCCGGCGCCGGCGTCAACTCCTCGACGAGGAGGCCGGCGTCCCGGCCGTCGCTACGGCTTCTTGCGCCTAACGAGCGTGTCACCCTTCGACGTCACCGGCTGGCCCTGCGTGGGCTCCGCCTTCTTGACGCCGGACCCGAGTGTCGACTTGCCGGTCTTCGCATTGGTGACGCCCGATTGCGTCTGATTCGCGGCGCCCGCGGCCGCTTTCCCACCTGTCGTGTCGCGTCGCCGGTTCGCGGAATCGCTCTGGGTTGCACTCGCGGACGGCGCGAGCGAGCCCGCCGACGTATCGACCTGCGCTGCTCCGGTTGACGCCGGTGCCGGCGTTGCCGCGGGCAACGATGTGTCCGCGTTGTTCCGTTCCGATCCTGCCTTGCAGGCGGCGACGCCCACGATCAGCAGGGTGACACTCACGACACGATGCATGCTCCCTCCACCGCAACTGCCGACGGCACCAGGCGACAGCGTCCGCATCGACACCTCGCGAGCGGTTGCCGCCGGCATTGTCGTCGTCGGCAAGGCGTGGGCCGAGGGGCATCGGGAATCGGGAATCGGCCGCGCGCTTCGCGCGCGATCGGGAACAGGAACAGGGAACAGGGAACCGGGAATGGTAGTTCCCAGTTCCCAGTTCCCAGTTTCCGACCTACACGTTTGCTCCCGCCATCTGCGCAGACCCGCGTTTCGCTTCGGCGTTGCCGGCGAAGGGGTGTTTGGCGGTGCGGGCGCGGGCGATGACGTCGTCGACCTTGGGCTCGCCGGCCAGGGCGCGCTGGATCGACTCGCGGACCGCCTGGTAGTTGTAGTCGTAGATCTTCTGGTCGTCG
>DASUGD010000275.1:0-10013 GCA_036274195.1 Gemmatimonadaceae bacterium | reverse complement strand
GGGGCGCGCTCCATGGAGCGCGCCCCTCTGACACTACGACTCTCGTAGAGAGCGAACGACCTACTTGAGGTGCTTGTTCACCAGCTTCGTCATGTCGAACATCGAGACCTGCGCCTTGCCGCCGAACACGGGCTTGAGCTTGTCATCGGCGTTGATCATGCGGCGGTTCTTCGCGTCCTGCAGGTTGTTCTTCTTGATGTACTGCCAGAGCTTCTTGGTGACCTCGGTGCGCGGCATCGGGTTCGAGCCGACGACCGGCGCAAGCTGAGCGGACGGCGTCATCGCCTTCATGAACGCCGGATTCGGCGCACGCTTCGCCTTTTTCGCTGGGGCCTTTTTCGCGGCCTTCTTCCCGGCGCTCTTCTTGGCACCGGCCTTCTTGCCAGCGCTCTTTTTGCCGGCGCCCTTCTTCTTGGCAGTGGCCATCGATTGCTCTCCTGGTGAGTGATCGAAACGCGTTCTCGAGGGGCGAACACGAATCCGTCGCGCAACAAGCTATAAGGCCCTGCTCCATATGCAATAGGCAGAGAGGCGCGTTTTCCCTATGAAAACTCGTGAGGCACAGGGCTTTCGCCGATACGCATCGCGGCGGGGCCAGCTTTGACAACGAGGGACCGCAGAACGCGCAGAACGGCGCTTCGCGCCGACGCAGAACGACACGGAAAACGGCTCGGCACCTCCGCCGCCTCTCGCAACGAGCCGATTTGAAGGGGAACAACCTCGGGACACCAGTATTCGCGTCCGGAGGCTGTTCATTGAGAAAACCGGCTCGTTGCGCGAGGAGGCCGGCTCCGACCGCGGAGCCCTTCTGCGTCATTCTGCGTCGCCCGCGCCCAGCGGGCGTTCTGCGCGTTCTGCGGTCCCTCGTGAATCGAAGGTAACCTAACGCGATGCGGGGACGACGGAGCCACACGAGTTGGCGCCAGCAGCTCCGACGCGATTCGCTAGCTCACCGCGAGCTTCTCGAGCAGCGCCATCATCTTCACATCGTACGGGTCCGGCGTGTCGTCGTCCTCGGCGATGTCGTAGTGCTCCTGCGGCGTCTCGAGAATCAGAGGCACGCCCTTCGCGCGCTTGTCGTGCAGCAGCCAGCGGAACGGCTCCACGCCAATCTTTCCGTCGCCGATCAACACGTGCCGATCCTTGTTCGAGCCGAGCGCCCCTTCACTGTCGTTGAGATGGAAGAAGCTCGGCGCCTCGCCCGTGGCGCCCTCGAATTGATCGAGCACCACGCGCACCGCGTCGTCGGACATCGTGATGTCGTGGCCGCTCGAGTAGAGGTGACACGTGTCGAGACCATACCCCGTGCGATCCCTCAGCGCGGCCGGCACGTGCGAGAGGATCTCACCGATTTCCTCGGCGGTCCGGCCCATCGTGCGGCCCGCCCCGGCGGTATTCTCGACGAGAAGTCGCGTCGTCCCGGGCACGGTCTCGAGTGCCCTCGTGATCGCGGCGCCGATGCGCTTCGCCGAGATGGATCGTTCGCTCTCGAGCGCGGACCCCGGGTGAAAGCACACCGCACCGATGCCAAGCGCCGCGGCCCGCTCGACTTCTTTCGTGAGCCCCAGTGCCGCTCGCTCGTACTTCGCGTCGTCAGGCGTCGCGACGCTGAGCACGTACGCCGCGTGCGCGACGATGTGCTCGGGTCGAATGTCCGTTCCCGCGAGCGCCGCCTTGAAGCGCTCGACGCGCTCGGGGCGGACGGAAATTTTCTCGTTATAGAACTGCGGCTTGGCGGTGAAGACCTGCAGGGCGCGCATGCCGCTGCGCGCCGCACGGCGAACCGCCATGTGGATGCCGCCGTTGTCGATCGTGTGAGCGCCGACGATGAGCATGCGCGAATTCTCGCCGAGGCTCCGTCCTCGCGCTACTGACCGACGTCAGTTCATCCGAAGCGTTCCCACTCTCGCGACGATCCCGCGATCCTTCCCGCGCCAGCCGACCGCAACGGACTGCTTTCGCAGCGCGACGAGCGGTCGCTGCGCCTCCGGTGTGCCAATCGACACTTCCGGCCGCTCGGGCGTGAAGATGTGACCCCACGTGCGCGACATGGCCAGCGCGATCTGTGCGCGCTCGCTGTTCGGGTCCTCGAACGCCACCACGACGACGCTGTCGGCGGCCGCCACGGCCGTGGACGATGGGCGATCGCCGTACATGATCGGCACCGGCGAGTGAAAGAGCTCGCCTCGTTCCATCGAATGCGCGAAGAACACACCCGGGCCGCCGACCGCGTTCAGGAAGTACGCCACGTGCACGTAGCCTGACGAGCCGTCCGCCGCGATCGCCGGCGCGGGGCGCGAGCAGCCGGCGGCACCGCGATCCGTCGTATCCACCGGCACCGGCGGCATCCACGTACCGCCCGCATCGTCCGAGCGTGACGCGAGCAGTGCGGCGCGGCCGCCAGCTCGCTTCGACCACCAGACGCCGTAGATCTCCGTCGACGACAGCGCCGACACACGGAACGAGCCGGCGCATGCCAACGAATCGTGCGGCATCGACGGGACGGCGGCGATCGCCTCGAGCGCGGGTGAGCCATCGGATCGCAGGACCAGATGCGCGTCCACGGGCGCTGAGCTCTCGTCGCCCGAGGTGGGTATGGGGACCGAGAGCGCATCGCCGCGCCAGGCGACGGGCGCCTTGTCACACGCGCCGAGCGCGAGCGTGCAGGCGAGAGACAGGACGGCGGTCGGGAAGCGCGTCGCGAGATGATCGAATATCTTCAAAACGTCGGCCCTCGCTCCTCGCTGCCTCTACCCGGACTCCCCATGTCTGCTCCTACCGTGAATCCGCCGCGAACCGCACAGCGCGGCAATGCCTCCGAGACGCCGTCGGCTGCGAACAAAACCGACCAGCCGCCCCCGAGCATGGGACTGCTGACCGGCTTCAACGGCAACCGCCGCGTACCGCCTCCCGTGAACGAGCCGGTGCGGTCATACGCACCAGGCTCTCCGGAACGAGCCGCGCTCAAGGATCGCCTGACCTCCATGGCGTCCGAGCGCATCGAGATCCCGGTGGTCATCGGTGGAAAGGAATATCGCTCCGGGGAGGTTGCGCAGGCAGTGATGCCGCACGCCCACCGTCACGTGCTCGCCGACTGGCACAAGGCGACGAAGGAGCACGTGCTCCTCGCCGTGGACGCCGCGCGAGAGGCGCGGCGCGAATGGGCGAACTGGGCTTGGGAGGATCGAGCAGCCGTGTTCCTCCGGGCCGCCGAACTGCTGGCGACGACGTGGCGATCGACGCTCAACGCCGCGACGATGCTCGGCCAATCGAAGACGGCGTTCCAGGCGGAGATCGATTCGGCGTGCGAGTTGATCGACTTCTGGCGATTCAACTGCGCGTTTGCGCAGGATCTCTACGACGAGCAGCCGCAGAGCAACCACATGATGTGGAATCAGCTCGACTACCGCGCGCTCGAGGGATTCGTCTACGCCGTGACGCCGTTCAACTTCACCGCGATCGGCGGCAACCTGCCGACGTCGCCGGCGCTCATGGGCAACGCGGTGATCTGGAAGCCTGCGTCGACGGCAATGCTGTCCGGCTACTACGTGCTGAAGCTGCTCGAGGCCGCGGGGCTGCCACCGGGCGTGATCAACTTCGTGCCGGGCGATGCGGCGATGATCTCGGAGGTACTGCTCTCGCATCGCGACCTCGCCGGTGTGCACTTCACCGGCAGCACGGCCGTCTTCAACAGCATGTGGAAGACGATCGGCGCGAACATGAATCGCTATCGCTCGTACCCGCGGATCGTAGGGGAGACAGGCGGGAAAGACTTCATCCTCGCGCACCCGTCGGCGGACCCGCAGGCCCTCGCGGTCGCCATCGCGCGCGGCGGCTACGAGTATCAGGGACAGAAGTGCTCGGCGGCGAGCCGCGTTTACGTGCCGAAGTCGATCTGGCCGCAGGTGCGTGATGCCACCGTCAGCATGATCGAAGAGATCCGCATGGGCGACGTTCGCGACTTCCGCAACTTCATGGGCGCGGTCATCGACGAGAAGGCGTTCAAGAAGATCGACGAGTACATCGCCGATGCCCGCAAGAACGCGCGGATCGTGGCCGGCGGCGTCACCAGGGGGGACGAGGGCTACTTCATCGCGCCGACACTCGTGGAGACCGATCAGCGCGACTACCGTCTCATGTGCGAGGAGATCTTCGGCCCGGTGGTGACGGCATTCGTGTACGACGATGACGAGTGGACGGAGACGCTCGAGATCATCGACCAGACGTCGCCGTACGCACTCACGGGCGCCGTGTTCGCGACGGATCGCCGAGCCATTCAGCAGGCGAACCTCGCCCTCCGCAACGCGGCCGGAAACTTCTACATCAACGACAAGCCGACGGGCGCGGTGGTGGGCCAGCAGCCCTTCGGCGGCGCGAGAGCGAGCGGGACGAACGACAAGGCGGGATCGAAGCTGAACCTGGTCCGCTGGGTGAGCCCACGCGCGATCAAGGAGACGTTCTCGCCGCCGACGGAATATCAATATCCGTTCATGGGCGAGGAGTAACGCAGGGGCCCGGGATCTGGGACAGGGAATAGAACGCTGGTGTCGGCTCGAGCGAAGCGAGGAGTTCTCATCGTCCTGATGGAGTCAGCTCTGCCAGGACGATGAGGACTCCTCCCCCGGCGGCTCGCGACGGCGACGCCCCGTTAGGCACCATCACCTGGGCGATCATTGCCCTGGGGGTGGTGCTTCGCTGCATCAGCTACACCCGCCGCTCGGTGCTCTGGACCGACGAAGCGGCCATGGCGCAGAACGTGGCGGAGCGGTCGCTCTCGGCCCTGCTCACCGTGCCGCTCGACTACGGCCAGGCCGCGCCGAAGGGATTTCTCCTGCTCGAGTGGGTCATCACGCGCGCGTTCGGAACGAGCGATCTGGCGTTCCGCTTCCTGCCCTTCGTCAGCGGGATCGTCAGTCTCTTTCTCTTCGCTGCCGTCGCACGTCGCCTTCTGACGCCGTCGGGCGTGCTCGCCGCCCTGCTCTTCTTCGCCGTCGGCTACTGGTTCCTCGTCTATTCGTCCGACACGCATCCCTACGGGCTCGATCTCGCGCTGTCGCTCGCCGCCCTGCTCGTCTGCATCGACGTTCGTCGCCTGGCCTATCCGCCGCGGCGCGTGTGGGCCATTGGTCTGTTCGGCGCCGTCGCCGTCTGGTTCTCGCACAGCACCCTGATCGCGCTGTTCGGTCTCGGAGCAGCGTTAGGCGCCGTCGCGTGGCGCGAGCGCGGCTGGCGAACCGCGATCCGTGAGCTCTGGCCCATCGCGGCGACGTGGGGCACCAGTGCCGCGATCGCGGCATGGGTCGCCGTGCACAGCATCTCCCCGACCGCGCACGAGTACCTCGACCACTTCTGGCGGGGCGCCATGGTGCCCGTGCTTCGTTCGCCAGCCGCTCTCCGATGGCTGTGGGACGCGTGGCGGGTCCAGCTGATGCTCTTCCACGGCTGGTGGATCGAGAATCCCACCTGGACGTCACTCTATGTCGCGCTCGCGCTCCTCGGCTTCGTGAGCCTGCTCGTGCGCCGTACTGCCGAGGCGGTGCTCGCGGCGAGCGTCGTTGCGGCATACGTCGTGGTGTCGATGGCGAAGCAATATCCCTACGATGCGCGACTCCTCCTCGCCTCGATCGCCGTCTTCGTGCTCGGCATCGGTGAATCCATCGGGCGGCTCGCTGACGCCAGGTGGGGTCGCGCGCGCGCTGTGCCTCGCGTGCTCGCTGTGCTGCTCTGCGTGCCACCGGTCTATCGCGTCATGGCGTTTCCGCCGCCGTATCAGTGGACGGTCGCTGGATCCTACCTCGCGCAGATCCGTGACCGGTGGCAACCGGGTGACATGCTGTACACGATGTACAGCAATGGCTTCGAGATCCTGCACAGCGCGCCGCGCTTCGGGCTGCGCGCCCAGGACTACATCATTGGCCCCTGCGATTCGAGCGATCCTCGCCGCTCCCTCACCGCGGTCGATGCGCTGCGCGGGCGACGACGAACGTGGGTGATCGTCGGGACGGGCCGGTATTTCCCCGAGTCGCCCGAGTACGCTTACCTGCGCACGATCGGGATTCGGCGCGACTCGCTGCCGGTTCGCTTACCCGGCTCGATCCGCGCGTTGCCGCCGGCGCCGTTCGACATTGCGACGGCCTACCTGTTCGACCTGAGCGACACGACGCGCCTCGCTCGCGCGACCGCCGACACCTATGTCCTTTCGCCGTTGCTGCGCCCGGTCTTCGGCAGGGCAAACAAGTGGGATTGCTATGGGGTGTGGAGCCCGCTACTTCGGGAATCGGGAATAGGAACTGCCGGGGACGGGGGACGGGCGACGGGCGACGGGGGACGGGCGGCGACGCGACGGAGGCACGTCGGAACGAATAGAGCGCGCCCGCGCGCTCGCGATTGTATGGACGAAATCGATTCTGCGCATGCGCGTGGCAAGCGCAGCGAGAAGCGCATTAGACTAGCCTCGTCAGCGATTCCCGTTTCCCGTTTCCCGTTTCCCGATCCCCGATCCCCGATCCCCGATCCCCGATCCCCGATATTCGCCTAACGTGCCCTACCAGTTCTACACAGCCGACGTGTTCACGGACACGCAGTTCGGCGGAAACCAGCTGGCCGTGCTCCCCGATGCCCGCGGCCTCACGACCGAGCAGATGGCCGCGATCACGCGCGAGTTCAACTACTCCGAGTCGACGTTCGTTTTCCCACCGGAGGATCCCAAGCACACGCGCCGCGTGCGAATCTTCACGCCGGGGGGCGAGGTGCCGTTCGCCGGCCACCCGACCGTGGGCACGGCGCATGTGCTCGCGGCCATCGGCGCGGTTCCGCTCGTGGGCGCGGAGACGCGAATCGTGCTCGAGGAGAACGTCGGCCCCGTGCCGGTGGTCGTCCGGGCCCGGGATGGAAAGCCCGAGTTCGCGCAGTTCTCGGTCGCGATGCTCCCACGCGTGAGCGAGTCGCCCGTCTCACGCGAGACGCTCGCGTCCATGTTGTCCCTGGACGCGAAGGACCTGCTCGACGGCGAGTACGCGCCACAGGGCGTGTCGTGCGGGCTGCCGTTTCTCCTCGTGCCGCTGCGCGACCGACACGCAGTGGCGCGCTCGCGACTCAAGCTCGACCAGTGGGAGCAGGCACTGAAAGGCAACGAACACGAGATGGTGATGGTGTTCGCCGCGGACGCCGAACGCCCGGGCTCCGACATGCGCGCGCGAATGTATGGCCCGTCAGTCAACGTGATCGAGGACCCCGCCACCGGCTCGGCCTGCGCGTGTCTCGCGGGCTATCTCGCTGCCAGAACGCCGAGGGACGGCACGGTGCGCTGGGTGGTCGAGCAGGGATTCGAGATGGGCCGGCCCAGCATCATCCACATCGAAGCCGACAAGGCGAACGGGAACATCACCGCCGTTCGCGTTGGCGGAAACACCGTGGTGGTGTCGAAGGGAGAGTTGTTAGGCGTCTGAAAGGGCGCAACCGAACTGGTTACGGGTTACTGGTACGGGTTATTGGTTATTTGAACCCTCGGGATGTCTCTCTCAGCGAGATGAGCATCCCGAGGGTTCGATTACCTGTAACCTGTACCAGTAACCCGTAACCAGTTCTGTTCGCGCCTTTAAGGAGTCGGTATTCCGAGATTGTATTTGGCGTTCAACGCCTGCGCAGCCGCCTGGGCGATGAGCGTCTGACCCGCTGCGCTCGGGTGCAGGCCGTCGAGACTCATGAACGGACCCCACGGCGTCGCTGACGTCATGAGCGCGACGACATTGAGGGGCACGCGAACGCCCGGGGCGGAATACAGTGCATCGAGGCTCATGAACGCGTATCCGCGGGCCTCCGCCTCGGCCTGCAGCGCTGCGTTCATCTGCGCGACCACCGTGTTGAGAATCGCCTGCTCCGACGCGTCGAGCACCAGATCCTGCGTCGTCGGGCCGGCGCCGGCGCACGACAGTGGCACTGGCGGCTGGCCGAGGGTTCTCGCCGTGAGCCCTGCCTGAATGGCGAGCGGGATCCGTGCTACGGCGAAGATCTGGTTCCCCGCGTTCTCCGCATTGCAATCCGGCTGCACCGCCACGTTGAACGCGGCGAGCAGCACGCCCGCGTTCGCCCAGATCTCGGCACCGGAACGAAAGGCCGACGCCTCGAACGGACTTCTTGGGAGCCCAACTACCAGCACGTGCTTGACCTTCGCCGCGTCGATCCGGTCGAAGATCTGGTGCATCTGCGCCGCGAAGTTCGCCGGATTCTCGATCGGGAAAGGCGGCGGGCCGACGAGCGCAACGCCGGAACGTCCGTTGAGCACCTCGTTGACCCCGAACTCCACGGACACGAGCTTCGGGTTCTCGGCCTCCATGACGTCGAGCTGGGTCATGTTAGGCGGAAGCACGCGGCCGTACATCTTGGCATTACCCGCGTCGAGGATGTTCTGGGGTGTGGTGAAGAGCGCATCCCTCGCGCGCGCGCCGCTGAGCGACGTGTTCTGTGTCGGCAGCGTGACGCCCGGCTCGAGCGGGGCGCACGACAGCGTCGCCGCATCCGCGAAAATGGACTCGCCACTCAGGCGAACGCCGCCGCCCAGCGGCGCCGCGAACGGCGAACGGCAGCCCGGAAACTGGATGAGGGGCTGCGTGATCTCCCGGTCACCCATGCGCGCCAGCTGCGCGGGCCAGGAGCTCACCTGGGACCCGCTGAACACGCCGTCCGCGATCACGCCCATGCTGATGCTCGTCCCGATCGCGACGTACCGCTGGAACACGCCACGTCCTTCGCTCTGCTGGAACGACGGGTTTCCGACCTCGACGCGCGACGGTGCAACGGGTGAGTCGGCGCACGCTGCGGCAAATGCAACCAGTGGAACGACGAGAAAGCGTTGCCTCGGCATAGAATTGCTCCGGGTCGCAGTCGGCCGCTTCGGCGGCCAAGGTTCGTTTCGATCCGCGACGACGTCGTCGCGCGCACTGAGGCGATACATACTGGCGGAACCGGAGTTTGGTCAGGGCTGTCCATGGTGGTTCTATCACACTGGCGACTGGCGACTGGCGACTGGCGACTGGCGACTGGCGACTGGCGACTGGCGACTGGGAACTGGGAACTCGGAACTCGGAACTCGGAACTCGGAACTCGGAACTCGGAACTGAGGCCCTCTATCGGGACGACGGCGATTCCTCGCCTCCGCGCCTGCGGCGCTGCGCTCGGAATGACGCGCTCTTTCCGTTTCCCGTTTCCCGTTTCCCGTCTCCCGCAGTCCCCCGTCGCCCGTCCCCCGTCCCCGGCAGTCGGCAGTCGCCAGTCGCCAGTCGCCAAACGGCCGGTTCTTTGCAATTCAGTCCGGCCCGATGTCACAGCCAACACTCGCCACTCCGCCGTCGATCCCGGTCGTCGACCCCAACGAGCTACGGGTTACGCGCATACGCGCGCTTCGGGGTCCGAACTATTGGCGCCTCGCTCCGGTCATCGCGTGCGACGTCCGGCTCGGTGCGCTCGAGTCCGTAAGCTCCGCCGACACACCCGGCTTCACCGACCGCCTGCTCGACGCGCTCCCAACGCTCGAAACCCACCCGTGCTCGCTCGGAGCGCCCGGCGGATTCGTCGAGCGACTCCGCAACGGCACGCACATCCCCCACATCCTCGAGCACGTGTCACTCGAGCTGCAGAATCTCGCCGGCAGCGATGTGGGATTCGGGCGCGTGGTAGCATCCGGCGACGCCGGCGTCTGGTGGGTCATCGTCGCCTACGACGAGGAAGACGTCGGGCTCCAGAGCGTTCGCGATGCCATCGCCCTCGTCCGCGCCGCGCTCGGTGGCCCGACGTTCGACGCGAACGCGAGCATTCGCGAGCTGCAGGACCTCTACGAGCGCGTGCGACTCGGCCCTTCCACCTGGGCGATCGTGGAGGAGGCGCGCCGTCGCGGAATACCTGTCCGTCGCCTCAACTCGCGCTCGCTGGTCCAGCTCGGTCTCGGCCGCAACCTGCGGCGCATTCAGGCGACGCTCACGGACCACACGAGCGCGATCGCCATCGAGATCGCGCAG
>DASUGD010000274.1:0-45182 GCA_036274195.1 Gemmatimonadaceae bacterium | reverse complement strand
GAAGCGCCGCAGGCGCATCAACATCCGTCTTGCCTTTGTGGGGGCGGCGGCCAAGGTGCCCCCCTCGGGCATGGCAAGCGGCATGCCGGGGCCGGGGAAGCATGGGGCCAAGGGAGAGCCCGAAGCCCTCCCCGACCCTTTCCTGCGATCCGCCAGAGGCGCCGGCCGGAATCGAACCGGCGAATAGCGGTTTTGCAGACCGCTGCCTTACCACTTGGCTACGGCGCCGTAAGGACTCTCAAGCTATTGGCCCGCCAGGACGTTCTCAAGGGAACACCCCACCTCAGTCGTCGTCTCTCACCTTCACGAGCGCCGTCCCGATCACGCCCTCGCTCGTCGCGGTCACCGTCGCTTCACCCTTGTTCTGCGCGGTCACCACCCCCGAGCCATTCACCGTCGCCACCTGTGTCTTGGAGCTCGACCAGCTCACCTCTCGCCCCGTGAGCTCATTGCCCAGCGCATCGCGAAGGCTCGCCGACAACGTACCCGTGCGCTCGCCATTGCGATCGCGAAGGTTCAGCGTCGACGGACTCACCGTCACCGACGCGACCGGCGCGAGCTGCACCGTGATCGCCGCCGACCCCGTCCTCCCGCCAGAGCTCGCGAGGATCGTCGCGTTGCCCGGCGCGAGCCCCGTAACCACACCACTCTCCGATACCGACGCCGTCTGCGGCTGTTCACTGGACCACGACACGTTCGTTCCCCGCATCTCGCGGTTGTTCACGTCGCGCACCGTGGCCTTGAGCGTTGTCGTCGCCGCGACGTACACCGTCGCGGCGCCCGGCGAAACGTCGATCGAGCCGACGGCCGGCGCGGCGACCGTCACCGTCACCGTGCCCACCTTACCCTCGCTCGTGGCGGTCACGGTCGTTGCACCGGGCGCCACCGCCGTGATGAGCCCCGCTGACGAAACCGTCGCGACGTTCGTGTTCTGGCTCTCCCACGTCACCGCACGGCCGGCAAGAGCGTTCCCCTGCGCGTCACGCGGCGTCGCCGTGATCTGCTGCGTACCACCGGTCGTGAGCGAAACGTCGGTCGGATCGACGGTGACGCTCGCCACCGGGATCGCCGTCACCGTTACCGCGGCTGTGCCGCTCTTCCCTTCACTCGTCGCGGTGATCGTCGCATTGCCGGGCGCTACACCGGTGACCACGCCCGCCTCGGAAACCGTTGCGATCCCCCCATCGCTCGAAGTCCACGCGACGGCGCGTCCCGTCAGCGCGCTCCCGTTCGCGTCGAGGGTCTGCGCCGTCAGGTTCGTCGTCTGCCCCACCGTAATGCTCGCCGTCGGCGGCGTGACCTTCACCGACGCGACGGCGGCTGCGGTGACCGTCACCGTCGCCGTCCCGCTCTTTCCTTCACTCGACGCCGTGATCGTCGCCGTGCCGATCTTGAGGCCGCTCACGCGGCCGCTGCTCGACACCACGGCAACCGACTCGTCACTCGACGTCCAGCCCACGAGCCGGCCCTGAAGCTCCGCTCCCGACGCGTCGCGCACGCTGGCGGAGAGCTGCACCGCGCCGCCCACGGGCACACTCGCCGTCTGCGGTGAGACGACCACCGACCCAACCGGCACCTGCTTGACGGTCACCGTCGCCGAACCGAGAACGCCTTCGACGTTCGCGAAGACGATCGCGGTCCCCGGAGAAAGTCCGCTCACCACACCCGTCGGCGACACCGACGCGACACTCGGCGCCCCGCTCGACCACGTCACCGTTCGGCCGGTCAGCTCCTGGTTGTTTGCCCCCTGCACGGAAACGTTGAGCTGGACCGTCTGCCCCACGGTGACGTTAGGCGTCTCCGGCGTGACCACGACCTTCGCCACAGGAATGGGCGTGACGGTCACCGTCGCCGTGCCCGTCTTTCCTTCGCTCGTCGCCGTGATGGTTGCCGTGCCGGGCGCCACACCAGTCACGAGACCGCTTTCCGAAACGGTCGCGACGCCGGGCGCGCTGGACGTGAACGAGATCGGCCGCCCGCCCAACACGTTGCCCTGATCGTCGGTGACCTGCGCCCCGAGCTGCAGCGTCTGGCCGACCGTCACGCTTCCCTGGTTCGGCGAGAGGATCACCGAGCTCACGGACTTCGGGCTCACGCTGATGGTCGATGTGCCGGCCGCGGCCTCACTCGTCGCCGTGATCGTGGCCTGACCCGGAGCGACCGCGGTGACCAGCCCAGTAGACGACACGCTCGCCACGTTAGGGTCGCTCGACGACCACGACACCGCTCGGCCGGTGAGCGGCTGCCCCGACGCATCGCGTGGCTCGGCGTTGAGCTGCGTCGTCTGCCCGACGACGATCTGGCTTCCCGCGGGTGTCACCGCCACCGACGCGACCGGGACAGTGCTGACCGTGATCGACGACGGCGCCGACTTCCCTTCGCTCGTCCCCGTGATGATCGCGCTGCCCGCCGCGAGCGCCGTCACGAGCCCCGTGTTACTCACCGTGGCGACCGCGGGATTGCTCGTCGTGAACGCGACGGGACGCCCCGTGAGCACGTTCCCCTGCGCGTCCAGCGTCTCGGCGCCGATCTGCACGGTCTGCCCCACGAGCAGGTCCTGGCTCGACGGCGTGAGCCTAACGGTCGCGACCGGTGTCGGATTGACGGTGACCTCGGCGATCGCGCTCTTCCCGGCCGCGCTCGCCGCGATGTGCACCACCCCGGCGGCGACGCCCGTGACGACACCCGAGCTCGACACGGTCGCGATCGCCAGGTCGGCGCTCGCCCAGACAACCTTGACCCCGGTCAGCGTCTTCCCGGTTCCGTCCAGCACCTCGGCAACCAGCGTCACGTTCGCACCAACGGCGACCGTGGCCGTTGGTGGCGTGATGACGACGGAAGCAACGTCTCCGCCGCTCGGGTCGAGTGAGTCGCCTTTGCACGAAATGGCAGCAACGATGACCGCCGCAAGCCACCGTACACTTGATTGTGAGAACCGCATTTAGGGCGCGAAAGTGCAGGAATTGAACCAGACGGGAAGCGGCCAGAGGGCCGTCAGGGACAAGAATGATAGCGTCCGGCAACCCGCCCGTCCCGCGCTTACTTGACGCCAGTTCTCGCCTTCACCCAGTCGGTCAGAGTGACCAGCACGTCGTCCGGGACCTTGGTCGTCGTGAGGTGTGAATACTCGTTGAACGACCCCGTCTTCGACGGCAGAAAGAGATGGTTGAGCGTCGGGAACACCTTGACCGTCACATCCTTGTTCCCCGCATCGCGCACGGCCGCGGCGAGAATCTGCGCGTGCGACTGATCCACCTGTCGGTCGCGTTCGCCCTGCAGGATCAGGAGCGGTTGCTTCACCTTGCGCGCGGTCGGCAACGGGTCGTACGCGAAGTATTCGCGAATCCATGCATTCGCCTTTTGACCGGGCAGATCGCCACCCGCGAGCACCGTCTTCACAGCCTCCTTCTGCTGCTCGCGCAAGCCCTGCTTCGCCGCCTCGGTCATCGTCGTGTCAGAGCGCAGCATGTCCTCCTGCTGCTCGATCGATACCTCGGCCCCGCGCTTCGCGACGCCGGCCATCATGACGACGGCCGCGAGCTTTGGGTCGCTCGCGCCGATCATCGCCGCGATGGACGCGCCTTCACTGTGCCCGATCACGACGATGCGCTGCGGGTCGATTTCCTTGCGACTGCGCAGCCAGGTGATCTGCGCACGCGTGTCCTCGGCGAGCGAGGTCGTCGTCGCGTTCTCGAGTGTCTCACGGCCGGTCGATCCACCGATGCCACGATCATCCACACGCAGCACCGCGATCCCATTCGACGCGAGTCGCTCGGCGATCTGGCGGAATGGTGCGTACTGCTCGAGCCCCGGCAACGGGATGCGCTGATCCCGCGTCTGGAGTCCCGAGCCCGTGACCATCACGGCCGCCGGGTGGCGCGTCCCACCCTTGGGCACGAGCAGCGTGCCAGCGAGTGAGTACGTCGCGACCGGGATCGTGACCTCCTCCGCAGTGAACGTCGCGCCGGGCGGCGCCGAGTAGTCGATCGTGGTGGCCGAGGGCGCCGGCGCGGCCGATGCACCACTGCCCGGCTTCGCCGTGAGCGCCGGCAGCCACTTCGCGCTCTCCGGCCGCACTGCGGCGAACTGTTGTGCGGGTGAGGCGATGACAGCCAGTCGGCCATCGCCGTCGCGCCAGAGGGTGAACTGCTGGGTGGCCACGCGCGCGACGAACCGGGTGAACGCAGCGCTCTCGCCATTGTCGAGCCGCACCGTGTCGGCAGCAGCCCGCTCGAGGGTCATCACGATCTGCGGAAAGACCGGGATCTGCTGCGACCCGCCCCTGGCCTCATCGTATCGTGCAGCGATGAAAGCGTTCGCGTAGAAGATGTTGCCGCCGAGCCACGACGCCCCCTTCGTATACGGCACCGACTGCTGCTGACCGTTGGTGGTGAGTGTTGCTGTTCCATCGCGGAACGTGCCGGACTGATCGAACGGCTGTCCGTTCACGGTTCCCTTGGCCGACGCAGAGGCCGGGACGAGATCCGCGCCGACCTCGAGATGCGTCGTTAGGTCGATCCCGGCGCCGGCCATGGATAGTTGTGTTCGTCCGGTCGCGGTGTAGCCGCCGGGATGGCAGGCGATGTCGAACGTCTCACTGCCGACGGACTGACCGCCCATCGTGAGATCGTATCGGCCCGCGCCGCAGAGCGACCAGTTACCAACCCGCTGAGCTCCGAGGTCTTCACTCATCAGTACGAACGCGGCAAGAGTTGTTAGCGCGAGAGACTGCGCTCGGGTGTTGATCATCGAATCCTCTGGATGC
This sequence comes from Gemmatimonadaceae bacterium, assembly GCA_036274195.1. GTDB lineage: Bacteria > Gemmatimonadota > Gemmatimonadetes > Gemmatimonadales > Gemmatimonadaceae > JAJKIV01. The sequence goes on along the minus strand of DASUGD010000274.1, from coordinate 40,417 downwards.
GCTGGAACACGTCAGCCGTGTCCCGGTCCTGGCGGTTCGGCCCGCCTTGCTTCGATAATTAGCCAATCATCTAATTAACGCAAGCCCAGGCGGTCATCCCGCTCGTAAGCCGCCGCCCTATCTTGTGGTGTCCGCCGAGCTGGAATCGACGCTTCACCATGGTGCCATGTCCGAGACGCTCACCGAACAGTCGCTCGTTTCGCCCGATCGGGTCTCGCTCGATCGCATTGTGGCAGCCCTGGACGTGATACGAGGTCGTCTGCATTACACGCCGACGATGACGTCGGCGTTTCTGTCTGATCGCGTGGGCGCGCCGATTCACCTCAAGCTGGAGCTGTTTCAGAAGACGGGGTCGTTCAAGCCGCGCGGGGTGCTCAACCGGCTGGCGAACCTGTCGGATGCCGAGCGGCAGCGCGGGCTCGTCACGCTGTCGGCCGGCAATCATGCGCAGGCGGTGGCGTGGGCGGCACGCGAGTATGGCGTCAGGGCGACCGTCGTGATGCCGGTCAAGGCGACCCGTGCGAAGGTGGACGCGACACGCGGCTATGGCGGCGACGTCGTGCAGACCGATGGTGACCTCCTCGCGACAGCGCTGGAGCTCCAGCGCGAGCGCAATCTCACACTGGTTCACCCGTTCGACTGTCCGTTCGTCATCGCCGGCCAGGGCACGTTAGGCCTGGAGGTGGTCGAGCAGGTTCCCGGGGTCGAGACGGTGCTCGTGGCCGTCGGTGGTGGCGGCCTGATCTCCGGCGTCGCCGCGGCCGTGAAGTCGGTGAAGCCGACGGCGCGCGTGATCGGCATCGAGCCGGTGGGAGCGCCCGGGATGACGGAAAGCCTGCGGCGAGCGGAGCCCGCGCGCCTCGAGCGCCTGGACACGATCGCCGACGGCCTCGCCGCCCCGTTCGTGGGGCGGCTCAACTACCTCCACGCCCGCGATCTCGTGGACGAGATGGTGCTCGTGACCGACGACGAGATCATCGCGGCGATTCCGGTGCTGATGGAGCGGTGCAAGGTCATGCCGGAACCCGCGGGCGCGGCGACGACGGCGGCGCTGCTTTCGGGCAAGGTGCGCCTGACGCCTGGCTCACCGACCGTCGCCATCGTGAGCGGAGGCAACATCGACCGAGCACGCCTAACGAGCCTACTAAAGAGCTAGAACGACGCAACAGAACAGGTTACAGGTTACTGGAATTGGTAATTGGTTATTTGAACCCTCGGGATGTCTCTTTTGGCGAGATGAGCATCCCGAGGCTTCTATTACCTGTAACCAGTTCCAGTAACCAATTACCAGTCGCGGTTATTCCCGCCGCCAGCGAGCACTGGTTCCTCGTACGTCGATGTGCGCGAATGGCCCGCTGGTGCCCATGGCGTGATAGAGTCCGAGCCCGCCGATGAGCCCCGGATACGCCTTTTCGACTCGCTCCACCGACTGGAGGATGACCTGCGTGTCTCGCAGGTCGAGCTTGCCGTCGTGGTTGAGGTCATCCATGCGGCCGTCGCCGTCGGCGTCGATGATGATGTCGGCAGCGTCTCCATACTGATGGCGACTCGCGCGGGCGGCGCCTTCCGCTACGATCCGGTCGTTGTAGTACGGAGCGCGAAAGCCACTCAGCACTCGAACGCGGTCGGTCGGGACACCATGGAGCGCCAGATCCGCCAGCACGAGCTCCAGCTTGTCGATGAGTGGCTCCTGCAGCACGACGAACTTCGGCCACACCTCGCGCTGGTCGTGCGTGAGGAACTCCTGCAGCGTGAAGTGCTCGGAGAGCCGGAGCGCCGCGTTCGCGGGCGTCACCTCGATGAAGCCGTCGGGATTCCAGTACTTCCTCCCCATCATCCATCGCTCTGACGGCCAGCGGCCGAGCCGGTAGCCCTGGAGCGACTCGCCGCGCTTCTCCCCGAACGGCCGCAGCACGATGAACGTGAACGGTGTCCTCGTGCCGTTGGCGGCAACCGGGTACACGCCCGGGGCCCGGATCGCGCTTTCGCCGAACGTCGGGATGAAGCCCGCGAGCGTCGCCGCCGACGCTCGCGTCAGCGTCCGGAACCGGACCTTCCCGCTATGACCGCCCATCGAATCGGCGACCGCGAACGGCACCAGCGGCGCGGCGCCACTCGCGGTGTCCGTTGCCGGCGCCACCCCCGCGAGCGCCGCGACGTCATTGGCGTTAGGCGCTCGGAGCTCGTCGCTGTCACCGCGCGCGGAGGACACCGCGCGCATGATGCCGATCGCCACCGCGACGATCGTCGCCAGGATGAGCGCGCGTCGAGCCGGCGCGGACTCCAGCCATTTCATGACTCAGGCTACCACGCGATCGCGTACGCCTCGCGGCGCGGGTCCGCGCCCGCAATGCGCCCACCGGACGGCGTCACCATGATCAGCTGCGCCCCGCCGAACTCCTCGCTCGGCTCCTGCACCTCTACCTGGTGGCCGCGCTTGCTCAACGCCTCGCGGACCTCCGCCGGAATGCCGGGCTCGACACCGAGCCGCTCGCGCCCATACCAGCGGAAGCGCGGAGCCTCCACGGCCTGCTGCGGCGACAGGCCGAACTGCACGATGTTCGTGATGACCTGAACGAGCGTCTGCGGCTGGCCATCGCCGCCCGGCGTCCCCACGACCATCAGGAGCGAACCGTCGGGGCGCAGGACCATCGCCGGACACAGCGTGTGGAATGGCCGCTTCCCTGGCGCGATCACCTGCGCGTGCGTGGCGTCGAGCACGTAGAGCGACCCGCGGTTGTGCAGCGTCACGCCCGTCCCGGGCACCATTCGCCCGCTTCCGAACGCCGCGAAGAGACTCTGGATCATCGAGACGGCGTTGCCATCCTTGTCCACGACGCCGAGAAACACCGTGTCACCTGTCCCATCACGGTCGGCATTCGACGACCCGTCGTTCGCTTTGAGCCTGTCGCGAAGGCGACGCGCGAGATCCGCCGCATAATCCTTCGAGATCAGTCGATCGACCGGCACCTGCACGAACGCAGGATCCGCGACGTACTTGTCCCGATCCGCGTAGGCGAGCTTCGCGCCCTCGACGATCGCGTGGATGTAGTCGGCAGAGTTGCGGCCCATGGGCTTCAGGTCGGACGCCTCGGCGACGTTCAGCGCCTCGAGCAGCGTGACGCCCTGCGTGTTAGGCGGGAACGCGATCACCGGATTGCCCATGTACGTGCTGCGGATCGGTTTCTCCCACGTGGAGTGATGGGCCGCGAGATCCGCCGCGGTGATGAGACCACCCTCCTTCTCCATGAACCGCGCGATCTGCCTGGCGAGCGCGCCCTTGTAGACGACGTCCGGCCCCGATGCGGCGATGGAACGCAGCGTCCGTGCGAGCTCGGGCTGCTCGAGCAGCGACCCGATTGGAGGCGCTTCGCCGTTAGGCAGGAAGATGCGGGCGAGCTCGGGATCAGCGGCGACCTTCTTCTTCGATGCCGTGATGTCCGCGTTCAGGCGTGGCGACACCGGGAAGCCGCGCTCGGCATAGCGGATCGCGGGCTGCAGCGCCTGCGCCAGCGTGATCGTCCCGTACTTCTGGAGCGCGTCGGCCCAGGTTCTCACCGCGCCAGGCACGGACACGGACATCACCCCGGACGCCGGAACGGCCGTCAGCCCTTTCTCGCGGAAGAACGCGGGCGTCGCCTTGCTGCCCGCTCGTCCGCTCCCGTTGAGCGCAACGATCTCGCCGGTCTTCGCGAGGCGGATGAGCATGAAGCTGTCGCCGCCCACGCCGTTCATGTGCGGCCTGACCACGGCGAGGACGCCAGCCATCGTGATCGCCGCATCGACGGCATTCCCGCCGCGCTTCAGCACCTCCATGCCGGCGGCCGACGCGAGCACATGGTCGGATGTGACGGCGGCTTCGATTCCGCCGACGTCCGGTCGCATGGATGGGAGCTGCGCCGCGACCCGACCCGCCGTGAGCATGGAGAACGACAAAAGCGCGGCGACACGCGCCGCGGTCGACACAACCGGCATGGGCATTCGACGTTAGGTGTTCGGCTCTCGCGGCGGCATCGCCGACTGCTCCACCAGCCAGACCGTGCGACCAGCTGCGCGGACCATGGCGGCGGGATATCGTCGCGCAGCCTCGCCGCCCTGCAGGATCTCGACGACGACCGGCCGTTTGTCGTTACCCGCAATGAGAAAGAGTACGTTCCGTGCGCCGTTCAGGCACGGGAGTGTGAGCGTCACGCGCGGCACCGCGGGCTGGACCGTGGTGGGGGCCTCGACCGCACGCACCCACTTCGTTCGCTCGGCCAGTACTGGCGAGCCCGGGAACAGCGATGCCGTGTGCCCGTCGGGCCCGACGCCGAGCAGCACGAGGTCGATCGCCGGTGGCTGCGTGCCGTCTGCCAGCACTTGCCTGAGCGTCCGGTCGTACGCGTCGGCCGCCTCGCCCACCGTCGGCGTGTCAGTCGGAATGGGATGGACGTGGCCCACCGGGATGGGTGCGTCGGCGAGGAACGCGTCGCGCGCCATCTTGTAGTTGCTGCGCTTGTCGTCGCTTGGCACGAACCGTTCGTCGCCGAAGAGCACCTGCCACCGCGACCAGTCGATCTCACGGTGATGACGTTGGCCAAGCAACTGGTAGGTGCGCTTCGGCGTGTTCCCCCCGGCCAGCGCGATGGAGAACCGCCCGCGCGCGGCCACACTTTCCCGGGCAATCGCCACGACGATCTCGGCCGCCGCCTCGCTCAACGCCTCGAGGTCAGGGAACACTTCGACTTCTCGTCCGCCCATGCTCTTCATGGCGTCCCGGTAAAGTGGCCCTGTTCCCCGTTCCCGGTTCCCTGTTCCGGCGCGCCTCCGGCGCGCCCTACTCCCGATTCGACCACTTCTGCCCGTTGCGCTGCATGAGCTCATCCGACTCCTTCGGTCCCCACGTTCCCGCGGCGTAAAACGACACCGCGAGCGTGTTGTCGAGAATCGGCGTGAACAGCTTCCACGCGGCCTCGACCTCGTCCGCGTGCACGAACAGCGTCTGGTCGCCTTCCATCACGTCGAGGAGGAGCGTCTGGTATGCCTCGGGCAATTCCGCGAACCGCTCCTTGTAGAAGAAGTCGAGCGGCAGTCGCTCGAGCTTGAGCGGCTTGCCCGGCGCCTTGATGTGAAAGTAGAGCGCGAATCCTTCGTCGGGTTGAATCGTGAGCCGCAGGGTGTTTCGGTGGAGCTCGGGTGAGCCCAATGGCGTGAACATCCACACCGGCGGCTTGCGGAACTTTACGACGATCTCGGTCAGTCGGGCCTTCAGCCGCTTGCCGGTCCGGAGGAAGAACGGCACGCCCTGCCATCGCCAACTGTCGATCTCGAGCTTGATCGCCGCGAACGTTTCCGTTCGAGAATTCGGCGCGACTCCAGGCTCCTCGCGATACCCCGGGATCGCCTGGCCTGCGATCTCGCCGTGGGCATACTGCCCGAGGACGACGTTCTTGGTGGTGATCGACTTGATCGACCGAAGGGCCTTCACCTTTTCCTGGCGGATGAACTCCGCGGTCATCATCGCCGGCACTTCCATCGCGACGAGCGAAACGAGCTGGATGCCGTGATTCTGGAGAATGTCGCGCACCGCGCCCGCCTGCTCGTAGTACGCCGCGCGTCCTTCGACCCCCAGCTCCTCGGCGACCGTCACCTGAACGCTCTCGACATGGTCGCGATTCCACAGCGACTCGAACACCGAGTTCGCGAAGCGGAAGACGAGCAGGTTCTGCACCGTCTCCTTGCCGAGGTAGTGGTCGATGCGGTAGACCTGCGACTCGTCGAAGTACTTGTGGATGAGCTGATTCAGCGCTTCGGCCGACTGGAGATCGCGGCCGAACGGCTTCTCGATCACGAGTCGCGTCCAGTACTTCGTGCCGTTGCCCTCGCCCGTCGTGCTGTGGCTCAGCCCCGCTTCGCCCAGCCCCTGGATCGTCGCCGGGAAGACGTTAGGCGGGAGCGCCAGGTAGAAGATCCGGTTCGGTGGCTGACCGCGCTCCTGTTCCAGTTGGGCGATGCGGGTCGCGACCGCCTTGAAGTCCTCGGGCGTGCCGCCGCCGATCCCCTGGTAGAAGACCGTCTTTTCTACCCACTCGTCGATCTCCTTCGCGGCCATGCCGTCGTCTTCGACGGCCTGGCGGACGACGTCACGAAAGCCGCGGTCGTCCATGCCCTTGTCGCGCGCGACGGCGAGGATCGTGGTGTCGTCGTCGATCAGCCCGCCGTGTCGAAGGCGCGAGAGCGCGGGGAGAATCTTTCGCCGAGCGAGGTCGCCGGTGCCGCCGAATACGATGAACGTGCATGGCCCGTGGACCGGCCGCTCGCCCACGCGCTCCTGACCCTCACGGTGCTGTATCCCCTTCAGTCTGCCTGGTCGTCCCGCCTTCGTAGCCATCCGTGTGCCCTCTTCGCTTATAGGCTGCCTAACGAAGCCGAAATTCGCCGTTCCCGGTTCCCGGCCGCGCGAAGCGCGCCGCCGATTCCCTATTCCCTAATCCCGATTCCTAGCTCTTCTTGATTGCGTGTCCGCCGAACTGATTCCGCAACGCCGACAGCAGGCGATCGGCGTACGATTCGGAATCGCGCGATCGGAGCCGCTGCAGAAGCGACAGCGTGATCACCGGCGCTGGCACATCCAGGTCGATCGCCTCGGTGACCGTCCAGCGTCCCTCACCCGAATCCGACACGTACGGCGCGATCGAGGAAAGCTCCTGGTCGTCGTGCAACGCGCGGGCCGTGAGGTCGAGCAGCCACGAGCGCACTACGCTTCCCGTTCGCCACAGCTCCGCGATCTGGGACAGGTCGAGGGCGAATTCCTTCTTGTGCTTGAGGATCGAGAAGCCCTCGGCATACGCCTGCATCATGCCGTACTCGATGCCGTTGTGCACCATCTTGGTGAAGTGGCCGGCGCCGGCCGGCCCGACGTGCCCCCACCCCGCGTCCTTCGCCGGCGCGAGCGTCTCGAAGATCGGCCGCAGCCGCTCGACGGCCTCGTTAGGCCCGCCGACCATGAGGCTGTAGCCCTCCTTGAGTCCCCAGATCCCACCGCTCGTCCCGGCATCGACGAAATGCAGGCCGCGCTCGGCCACCATCGCCGCGCGGCGAATCGACTCCTTGTAGTTGCTGTTGCCGCCGTCGATGATCGTGTCGCCCTTGGCCAGCAGCTCGGTGAGTGCACGCACCGTGCTCTCGGTGGCATCGCCCGCGGGAACCATGACCCAGACAGCGCGCGGCGCCTTGAGCTGCCGCACGAGGTCCTCGAGCGCACTGGCAGCCCGCGCGCCGTGGCCGGCCGCAGCCTGCACCGCCTCGGCGCTCCGGTCGAATGCAACGACCTCGTGGCCGCCCTGAACCAGACGGGTCGTCATGTTCGCGCCCATCTTCCCGAGCCCCACCATCCCTAGCTGCATGTCGCCCTCCAGTGGCGCCAAGTTCTCTCAATAGTACCTCACACCGGCCGACGTGAGGTATTGCACTCGGGCCCGATATCGTCTTTGACGAGATTGGTGGAATGCGCGGCCGCGGACGGCAGCCGGCAGACAACTGAAGCGGGCAGACGGCAGGTGGCAGAGAGCAGAGGACAGAGAGGGCGCCATGCATCGCGTTTTGTCCTCTGCCGTCTGCGCACTGCCTGCTGCCCACCGCCGGCTTCAGTGCGCCTGCCGTCTGCACTCTCACTGCGCCTCATCGGAACACACGGGTATCAAGACCAGGCGAGAGTCACTATGATTAGCCAATTGGCTAATTATCTGACGCTTCCACCGCCGATCCTTGAACGCTGTCTTTCGCGCCCTCGCCGACCCGACCCGACGCGAGATCCTCAAACTCCTCCGGGCCGGACCACGTACCTCCGGTGAGATCGCCGACCGTTTCCCATCGACCTGGGCGACAATCTCCCGACATCTCGGCATCCTTCGCGATGCCAACCTCGTCCTGGCAGAGCGCGACGGACAGAACGTGCGGTACGAGCTCAACACGACCGTTTTTCAGGAGGTCGTCGAGCACCTGCTCGACTGGACCAAGCCTGCACGGAGGCCAAATGCGTAGGTGGTTGCCGGCATCGTTCATCGCCGGCGCTTGGTTGTTCTCGATCGCGGTCTATTCCCGACTCCCCGAGCGCTTCGCCGTCCACTGGAACATCCACGGCCAGCCCGATCGCTACGGCAGTCGCCTGGAAGGCGCGTTTCTCCTGCCGTCATTGATGATCGCGCTCTACCTCATCATGCAGTGGTATCCATCGCGCGACCCGCGGTCATCCAACATTGCGAAGTTCCGCAGGGCGTACGACACCATCGTGGCGGCGATGATCGCGTTCCTCGGCATCGTCCACGGGCTCGTGCTCGGCCAATCGCTCGGCTGGCGAGTCGATATCACGACCGTCCTCCTGGTCTGCGGCGGCGCGATGTTGGTACTGTTCGGCAATCTGCTGCCGCTCGCACGCTCTAACTTCATCTTCGGCATCCGCACGCCGTGGACGCTCTCGAGCGAGCACGTGTGGATGCGAACGCATCGCGTCGGCGGGTATGCAATGGTTGCGGCCGGGGTCCTCACGATGGTCAGCGCGTTCTTCGCGCGACCGGCTGGCGCGGTCGTTGCGCTCGTGAGCTTGATCGTCGCCGGCGTGGTCTCGGTCGTGTACTCCTACGTGCTCTGGTCTCGCGACCGACCGCGGAGCACACAGCCCTGAACGGGCTCCTTGCGGCGAATCACAAGCACGGCGCGTGCAATGTGGAAGGTCCCTCGAGCTGAAGACCTGTCCGCCGAGGGGACCCACCATAGCTGAATTCCCGATGCCTGTTGCCAGCGAACGCCGCCACGAAGACCGAGGTCGATCCCGGGTCGTTTGGGACGTCCTGTTCCGAGGCCTGCGCACGTCGTACGACCACGCGCAGTCGTTCGGGTCGGCGGTCGGGATGTTTCTCATCTTTGGCGCGCTCATCGCCGTGCTCGGGACCTACGCGTTTGCCGAGCTGGCGAAGCTCGTGAGCGGCGGCCACACGCAGGCGTTCGACGACGCCGTTCTTCTTTGGATGCAGCACCATCAGACGCCGTGGCTCGAGGGTCTCATGCTCGAGATCACGATGCTTGGCACCTGGATCGTGGTGTTGAGCATCGTGAGCATCGCCGGGCTCTTTCTCTGGCTCACGCGTCATCGCTACTCGGCCGTGCTCCTGCTCGTGGCGACCGCGGGCGGTATTGGCCTCAACAACATCCTGAAGGTGGGCTTCACGCGCCCGCGACCGCACGTCTTCGAGTGGGGAACTACTGCGAACAGCTGGTCGTTTCCATCGGGGCACGCGATGAGCGCGACCGTCGTGTATATGACGGTTGCCTACCTAGCCGCGCGGTTGCAGAAGCGGCACGTCGCGCGACTCGCGACGCTCGCGATCGCTGCCGCGCTCGTCGCGCTCATTTGCTTCAGCCGCCTGTACCTCGGAGTGCACTACCCGTCGGACGTCATTGCCGGCGTCATTATTGGACTGTCGTGGGCCGCGTTCTGCATGGCGACGCTCGAGGCCATTCAGCGCTTCGCCAAACGGAATGCCAAGGAGGTCCTGAAGCACGAGGCCCCGGCGCCGAAACAGGCTACTAGTTAGGCACCCAGTCAACTGCGAAGGGCGCTGAGTTCCGAACGGCGCGAAATCCCGAAGAGCGCTGAATCCCGAACCGCGCCAGATCCCGAAGAGCGGAACACCGGACGGCGAGAACGACGCGCGCTCTTTTCGCCCTTGGGGGTTCCGCCCTTCGGGATTTCGCGCCCTCCGGAATTTGGCGCTGTTCGGGATTTCGCGCCGTTCGGAATTCAGCGCTCTTGGTAATTCATCTGTGCCTGACGACTCCGACCTGTCGGCAGTACTCGAGCACGGGACATGTCGAGCACTTTGGAAGATGCCCCGTGCAGATGTGCTTCCCGAACGGCACGAGCAGCCGGTTGATCTCGATCCAGTACTCGCGCGGGAGCTTCTCCTCGAGCGCGCGCATCGTCGCCTCGGGCGAGGTTGTGTCGACGTACCCCCAGCGATTCGTCACCCGGTGCACGTGGATGTCCACGCTGATCCGCTCCGCGCCGCACGCCACGCCCATCGTCAGGTTCGCGCACTTCGGGCCCACGCCGCGGAACGACGTCAGCACATCGAAGTCACACGGCAGCTCGCCGCCGAACTCGGCGACCGCGCGGCGCGCGATGTCGCGAATCTGCACTGCCTTGCCCTCGTGGAAGCTGCTCTCCCGAATGAGCGCATCGATCTGCGCCACCGAGAGCTTCGCCACCTTCTCGGGCGTCGGCGCCCGCTCGAGCAGCCGGATGGCGACCGGCAAGCTGACCTCGTCGCGCGTGCGAATCGAGATGATGCACGCCACGAGCTGCTGGAACACGGTCCCGAACCCACGCCCGGCGAGATCGAACATCGCCGCCGGGGCGTGGTCGGCCACGGACGCACGGATGCGGCGGAGCACGGTGTGGATGTCGAAGCGACGCTTCGCCGGATTCGCGCGCGCGGGGCGCAGTCCAGACTTCGTTCGAGCAAGCACGCCCCGCTCACAGCGCAGAACCGATGCCGCGCCATCACGCGATTCGCTAGTCGCGCGGGCCCGGCCGGTACATGATCACCCGCGCCCGCTCGAGCGTGATGAGGCCACCGCCGATCATCTCGTCGAGCTCAGGCAGGATCGCCTCGATGCGTTCCTCGGTCTCGACGCACTCCACGACGATCGGCAGGTCCAGCGACAGGACCTCGAGGCGGTCCGTGCGCACGTGCGCGCTCGCGCCGTACCCCATGATCGCTCGAAACACCGTGGCGCCCGCGTACTGCCGCGAGCGAAGCAGCTCGACGATCGCCTGATACAACGGCTTCCCCGACTTCGGATCCTTGTCGCGCTCGCCGATGTGAATGCGCATGAGCGTGCGCTCGCCCGTGAACCCATGCATGTGGACCTCGCTTACCTCACTCGTGCGTCGAGCACGGCGTTCGCCGCCGCGAGCCCGAGGAACGTCGCCGCGAGCGACAGTACGACGCTCGCGACCACATAGAACGCTGCGCGCCGATAGTCGCCGTCCTCCACCAGCGCGATCGTCTCGTAGCTGAACGTCGAGAACGTGGTGTACCCGCCGCAAAACCCCGTCGTGAGCAGGGCGCGTGTCTCGGCCGACACCGACGTCGAGCCGAGCGCATACCGCATGACGAAACCCAGAACGAGCGAGCCGGTGATGTTGATGACGAGCGTACCCACCGGAAACGTGCCGGCCCGTTGTTGGATGACACTCGACAGCGCGAACCGCGACGCGCCTCCGACCGCACTGCCGAGCGCTACGTACCAGACAAGATTCATGGAAGGCCTCGAGTTGCCGCGCGGAATCAGCCGAATGAAAAAGACTCCCACGCGTGAGGTGACGCGTAGGAGTCATTAGCCTTGGGTCGGCGGTTGCGGCGAACTCCATCGCCGACCACGGTGACGCTGGTGGTCCGGTATGCTACCCGTCGCGGGTCGAGCGTGTCAACGCGCTAAGCCGCCGACCTCACGCGCTCGAACAGCGAGCCGAGCGCCCGAACGACCGTGTCGTTGCCCTCCCGAAGCAGTGCGGCGAGGATGTGCTTGCAGATCCTGTCCCGCCACAGGTGATCGCCACAGTCGCAGCGCGGAATCGACGTCGTGTACAGGTCGACCCAGTGATCGTGGTCGCCACCCACTACGTGATATCGGCCATCGCCGACCCGCCTTCCTTCGAGCTTGAGGCTCCGCTCCAGTCGGTCCAGGTCAACGCCGCCGGCCCGTTCGAAATCGATCGCAGGGTGTGCCATTCTCGTCTCCTTCGTCGCAGTCCAAGCCAATTATTCGCATACAGTTGGCACGGCCTGAAACATAACCCGGAGCACAGCCCTGCGTTGGCTTTCTCTTCAACGTGAGACTTGTTGGCTGTTGGTCACGTACTGACTGCATCGCGTTCCCGAACTTCTTCGCCATCACCGCTGTCCCTGCGCCATCAGCCATGCAGCCCTCTCCGAATCACGCTCCCTGGCAGGTTGCTCCCGTTTCGGCCTCCGGTCGAGCAGCCGCAGTCGCCCTCGCCCTGCTCGCCGTCGACTCCGTCTTCGTCTGGCCAATGACGACGTCTGCGGTCGAGGCAGCGGCCCTCACCGCGGTTCCAGCTGTCGTTGCCATTCGAGTCATTCGCGGCTTCCCACGATCGCGGGAGCTCGCAGCCGCGACGTTCGCGTCCATCCTGGCAGTCGCGATCGTCGCGCTAGTCGGCTCCTCGCTTGCCGGCGGTCAATTGAGAGCGGCCCTTGTCGCAGCGACCGCCCTGGCGGCATCGGGCCTCCTCACCTTGACCTGGGCCAGGCTTCGCGACCGGCTCGGCAGTCAGCCGGTCATCGCGATGCCACGATGGCCATCCGTCCCCGTCGCCGCACGCAGTCCGTCGCGGTATCCGACCCGCCGGCGATACCGGTAGGGGTTGTCCACGCGCCACCCGGCCATTGTCAGCTGTTTCGTGCATGGGACGCATGATTTCTTGCGCATTGGCTGATCTGTGAACTAGATTCAGTCCCAACGTAAGCGAATTTTTGTTGTTTCTGCACGTTTTGCAGAACACGCGCGGACCGAACTTCGTGATGTCGCGACGTTAGGTCCGCCTTGTCGTTTTCCGGTCCTGCCGCCCACTCCTCGTCCCGGAGCATCGACGCATGCCATCGACCAGCTCGACCCCGCGGAAAGCTGCGATCCAAACGATCACCAGCCGATCCGCCCTCAAGCCCGCCCACCCTAACGCCTCGGACAACGGCATCGCACCGGCGAAACCGACCTCCGATTACTTCGGCATCAACACGTTCGGTTGGCGCCAGATGCGGTCCAAGCTGCCGAAGGACGTATACGCGAAGCTCCTCGCGTCGATCCGGCACGGCAAGAAGCTCGACGTCGAGATCGCGCCGACGGTCGCGCAGGTCATCAAGGAGTGGGCGATCTCCCGCGGGGTGACGCACTTCACGCACTGGTTCCAGCCCATGACCGGGCTGACGGCCGAGAAGCACGATGCCTTCCTCTCGTTCGACGATCACGGCCAGCCGGTCGAGACGTTCTCGGGATCGCAGCTCATCCAGAGCGAGCCGGATGCCTCGAGCTTCCCGTCGGGCGGACTCCGCGCGACGTGGGAAGCACGCGGCTACACAGCGTGGAACCCGGCGAGCCCGGTGTTCATCGTCGAGTCGGGCGGCGCGCGCACGTTATGCATCCCGTCGGTCTTCATCGGCTACAACGGCGAAGCGCTCGACGAGATGACGCCGCTCCTCCGGTCGAGCGACGTGCTCTCCGAGAAGGCGATCGCGCTGCTCGAGTTGTTAGGCGACAGCGGGATCATCCGCGTCCATACGACGCTCGGGCCGGAGCAGGAGTACTTCCTCATCGACCGCAACCACTTCGCGCTGCGCCCCGACCTCGTCATGGGCGGCCGCACGCTCATCGGCGCACCCCCGCCGCGCGGGCAGCAGCTCGAGGACCACTACTTCGGCGGCATCCCGGAGCGCGTGCAGGCCTGCATCTCCGAAGTCGAGCACGAGCTCTACAAGCTGGGCGTTCCCATCGTCACTCGGCACAACGAGGTGGCGCCGTGCCAGTTCGAGATGGCGCCGAACTTCGAGGAGACGGACATCGCCGTCGACCACAACCAGCTCGTGATGGCGACCTTGAGAAAGGTCGCGCTGCGTCACGGCCTGCAGGCCGTGCTGCACGAAAAGCCGTTCGCCGGCATCAACGGCTCGGGCAAGCACTGCAACTGGTCGATGGCGATCACGGCGGACAACGCGCTCGACGGCACGAACCTGCTCAAGCCGGGCAAGACGCCGCATCAGAACATCCGCTTCCTCATCTTCCTCGCCGCGGTGCTGAAGGCCGTGCACAAGCACGCCGGGCTGCTCCGCGCCGGGATCGGCACGTCGGGCAACGAGCATCGCCTTGGCGCGAACGAAGCACCGCCGGCGATCATCTCGGTGTTCATGGGCAACATGCTCACGCGCCTCATCGAGGACATCGCGGCGGGCAAGGAAGCCGGCAAGGGTGCCGAACAGCAGCTCATCAAGCTCGGCGTCGCGAAGCTGCCGGAGATCGAGAAGGACAACACCGATCGCAACCGCACGTCGCCGTTCGCGTTCACCGGCAACAAGTTCGAGTTCCGCGCAGTGGGTTCATCGCAGTCGATCGCGTTCCCGATCACGCTGCTCCACGCGGCTGTCGCCGAAGCGATCGGTGAGCTGACCGATCAGCTCCGCGACACGCTCAAGCGCACGAAGAACGTGAACGACGCGGTCATGAAGGTGGTGAAGGAGGCGTTCAAGGAGACGGCCGCCGTTCGCTTCGAGGGCAACAACTACTCGCAGGAGTGGGTGGACGACGCCAAGAAGCGCGGCCTCCTCAACCTGCGTCGTACCCCCGAGGCGCTGGCGCAGCTCACCACGAAGAACGCGCGCACGGTCCTCACGAAGCTCGGCATCCTCACGAAGGCGGAGATCGATTCCCGCTATCACGTGAAGCTGGAGCGCTACGTCAAGGACATGCTCATCGAGCTCCACACGCTGGCGCAGATGGTGGACACGATGATTCTGCCTGCGTGCTACTCGTATCACGGGCTGCTGTCGGATGCGGCGGCGAACGCGAAGGCCGCCGGCATGGCAGTCATCCCGCAGGTCTCGGCCGCGAACGACGTGGGGACGTTGGTCGAGCAGCTGCGTGAGCGCCGAGCGGCGTTAGGCGCGGCGATCGAGAAGGCGGAGCACGAGCACGAGAACGTGGACGCGTGCGCCAAGCTGCTCACGTCGGAGGGCGCGGATGCCATGGCGGCGGTTCGCGAGACGTGCGATGCGCTCGAGCTCACGGTTGGCGACGAGTTCTGGCCGCTGCCCAAGTACCGGGAGATCCTCTTCCCCGTGTAAGCGGGAATACTGATCACTGAAACACCAGCGACCCACAACGAATGACGCGTTGTGGGTCGTGTGGTTTTTCGTCGCCCGTCCCCCGTCGCCGGTCAGCCGAAAGGCGCTGAATTCCGAAGGGCGCGAAGTCCCGAAGGGCGCGAAATCCCAAACGGCGCCAGATCCCGAAGAGCGGAACACCGGAGGGCGAGAGCGGCGCGCGCTCTCTTCGCCTTTAGGGTTTCCGCCTTTCGGGATCTGGCGATCTTCGGAATCTGGCGCCCTCTTGGAATTCAGCGCTCTTCGGAATTCGGCGCCCTTCGGCTCTGCGCCGTTAGCCGCCTTCGTCGTCCTAACGCGTCCCGGAGTACGCCAGGTTCGCGCACATCATCACGTTGCTCACGTCGGTGGCGCGATTCGACCAGTAGACGTTCGCGTGATACGTCCCGCGCACGTTCAGGGTCATGGGCAGCTCGCTCCGCACCACACCCGCGCCATTGGTGCCAATGTCGATCGTGGGGAACTCGTTGGTGGCGAGCAGCGGTGGAGTCGGAGCGCCGCAGGTCCCCTCGTACACCGCCCAGGCTATCTGCGCGCTCGTCAGCGACGTGTTCACCGTGACCTCGACTTTCACGCGCCGTTGCTGATCCGCCACTGGGGTCAGGACAACGGTGCCGTAGCTCGACGAGCGTCCGCGCGCCATCTCTGCCCCGATCACGGCGGAATTGCTCTCCTGCTTGAAGCTGCCGGACCAGCGGGGCGGACCACTGGCCTTGGTGGAAGGCTTGTGCGATGCGCACCCGCTTCCGACGACAACCACGAGCAACAACGCGCACTGCCGAATCCCTGGCATCTGTGACCCCTCCTGGCGAGCGATGGCGCAAACGTACGGCAGGGGAGAATCGACGGCTACTCCGCGACCGAACCGCGATCGCACGTGGACTCGTCGTTGCCCGACATCGGGACGAGCCATAAGATCGGACATGCTTCCACCATGTCCAGTCCATCCGGGGAATTCCGCAAGCTTGGGACTCCCCAATCGGGGATGCCAACCGTGACCCTCGCCCGTCGCTTGGGGGCCGTCTTCCTCGTCGTGGCAGCCTGTAGAAAGCCGGTGGACACCTCATGGCACCAGGAAGCGGGCTACCGATGGCGCGCGCTCGACGTCGCTGCTCGAGGCGCGGCCGGCTTCGCCCCGCTCGTCGCCGGAAGGACGGGCCTCACCCACGTCAACACAGTGGATGACGAGCACGCGCTCGCCAACCGCAACCTCCTGATCGGGGCCGGCGTGGCGTTAGGTGACGTGGACGAGGACGGCCTACCCGATGTCTTCCTGGCCTCGGTCGAGCGACCCGCGGCCCTCTACCACAACGCGGGCGACTTCCATTTCACCGACATCACGGCGGCGAGCGGGATTCGGACGGACAGCCTCGCCACCTTGAGCGCCACGTTCGCGGATGTCAACGGCGACGGCCATCTCGATCTGCTCGTCGGGACGTTAGGTGGCCCGCTCGAGCTCTGGAGCGGGGACGGCCATGGGCACTTCACCGACGCGACCGCCTCGAGCGGGCTTCCGGCCGGCTTCGCGGCCACGGCGCTCACGCTCGCCGACATCGACGGAGACGGTGACCTCGACCTCTATGTCGGCACCTACAAGACGCATAACGCGCTCGATCGCTATCCGCCACAGGAATTCACCGTCGACCGCGTAGTACGGAAAGTCGGGAACCAGTACCAGGTCGAGCCGCGCTGGGCGTCCGAGTTCCGCATCGAGGATCGTCCGGACCTGGGCGCCGTCGTGCGATCCCAACGGGCCGAGCCCGATCTCTTCTTCATCAATGATGGGCGCGGCCACTTCGCTCGTGAGCCGATGGCGGGCCCGCGATTTCTCGATGAACAGGGCCGCCCCCTCACCACCGAGCCCGATTACTTCACGCTGGCGGCCCGGTTCTACGACGTGAACGGCGACGGCGCGCCCGACTTGTACGTGTGCAACGACTTCGAGGACCCCGACCAGTTCTGGCTGAACGATGGGAAAGGCACGTTTCGACTCGCGCCCGCGCTCTCGCTGCGCGAGTCCAGCAACACGTGCATGTCCGTGGAGTTCGCCGATGTGAATCGCGACGGTCACGTGGACTTCTTCACGGCCGACATGATGAGCATGGACCGCGCTCGCCGGCAGCGCGAGATGCCCACGAACACGCCGCTCCCAAAGCCGGTCGGACTTCCCACCGAACGACAGCAATGGATGCGGAACATGCTGCAGCTCGCTCGCGGCGACGGCACATGGGCCGACATCTCCATGTTCGCCGGCGTCGGCGCTAGCGAGTGGACGTGGGGCTCCGCCTTCCTGGACGTGGACCTCGACGGGTTCGAGGACCTGCTCGTTGTTAACGGCCATCGCTGGGACGTCCGCGATGCCGACACGTATGACCGGCTGCGGAACAGCTCGCCCCGCGTCGCCTGGAACCGTGAACAGGGCGCCTTCCCCCGACACGACGCCCACAGCGTGGCCTTCCGCAACACCGGCGCGCTCGGGTTCACGAACGCAAGCGGCGCCTGGCACTTCGGCGCCGACAGCGCGATCACCCACGGCATTGCGCTCGCCGACCTCGATGGCGACGGCGATCTCGACGTCGTGGTCACCCGGCTCGACGGACCGCCGGTGGTGTACCGCACCCAGACCATCGCGCCGCGCGTCGCGGTCCGGCTCCGCGGGGCCGCGCCTAACGTCGCCGGGATCGGCGCCAGCGTGACGGTGCGCGCGCCGTCGCTGCCGGTCCAGACGCGCGAGATGATGCCGACGGGCTATTACCTCTCCGGGGGCGACGCCGAGCTGGCGTTCGCCACCGGACGCGACACCGTCGTGCAGATCGAGGTACGATGGCCGCTCGGACGAACCAGTACCATTACGGCGCGGCCGAACCGGCTGTACGAGATCGACGCCGCGTCGGCGGCCGCCAGCGCGCCGCCGACGCCGGATTCCTCGGGGCTGGGACTGTTCGAGGACGCCACCAGCCTGCTCGGCGGCCACACACACGTCGACTCGGCGTTCGACGACTACCGACGCCAGCCGCTCCTGCCTAACAAGTTCAGTCAGCTCGGGCCCGGCGTGAGCTGGATCGACGTCGACGCGGACGGTCGCGAGGACCTCGTGGTCGGCGCGGGGCGCGGCGGTCGTCTCACCGTGCTGCGAAACCGGGACGGTCGCTTCGTCGCGACGCCGCTCGGCACCGAGCCCGTTCGCTGGGACCTCACAACCATCCTGCCGGCGCCCGAGGGGTCGGGTCAGGGCGTCAGGCTCCTGGCCGGCCAATCCAGCTACGAGGCGAATTCGGCCGCGGAAGCGCTCGCCGTGGCGCCTGTCATCGAGCTCGCCGCGACGGGCGGTTCCGGGCCGACGCCACGGCTCCCACCCGACACCGCGAGCGTCGGCCCCATCGCGTTAGGCGACATCGACGGCGACGGACGTCTCGACCTGTTCGTGGGGGCGAGGATCGTCCCCGGCGCATGGCCGCTCCCCGCGCGCTCACACTTGTACCGCGCCGACGGCAACGGCGGCTGGACTCCGGACTCGGCCAACGACCGGGTGCTTGCGTCACTCGGGCTCGTCTCGCAGGCGATCTTTACGGATCTCGACGGCGATGGCAGGCCGGAGCTCGTGGTCACGAGCGAGTGGGGGCCCATCCGCGTGCTGCATAACGACGGGGGCAGGCTCCGCGACGTGACGGCCGAGTGGGGGCTCAAGGACTCGAGGAGCCGGTGGAATGGCATCGCCGCCGGCGACTTCGATGGCGACGGCCAACTGGACCTCGTGGTGACGAGCTGGGGGCGGAATACGCCGTGGCAAGCCTCGGCTGATCAGCCGTACGTGCTCATCACGGGGAACTTCGGCGGCGCGGGCCTGGGACTTCTCTTCGCGAGGTACGACTCCGTGACCCGTCGCGAGATGCCGACCGAGTCGTTCGCGCGCGTCGCCAATGCGATTCCGGCCGTGAAAGCCCGGTTCACGACGTACACCAAGTACGCCGCCGCTTCCGTGGATGACATTCTCGGGGACGCGAGCAATGGCGCGGTTCGCGTCGGCGCGACCACCTTCGACCACCTCCTCCTGCTCAACCGCGGCGGCCGGTTCGAGGTCCGGAGCCTCCCGACCGAAGCGCAGCTCGCGCCTGCCTTCGCGCCCGTGGTGGCCGATTTCGACGGCGATGGGAACGAGGACCTGTTCCTCGCGCAGAATTTCTCGCCGACGGCCCTCGAGACGCCGCGCTTCGACGCAGGCGCGGGGTTGGTGCTGCTTGGTGACGGTCGCGGCGGCTTCCGCCCGTTGAGCGTTAGGCAGTCCGGAGTGGCGGTGTTGGGGGATCAGCGCGGTGCCGCGGCCGCCGACTACGATGGCGATGGGCGCGTGGACCTCGCGGTGTCACAGAACGGCGCCCCGACGACGCTGTGGCACAATCGGGCGGGGCGACCAGGGCTTCGCGTGCGCCTGCACGCTGGTCCCGGCAACCCGTGGGGAATCGGCGCACGAGTGCAGATCGCGAGCTCCGGGCGGCGCGGTCCGATGCGTGAGCTCCACGCGGGCGCCGGCTACTGGTCGATGGATGCGGCGACGACGGTGCTCGCCCTGCCCGACGGCACTGACTCGCTCATCGTCCACTGGCCGGGCGGGCGAGAACAGGTGGTCCCGCTCACAGCGGGCCAGCGCGAAGTGACGCTTTCCGCCCCTTAGCGCTTCCTCCTGTCTGGACCTGCCCGGGTCCAGATGACAACCACTCCGCACCCGGCTGACTTCCCCGCGAACTCACCTGGTACGTCCGACGGTCCGGTGTACACCTCGAGCGCGACGATGTCGCGAATCGGAGTCGACGACCCGAACATGTTGTCCATGCGGCCGTCCACGATGTAGTCCGGGTCGCAGCCCGGGCGCGCGCGAACCATCTGGATGGTGCAACCGCTGCCCGCGCAGTGCTCCGTCACGCCACGCATCCCGCGCATGAGGTCCGAGAGGCGCGAGGCGCCGCTCTGCTTGATCTGCGTGTCGTCCAGATAGTGGCCGCGCCCCGTCTGGCGGCGGCGCTCGAAGTCCACCAGTCGATAGCTCACGGGCGCCGCCGCGGGGGCCGTGATCGCGACCGGCGCGAGCTCCTGCACGCCGGGTGCGGCGTCGAGTTGAATGTCCTCGAGTCCCTGAAGCCCCTCGTGAAGAGTCAGGGAGAACTCGACGGGGCGGAAGCCTAACGCGCGAACGACCACGTGGTGCACGCCGGTGGGGATTCCGCCGACCAGATAGCTGCCGCTGGAATCGGTCACCACGTGCCGGTCTTCGGCGCCGAGGATGATCTGCGCGCCGGCCACTGCGTGCGACGTGTCGCCCTTCTGCACGACTCGTCCCGTCAGAGTCGCCCCTGGTACCTGACTCGCCAGTACGGCGGGAAAAGCGATCGTGATGACGAGGCTGATGGCGCAGGATCGATGAGTCATAGACGTTGCCATCGCATGACCTCCCGGCCCGCCCGAGCGATACCGATCGTCGGCAACCCGAACCGTATTGACGTTACGTACCAGGACGCAAACGGTTTGTCAAAATTCGGTTCGTCCCACCCCAGTGACGTTGACATTGTTCTGCCCTTGACAGGTACGCCAGCCGCTGGCTTATTGGCGCCGATGTACCTGTCGGGTTGAGCGATTCCGCGATGCCGCGAACGCGCCCACACCGGCTGGCGAAGGTGAAGTACGAAGGCGGAAGTCGCCGACGACTCCGGCCCTTTCGAATGCCCTTCACCCGAAGCGAGGTCCCCATGCAAGCTCGATGGTGCTCGAGGGTACTTTCTGTTGCAGCCGCTCTGTGTATCACGTCACTCGCAGCAAGCATCGCCCGGGCGCAAAGCGTCGTGTTCAGTGGGAAAGTCACGGCGGAGAGCGGTCAGCCCCTGGGGGGAGCAAACGTTGCGATTACAGAGCTCGGCGTCGGCGGCGTCGCCGCGGAAGACGGCAAGTACAGTTTCACGGTCGACCAGGGCCGAGTGCGTGGTCGAACACTCAATCTGGTGGTGCGCGCGATCGGCTACAAGCCGAAACGGCTGCCGCTGTCCGATGTGCAAGGGTCGGTAACGAAAGACTTCGTGCTCGAGCGCGACATCCTCAACCTCGAGGCGGTCGTCGTCACGGGCACGAGCGAGGCTACCTCGCAGAAGAAGACGCCGTTCTCCGTGAACGTCGTCGACAACACCCAACTCAAGGAAGTCCCGCCGGTGTCGTCCCCGGCGGCCGCGCTCGAGGGCAAGGTCCCGGGCGCCAGCCTCGTGACTACGTCGGGCCAGCCCGGCAGTGCCCCGGCGATCCGGCTCCGGTCAGCGACCAGCCTCACCGGCCGCCAGGATCCGCTGATCATCATCGACGGCACGATCACGCGCCTGTCGATGGCGGACATCAACGCCGAGGACATCGAGCGGATCGAGGTCATCAAGGGTGCGGCAGCGAGCTCGCTGTACGGGTCCGATGCGGCCAACGGCGTCGTGCAGATCTTCACGAAGCGCGGCGGCCAGCTCGGCGAGGGACAGTCGAACTTCATGATCAGGACCGAAGGAGGCCGGAGCCAGCTGCCTCACCTGATCGAGACGAACATGCACCACAACTACCAGGTCGTGACGGACGGCTCCGGCAAGGTGACGGACTTCGCGTACAGCTCATCGGGGGATCGGCAGACCGACGCCGACGGCATCGCCGACAACGGTTACCCGGTTCTTTACGACCAGTACAGGAAGGTCTTCCGGCCCGGCAACTTCGTCACGAGCTACGTCTCGGTAGGGCGGAGGGCGGGGCGCACGAACTTCAACGGGTCGTTCCAGTTCACCAACGACGAGGGCGTGCTGGATCTGTTGAAGGGATTCCGGCGGGAAAACTTCCGCCTGAACGTCGACCACGCACTCTCCGACAACTTGGATCTCGGCATGGGTGCCTTCTACGCGCGCTCCAATGCCGATCAGGGCGAGGACACCGGCATCTTCTTCGGCATGCGGTTCCTCGAGCCGAACGTCAAGCTCGACTCGATAGTGACTGACGGGCCGTTCAAGGGCATGTACAACCCCGCGATCAAGCAGCCACCGCTGTCGGGGAACGTGTCCAATCCGCTCTACGTCCTGCAACAGTCGAGCGTCGAGGATTCTCGCGATCGCTTCACGGGAACGTTCCGCGCCAGCTATCGCCCGCTCACGTGGCTCACGTTCGAGGGCAACGTCGGCTACGACCAGTCAGGAGTCAATTACAAGTCTTACTTCCCGCTCGGCTACGCGAACTCGGCCGGGAGCCAGGGCAAGGGCAGCCTGTTCGAGCGCTCGAACTCGGACCGGTCCTACAACGCCGGTCTGACCGCCGCGACGAACTTCACCTGGCACTCGATCCATAACACCACCAAGGGCGCTCTCCTCTACGAGGACCAGACCAACCAGCGAGTGCAGGTGAATGCCCCGGCGCTCACCGTGCCGCGCGTGACGGAGTTCAGCGCCGCCGCCGTCGATCCGAACAACCCGATCACGCCGGGGTCGCTCACGGAGACGATTCGCGCGAAGAACGTGTTCCTGGTCTCGACGTTCGACATCAAGGACCGGTACGTGATCGATGGGCTGATCCGTCGTGACCAGTCGTCGCTCTTCGGCGCGGACGAGCGATCGCAGACGTACCATCGAGTGTCCGGTGCCTACCGGCTGACGCAGGACGTCCACATTCCGGG
Organism: Gemmatimonadaceae bacterium; assembly: GCA_036274195.1. Taxonomy (GTDB): domain Bacteria; phylum Gemmatimonadota; class Gemmatimonadetes; order Gemmatimonadales; family Gemmatimonadaceae; genus JAJKIV01. The sequence continues at coordinate 17,809 of DASUGD010000274.1, read as the reverse complement.
CGTCGACGAGCTCAAGCTGCGCATCTCGCACGGCACCGCGGGCCTGCGTCCGCCATTCTCGGCGCAGTACGAGACGTTCGCGATCTCCGGCGGCGTGCCCGAAAAGGTCACGCTCGGCAACTCGGACCTCAAGCCGGCGTTCTCGCGCGAGACCGAGTACGGCTTCGAGATGAACTTCCTCAGGAACTTCAACCTCGAGTACACCTACTCCGAGAAGCGGACGACCGACGAGATCATCAAGGTCCCGCTCTCCGCAGCGACCGGTTACCAGACGCAGTGGAGGAACGCGGGAACGCTGGATGGCAACTCGCACGAGCTGGCGTTAGGCGCCGTGCTGCTCTCGCACGCCGACTACTTCTGGCGCGTGCACCTCACCGGTGACCGGACCCGCTCGACGATCGCCGACCTCAAGGTCGGTCCGTTCCTGATCGGCCCGGACGAGAACGATCCCAACACGCAGATCTTCAAGATCGCCAAGGGCGAGCGGCTCGGGACCGTCTACGGGTCGAAGTGGATCCGCACGCAGCAGCAGCTCGAGGAGACGATTCGCGCCGGTGCCCTGACGGGCTCCGCCTCGGATTACGTCAAGAACGAGGAAGGCTACTACGTCCGGCAGAGTCAGTACCACACCAAGGCCGAGGTCCCGCTCAAGGCGTCGTCGTGCATGAATGCGGATTGCACGCAGACGGCGACGGTGGTGAAGATCGGGGACGTGAACCCCGACTTCAATCTCGGCCTGACGAGCACGGCATCGTGGAAGGGCTTGAGCCTCAACGGTACGCTCACGTGGACGAAGGGCGGCAACATCTACAACTACACGCGCCAGTGGCCGTTCAACGAGCTCCGTGACCGCGTCATCGACCAGAGCGCCAAGCCCGACCCGGGCCCGTGCGCTGCCGACTGGCCAACCGCCGATCCGAGCTGCCCATACAAGACCGGCCGCAAGCCCACGACGTATTACAGCACCTTCTACAACAACTTCGACCCCAGCGACTACTTCATCGAGGACGGCAGCTACATGCGGCTGCGTGAGCTCGCCGTCAATTACGAGATCCCGACGAAGTACGTGCAGCGGATTCCGGTGGTGTCCTTCCGGTCCGCCCGCATCGGCGTGGTCGGTCGCAACCTGTGGACGCAAACCGACTACAGCGGCTACGACCCCGACGTCACGGGACCCGGCGGCGGCAATCCGTTCGCGTACCGCGTCGACTACTTCACCTACCCGGCGTACCGCACGTTCACCGCGATGTTCGAGCTCGGGTTCTGAGCCTCCGACCCGAATTCAGGAGATAAACGATGCGATTCCAACGAATCACCCAATGGGTTGGCATTGCGACGTTCGTGGCGGCTGGGGGCTGCAACGACCTGAGCGTCGACAACCCCAACGCACCGGACGCCAAACGCGCGCTGGCTGACCCGAACGCCGTGGAGGCCGTCGGCGCCGGCGCCATGCGCACCTGGTTCAACTCCTTCAACCAGTTGGCCTCCGCCGGCGTGCTCAGCACCCAGGCAAGGACGTACTCGGCGTCGTGGAACAACGCCAACCTGAACTTCTACTCGAGCATCGACAATCCGACCGCACCGCCGGACCAGTGGGTCCGGATGGCGAGACCGTGGCAGAACGATCCATCGGCCGCCGGGCGGACGAGCGTCGAGGCGTATTGGAATGGAACGATTGATCAGATCACGGTTTTCCGCGGCGGATTCTACTCCTCGCTGTCGTCCGCGAACGATGCCCTCTCCGCGATTCGCAACAACGGCCTGGTCATCCGCACCGACGCGGATACCAAGCGTCTGGAGGCGGTCGACGTGTTCATGCAGGGCGCATCGCTCATGATGCTCGCGCTGAATTTCGACAAGGCGTACATCGTGGACGAGAACTCGGACCTGACGGCCCTCGAGTACGCAAACCGCAAGGAGGTCCGGGATGCCGCGATCGCCAAGCTGCAAGAGGCCATCACGCTGGCGAACGCGACCACGTTCACCACACCCGACGCCTGGGCCAACGGCACCAGCTACACGAACGTTCAGATTGCCCAGATAGCGAACACGATGGCGGCGATGACGCTGGCCTACTACCCGCGCGACAACACCGAGGTGGCTGGAGTGGACTGGGCGCAGGTGGCCTCCTTCGCTTCCCAAGGTATGTCCGTCGGTACCCCGGTCGACTTCGGATACACGGCCGACGGCGGCGGCTCGTGGTACAGTGAAATTCTCGCGTGGTTCAACGCGATCGACAGCGGTCGACTCCACACGCGCCTGTCGCACCTGCTCGATCCGGCTACACAAAAGGATCCGTGGCCGGAGTCGGAAGGAGGAAATCCGCAGCCGAACTCCCCCGACAAGCGCCTCGGTGATGGTTCATTCGGCAACGCAGATACGGAGGATTCGTTCGGAACGCCGATAAAGACCGCGAACTACGGTACCGATTTCGCCTGGACGTCGCAGGGCCAGGCGATGCGTCCCGATCGAGGCCAGTACCATCAGTCGAATCTTGCGCACATCCGGTACGACAAATCCGGCACGCAGGACCCGCAGGCGGTGTATGGCGGCTACGGCCCGGTACCGGCAATCAACGCCGCCACGAACGACCTGCTTTGGGCGGAGGCTCTGATCCGACAGGGAAACGCCGCAGAGGCCGCGACCCTGATCGACAAGACACGAGTTGGCCGAGGCAAGCTCCCGTCCTCCGTGGCGGCGGTCGGAAACGTCGGCGCCGACGCAGACGGACCGTGCATGTCCAACGGCAAGCAGGCGAAGGACGGAGCGCCGTGTTCGCTGTGGGCAATGCTCCTGTACGAGAAGGAGATCGAGCTGCTTGGCCAGGGACCGCTTCCCTTCTACGAGCAGCGTCGCCTTCCGGTGATCATCGGTGGTGGCTGGGCCGGAGACAACAGCCCGGTGCGCGTGATTGCAGGGCTGCTTCCCGGCACGCCGCGTGAGATGCCGGTCCCAGCGAAGGAGCTGGGGGTAAAGGGTGAGGCGCTGTACACGTGGGGCGGCTCGACGCCGAACTCGCCCGCGCCGTAGTACTCTCGACGTATTGCAACTTGGGTCCGGGCCGGGGCGATCGCTCCGGCCCGGATTCTTTTTCATGAGCGAGCGCCGGCTAGAATTCGCGTATGACGGGGTCGGTGCGTCTCGTTCCGTACGACAGCACGTGGCCGCTCGAATTCGCCGCCGAGGCCGAACGGATCGAGCGCGCCTGTGCCGGCATGCCGCTTCGACTGGAGCACATCGGCAGCACGTCCATCCCTGGCCTGGCCGCGAAGCCGGTGATCGACATCCTCGCAGGCCGCCCGGGCAACATGGCAGGCAGCAAGTACGTGGATGCCTTGAGACAGATCGGCTACGAGCACAAAGGCGCCTACGGTATTCCCGGACGGAACTACTTCCGCCGCGGCACGCCGCGGACCCACCACGTGCACCTGGTGAGCTGGTCGAGCGACCTGTGGCGCGATCACCTGCTGTTCCGCGACTATCTGCGTCTCCATCCGGAGCTCGCTCGTGAGTACGAGACGATCAAGCGCGAGCTCGCGGCGATGTATCTCCACGACAGGGAGCAGTACACCGACGCCAAGGGGCCCTTCGTTCGCTCGATCGTGCGTCGCGCGCGCGAGGAAGGGCTCGCCCCGAGCCTCGGGTGATGCCGAGACGGGCCGCGCGCGCGCATAACGCGATCACCACGATCGGCACGTCGACACCAGCATCCACCGAGCTGACGACGCTGACCGCGCTCGCGCAGGCGCTGAGCGGACCCGCCGATCTCGCCGAGTCGCTCGAAGCGGCATTGGCCACCGTCGCCGACGTGCTCGGCCTCGAGACCGGCTGGGTCTGGCTTCTGGATGAGTCGAATGAGCCTCGCCTCGCGGCGGCGCGGGCATTGCCCGCGGCGCTCCGCGATCACCCAGACGCGATGCACGGCGACTGTTATTGTCTCAAGACGTTTCGCGCCGGCGACCTTCGGGGCGCCGCGAACGTGAACGTCGTGTGGTGCAGCCGCCTCGCGCTTCTGAGCGACGACGATCGCCGCGACGAGATCGGCCGCCTGCAGTGCCACGCGAGCGTGCCCCTCGCGGTCGGCGATCGCCGCCTCGGCATGCTCAACGTGGCGAGCCGGGACTGGCGTGTGTTGTCGGACGCGGAGCTCAGTCTGTTGACCACAGCGGGTGCGCTCGTGAGCCTGGCAGTCGAACGGAGCCGGCTCGAAGCAGCCGGTGCTCGCGCGCTCGCGGCCGAGGAACGTAACCGGCTTGCCCGTGAGATCCACGACACGCTCGCGCAGGGGCTGGCTGCCCTGACGATGCAGCTCGAGGTCGTCGATTCGCTCGCGAGCGCGAACCGCCAGGGCGACACGAGAATGCAGGCTGCCGTCGCGCGCGCACTCGTGCTGGCGCGTTCGACGCTCGACGAGGCTCGGGCGTCGGTGCTGGACCTGCGTGAAGCACCACTCGAAGGTCGGACGCTGCGAGACGCGCTCGAGATCATGGCGGCTGACGCACGCACCGAAACAGCCGGCGGCGTCGGTGTCGTCATCGTTGCCGAGCCTGACGCGGACGCCGGTCTTTCCCCGGCCGTCGCGGGCGGGCTCTATCGCGTGGCGCAACAGGCCGTCGTCAACGCGATGCGGCACGCGGACGCTCGCCGTATCGTCGTGAAGCTGACGCGCTCCGAGAGCGCGGTCGTGCTCCGCGTCGAGGACGACGGCACTGGCTTCGACCCCACGGAGGTGCCGAGCGACCGCTTTGGCCTGGTCGGTATGCGCGAGCGTGCCCGGCTGCTCGGTGGCACCCTTTCCGTCGAAAGCGGCCCTGGCGCCGGCACGGCGATCAAGGTCGTCGTCCCGGCAGTCGTTAGGCCGCCTGGGCACGGTCGGGAGCGATGACCGGTCCCACCGCGGCGCCCAAGGCGATCCGCATCGCCGTCGCCGACGATCATCCGGTCGTTCGCGACGGCCTCGTGGCGATGCTCGAGACGCAACCGGACTTCACGATCGTCGGCACCGCCGCGACCGGGAGCGATGCGTTGGCCCTTGTGGCGTCCTCACACCCCGCTGTGCTGTTGCTCGATCTGGCGATGCCGGTGCTCGACGGCGTTGGCGTGCTGCGCCAACTTCGCGCCGATGGAGCGCAGGTCCGGGTGATCGTGTTCACCGTGTTCGACACCGACGAGCGCATCATCGCCGCGGTGGAAGCCGGCGCGGCGGGCTACCTCCTCAAGGGCGCCCCGCGCGCCGACGTCTTCTCCGCCGTGCGCGTCGTCGCGGCTGGTGGCTCTCTGCTCGCCCCGCTCGCGGCGTCGGCCGTGCTGCGGCGAGTGCGCGGCGAGGCAACGCCGGACCCGGGGCCGAGCCTAACGCCGCGCGAGCGGGCCGTCCTGGAACTCGTCGCGCAGGGCCTGGGCAACAAGCAAATCGCTGCCCGGCTCGGGATCTCCGAGCGTACGGTCAAGTTTCACGTGAGCTCGGTGTTCGCGAAGCTGGGTGTGGGCAATCGGACCGAGGCCGTCACGCGGGCGGCACAGGCCGGGCTCATTCCACTCATTCCTCGCGCAACGCCGTGAGCACGTCGACCTTCATGGCGTCTCTCGCCGGGAGATAACACGCGAGCACGGCGGCCGCCGTGAGCAGCGCGGCGACACCGACATACGTTGGCGCGTCGAGGCGCGTCACGCCGAACAACAGGCTCGCCATGTACCCCGACAACCCGAGCGCGCCAAGCACTCCCACGACGAGTCCGATCATTACCGGGCGCATCCCCTGCGACACCACGAGACGCAGGACGCTCGCCCTGCTCGCGCCGAGCGCCATGCGCATGCCGATCTCGGTTCGACGCCGCGACACACTGTAGGAGAGCACACCGTACACGCCAGCCAACGCGAGCAGCAGCGCTACCGCGGCGAGCGCCGTGAGCAGCAACATGGTGAACCGGCGCGCGGCCACCGACTCGCCAACGAGCTCGTCGACCGTTCGCACGTTCGAGACCGGGCTCGACGGCGAGAGCTCGGCCAGCATCGAACGCACGACCGGCACAATGGCCGTAGGCGCCGCCGTCGTGTGTACGATGAACGTCGACGGATTCCAACCATTGCCGTTGAACGGCATGTACACCGAGTAGGACGGCGTGTCGGCGAGATCCCAATCGCGCATGTCACCAGCCACACCGATCACCTCGGCCACACCCTCGCTCTGGCCTTTCCAGAGGATGAGCTGACGTCCCACCGCGTTCTCGCCCGGCCACAGCCGCTCCGCAATCCGGTGGCTGATCACCACCCGCCACGGCTTGGCGATCACGTCCTGTGCGTTGAAGTCGCGGCCGGCGATGATCGGGACGCCTAACGTCCTGAAGTAGTTGGGCGTGATCAGGCGCCAGCCGGCCCACGGTACCGCATCGTTTGGCGGCGACGGCTTGTCCTGCGCGGCGAAGCCCATGCCGGTTCCGGTGCCCCGCAGGAGCCCGATACTCACCGCGGCGGCCTCCGTGACCTGTGGCAACGCCTCGATTCGCGCCTGAAGCTGGGTGCGAAGCGCGCTCAGTCGCTGGACGTCGGCGTCGTTCTGCGGGTTCGGGAACGTGACGTTGAACAGCACGCGGTTCTCCGTCTGGAACCCGCGATCCACGTCCAGAATCGCGCCGAAACTTCGGATGAGTAGTCCGGCACCGACGAGCAGCACAAGCGACAGGGCGACCTCGACGCTCACGAGCGCGCCCCTCAGCCCGACCGTCCTCCGGTTACCGACGACGCTCCGCTCGCCCTCCCGGAGCGCAGCGACGATGTCGTGATACGGCGTTCCGAGCGCCGGCGCCAACCCCGTAACGATGCTCGTGAGGAGCGCGGCGCCTAACGTGATGACGAGCACCAGCCCGTCGATCGATACCTCGGAAAGGCGCGGAATGTCACCCGGGTCGAAGGCCCGAAGCAGGCGCACGACGCCGAACGCGATGGCCAACCCGATTGCCGCGCCGAGGACGCCAAGCAGGAAGGATTCCGCCACCGCGGTCTGGATGACTCGCCCTCGGGTTGCACCCAGCGCCGCTCGCATGGCGCGCTCGCGGATACGGCCAGTCGAGCGCGCGAGCAGCATGTTGGCGAGGTTGACGCACGCGATGAGCAACAGGAATCCAACCGCCGACATCAGCACCCAGAGCGCCCGCCTGAGCGAATCGCTCGCGACCCAGCCCTCGGATGGCTGAATCGTCACGCCCATGCCTTTCGCCTCCGGGTACTGGCTGGCGAGCTGGCTCGCGACGCGATTGAGGTCCGCCCGTGCCGCCCCGATCGTCACGCCTGGAGCGAGGCGCGCGATTGCCGTCAGCTCGAAGCTCCCACGATTTTCGTTAGGTGTGCGATGGAGCGGCATGAAGAGATCACCGGCGTCCAGCCACGGCGTGCCTGTCGGAAGCACGCCGATGACGCGATACGCCTGGCCGCCGAGGGTGACGTCGCGCCCGACGATAGACCGATCGCCACCGAACTGCGTCGTCCACAGGCGATGGCTCAGGACGACGATGCGCGCATCCGCGCCGACGCGATCCTCCCCGTCGGCGAACACGCGTCCGGCAAGCGGCGTGACACCAAGCGCGCGCAGGAATCCCGTGGTCACGTAGGCGACGCTGAGCAACTCGGGATTGTCCTTGCCGGCGAGGTTGATCGACCCATACGTGATCGCGCCCATCGCCGAGAACGACCGGTTCATGTCCTGCACATCCCAGAAGTTCGCGTGCGTGAACGAGGATTGGTTCCAGCCGCGGTCGAGTCGGGACTCCCAGACCTGCACCAGGCGATCCGGCTCCGGGAACGGCAGCGGCCGGAGCAGCACCGTCCGTACGACGCTGAAGATCGCGGCGTTGGCCCCGATGCCTAACGCCAACGTCAGCACCGCGATCGCCGAGAACACCGGGTTGCGCACCATGGCGCGGGCGCCGTAGCGCAGATCGGCCAGGATCGTCGTCATTCGCTCGCTCCCGTTGAGGGACGGTTCACAAGCGTGAGATTCGATTGGCGGTGCGAGGGAGCCGCCCGTGAGAATCGCCAGCCTGACGCGTATCGCGAACGCCGGCACCTGCCGGCGATACCACCGATTCGCGGTCGCGCGCCCGTGCTCCGCCGCCCGAAGCAGATAGCCATCACGAAGCTCGTCGAGCGCCTCGTCGCGCACGCCTTTGGGCAGCAGGGCGCTGAGGACCGCGGTGGAGATTCGTGGCGTGCCGGTACTCGTCATGACGGCTCCGCCACCGGATCTCCGGTGCCCCACAACCGCTCGAACGTCCTGCGCGATTCGGCAAGCTTGGCCTTGCCGGCCGCCGTGATGTGAAACTCGCGGCTGCCGCGCCCGCCTTCGCCCGGTCGTGCCTCCCGTTTCGACGAGCGCGCGTAGCCACGCTGCTCGAGCCGGCGGAGGGCAACGAAAACCGCGGCGGGAGAGATCGAACGCCGAGTGGCTGACTCGAGCTCGAGCACGATCGGCGCGCCACGCGAGCGCCCGCCCAGGCGCGCGAGGGCGAGCATGACGTGATGCTCGAATTCGCCGAGTGCCGTTCGTGACATGGCGCCCACTCCGGGTCTAGCGAACTTGCAGTGATAGTATGGTCACCGCCGACCGCGCGCAAGACAGCCGCGCGCCATCGCCTGTCCATTTGGACAGGAGTGCGGCTGCACGATTGCTCAATGTCCTGCACCCGGCGATGCGATGATCGTTCGACTCACGCCCCGGCCTCCAACGATCAGCGGATACGACCATGACAACCAACAACGGACGAACCGCGCTCATCACGGGCGCCTCACGCGGACTCGGGCTCGCGCTCGCGCGCGGGCTCGCCGCACGCGGCTGGAACCTCATTCTCACCGCGCGCGATCCCGAGCGCTTGCGCGAAGTGCGCGACGAGCTGGCCGCGCCCACCCACGTGGCGGCGCTCGCTGGGGACGTCATCGACCCGAAGCACCGCGAGGCGCTCGCCGTGCTCGCCCGCGGTCACGCCGGCCTCGACGCCGTCATCAACAACGCGGGGCTCCTCGGACCGAGCCCGCAACCCCCACTGCTCGACTACCCGCTCGAGACCCTGGTCGAAGTGTTTCTCGCCAACGTGCTCGCTCCGCTCGCGGTCATCCAGGAGCTGCAGGGCGAGCTCAAGCCTGGCGCGCGGATCGTCAACGTCACGAGTGATGCGGCCGTCAACGCCTATCCGACGTGGGGCGGGTATGGTGCGAGCAAGGCTGCGCTCGAGCAGCTCTCGGCGGTGCTCGCCTCCGAGAATCCCGACATTCGGGTGTACTGGGTGGATCCGGGAGACATGCGCACGGACATGCAGCAGGCGGCCTACCCGGGCGAGGACATAGGCGACCGGCCACTGCCGGAGACGAGAGTTCCTGGTTTCGTTGCGGTGCTGGAGGGGGATCTGCCGAGTGGCCGCTATATCGCGTCGGAGCTCACGCCACCGGGTGTGACGGCCGCATCGGTGGCAGCATGACGTCTGCGGCTCGCTCGAAGCACGGGCAGCAACACGCCTCGGCGCGGGTTGTCGACGCACTCGACTTCGTGCTCCCCGAGGAGCTCGTGGCGCACGAGCCACCGGAGGCTCGCGGCCTTGCGCGCGATGGCGTCCGCCTGCTGGTGTCGGGTCTCCACACCGACGACGTTAGGCACGCGACCGCACGAGACCTACCCGACTTTCTTGCGCCCGGCGACGTGCTCGTCGTGAACGCCAGTGCGACGATCAACGCGGCGCTCGACGGCTGGCGGTCCAAGCGCGGGTCCGCCGCCGGAGAGCTCGTTGCAGTCCATCTCTCATCCCCGGTCCCCTGGAGCGATGACGCCGATCACCGGTGGGTCGTCGAGCTTCGACGCTTGACCAGCGGCGGAACGCGCCCGCTCCTCGACGCGCGCGCCGGCGAGCGCGTACGCCTCCGCGGCGGCGGTTCGGTCACACTGCTCGCGCCGTTCGGCGACCATCCCGCGGCGCTGCCTAACGGCTCCGTCCGGCTGTGGGAGGCCGACATCGCCTGCCGCGGCGGCGTCATGGCCTATGCGGAGGAGTTCGGCGCGCCGATCCAATACGGCTACGTGCGAGAGCGATGGCCGCTCTACATGTATCAGACGATGTTCGGCATGGAGCCCGGCAGCGCCGAGATGCCGTCGGCAGGCCGGCCCTTCACAGCGGATATCGTGATGCGCCTGCAGTCGAAGGGCGTGGTGGTCACCCCGATCATCCTGCACACGGGCGTGGCAAGCCTGGAGGTGGGCGAGCCGCCCTACCCTGAACGCTTTCGAGTCACCGCGTGTGCTGCAGACGCGGTGAACCGCGCGCGCGCGACTCGCCACCGAGTCGTTGCCGTGGGCACGACCGTCGTACGGGCGCTCGAAACGGCCGCGTCACCCAAAGGAACGGTTAGCGCAGCGGACGGTTGGACCGACCTCGTCGTCACTCCGACGCGCGGGGTTCGCGTGGTCGATGCCCTGGTAACAGGATTCCACGAGCCGCGCGCATCGCACCTGGCGCTGCTAGAAGCCTTCGCCGGTAGGCGTCACCTCAGCCTCGCCTACAAGGCGGCCCTCGACAACGGCTATCTCTGGCACGAATTCGGGGACCTTCACTTGATAGTCGGTAGTCGCTAGCTGCTAGCTGACGACTACCGACTACGAGCGACGGGTAATAGCGCCCGTCCCGACGCGCCTCCATAGTTAGGCCATGCCCTCGTTGTCCCCTCGTGCCGTCGTCGTACCGGCGCTGGTTGGCATCATCGCCAGCGCGAGTTTGCAGCAGCCGTCTCTCCCGCGCAGTCCGAGTGCGGTCATCCTGGCGGCAGAGCAGGCGTTGCCCGCCCATCGCGCCGCTGCCGTTCGACAGGATTGGCTCGCCCGCCTTCGCCGTGATCCATCCAACCGCCTCGCCCGCCTTGGCATCGCATCGTTCGCCCGACTCGCGTACGACTATGCCGCCGCCGACTCGTTCATCGCGCCCCTCCTGACGCGGCCAGGCGCTCGGCCCGACAGCATCGCCGCCTGGGCACGAATCGAGACCGCCGTCTCCGCGGGCCAGCAATGGCGCATACGTGACGCCGACTCCCTGTTTGCTCTAGCGGCGACCGAAGGGGCCGCGGCGCGAGACCGCAGCGCTGAAGGCGGCGCACTCACCCGACTCGCGCTGATCCGTGGCCGCACGCAAGGCGTCGATGCGGGACTCCACCTGCTCGACAGCGCGACGCGTATCCTGCCGGCGAACGATATGGCGAATCGCGCGCTCGCCCTCGCCTACCGCGCGCAGCTCGTGCTCGCGCGCGGAACACCAGGCGCCGGTCCCCTCGCCGATTCCGCGTTGCGGCTCGCGCGCCGCGCCAACACCGCCCGCATCGAAGGCATCGCGTACAACGTCCTCGGCCGCGAGCAATATCGCGTCCGCCGGCCCGATTCGGCGGAGGTCCTGTTCGGACGTGCCGTTAGGCGCCTCAAGGAGGCCGGCGATCTCGTGGGATACGCGGGCGCCCTTCAGTGGCGCGGATATCTCCTTCGTTCTCGCGGCGAGCTCGGGGCGGCCGAGCGGGACCTGCGCGCCGGGCTCGCCGTCGGCACCATCGCCGGCCAGCTCACGCTCGGCTGGACCGAGATGAACCTCGGGTATGTGGCGATGGGCCTCAACGACTGGGGTGAAGCGCGACGGCACCTTGCCGCCTCGCGCGTACTGCTCGACTCCGCTCGCGACCGATGGGGATCGGCGACGGCGATGATGGCCGAAGCATCCGTCAGATGGGCTGTGCGGGACTGGGCCGGCGCCGACTCGCTCCTGAGCCACGCCGAGACCCAGCTCGCGCAATCCGGCAACACGTCGCAGGTGCTGGACACGCGCGTCCAGCGCCTTCGCTACGCGCTCGCGCGGCGCGACTGGGCGCGCGCAACCGAGATGCTGGCCCTCGCGCGTGACACGACGATGCGTGGGCGCGCCGGAGCCTACGTCGACCTCGACTACTACGACGCGCTGCTCGCGCTCGGCACCGGCAGGCCTAACGATGCACGGAAGGCCCTCGACCGATCGCAGCGTGAGGCCGCCCGTGCGGGGGAAACCCCCACCTACCTCCAGCTCGCACGCCGAGCGGAGGCGGAAGCCCTGCTTGGCCGACTCGACACGGCCGAGGCGTCGCTGCGCGCGGCGATGGCGCGCTTCGAGCGCTACCGCGCGTCGCGCGAGACCCGTGAGCAGCGGCTGGCGGCGTTAGGCTTCGTCGGCGATGACGGCGACCCCGACGCCGGCGTCGCGACCGTGGTGGCGGCGCTGGCGCGAGCGGGGCGGACGACCTCCGCGTTCGACTTTTCGGAGCGGACCAAGGCTCGCGAGCTGCTCGATGGGATGGCACGCCGCGAGGCGCTGCGTGAGCCGAGCACGGATCGTCCGGAAGCTCGCGAAGCAGCACTGACCAAGGTCTACGCTCGCCACGTCACGCTCACCGAGCTGCAGGGCGCGCTCCCTGAATCCACCGCGGTGGTGCATTTCAACACCGGCACGTGGAACGAGCCGACGACTGTTTTCGTGCTCACCCGCGACGGCACGAACGCGTACGTCCTTCCGCCCGCCGATTCGCTCGTGGATCCGGTCCGGCGCCTCGTGCTCGCCCTGCAAGCGAAGAATGACGCACGGCCGCAGGCTCGGGCTCTGGGCAGCGTGCTCGCGGCGCCGGTCGCATCGGCGCTTGGCGGCGGCATCTCGCGCCTCATCATCGTTCCCGGAGCTCCCTTCAACACGCTGCCGTTCGATGTGCTCGAGCTCCCCGATGGCCGTCGCATGATCGAGCGCTTCGAGATCTCGTACGCGCCGAGCGCCTCGGTCTACGCCGCGCTTCGTCGGCGGTCACTGGGGACGGATGCCGACACGCCTGCGCGAGCGGTTACGGGCCCACGGGGAGTGGTGGCGTTCGGCGCACCGGAGCGTCCACGCCAGTCCGGCACGGCTCGATGGGACACGCTGCCGCCCCTTCCAGAAGCAGCCGCCGAGGCCCGGGACGTCGCGCGGGCGGTACCGCGTTCGATTGCCAGGCTCGGACGCGATGCCAGTGAGGCGGCGCTCAAGCGGACACCACTTGCCGATGTGTCGGTCCTGCATTTCGCGTCGCACGCCGTGGTCGACCCAGCGGGGCTGCGTGGAACCGCGCTTCTTCTCTCACCCGGCAGCGGCGAGGACGGCATCGTACGGCCGGAGGAGCTGAGCGCCCTGTCGCTCGACGCCGATCTCGTGGTGCTGTCCGCGTGCGCGACGGCCGTGAGCGGTGGCCACGCCGGCGATGAAGGGCTGCGTGGCCTGGTCGCACCTCTGATCGAAGCGGGCGCCCGAGGCGTCGCCGCGACCCTGTGGGCGGTCGACGATCAGGCGCAACGCGCGCTCGTTCGACGGCTCTATCAACGCCTCGCTCGAGGCGAGTCGACCGCGGCTGCACTCCGCGGGGCCAAACTCGAGGCTCTGCGGGGGGGCGCGGCACCGAGGGACTGGGCAGCGCTCGTGCTATGGGGCGACCCGCTCACGCGACCGCTAGGGAGCGGGCAGCTCGGTCAAAGCCCGGCGACGCCCCCGCGCCCGCCCTGACTGCAGGTTCTGCCGCATAGTCGCATGTTAGCGTCGGCGGCACGCTCTTCCGCTGGCGACCGCGGCATCTACGGTTGCAATATCTGTTAGTGCCCACTCACCGTCGTTGTGCCGCCGCCGGCCTCTCAGATGACGTCCGTGATGCAACCTGACACGGTGTCACGGGCCCTCGAGTCGATAATGAACCGATACTCCGGCGTGCTTCGCACCGTCGGGGCGCGCTATCGGCTTCCGAGCGCCGACCTCGACGAGCTCACGCAAGAGGTTCGGGTTCGCCTTTGGGGAGCACTGAGCACCAATGAGAGGATCGACGCGGTCAGCCCGTCCTATCTGTACAGAGCGGCGACCACGGCTGCCATCGACATTGTCCGTCGGCGGCGATCGGCCCGAGGTGACTCGCTCGACATGGTGGACGACGCGGAAATAAGCGCGCGTCGAGCCCCGCCAACCCCGGAACGGGATGCGTCGTTGAAAGAGCTCGGGGAGCGAGTGGAACAGGCACTGCAGTCGATCGTGGCGTCGCGGAGACCGGTGGTCCGAATGTACCTCGCCGGCTACGGCACCGCGGAGATCGGAGAGTTGATGGGCTGGACGGAAGCAAAGGCGCGAAATCTCGTGTACCGCGGGCTGGCGGATCTTCGCCTGCGACTACGGGCCATGGGCATCGACGGCGGGGGAGACACGTAATGCACTCGAACGACGAACGACTTCGCCTCGCGTACGGCACCGTTCTCGAAGGTCGCACCGACGGATCGCGACGCTCGCATCCGGAACCCGAAGCCCTCGTGGCGCTCGCCGAGCGGTCGGGAAGTGAGGCCGTCCGGCTCGAGGTGCTCGATCACGTCATGGCGTGCGACGCCTGCCGACGCGAGCTCGATCTCGTTCGCGCGAGCCTCTCGGCAGCGGGAATGCCACGGCAGCGCACGTGGTTCCGTTCGCCCTCCATCGGGATCATGGCCATCGCGGCGAGCCTTCTGATCGTCGCCGGCGTGAGGCTGCTCTCCACTTCCGGGGATATCGAGACCGGCCCACGCCTTCGCGGGGGACCTGCTGTGGCGACGTATCCTGTCCGCTGGTTGCCCACGGGTGCTGCCGGTCTGGCGTGGCGACCAACGACGGATGCCGTCAGCTACCGGCTCGAGGTGATCGACGAGGCGGGTGGGGCGCTGGTAGATTCCACGACACGCGACACTTCGTTCGTCCTCACCGATTCTCTTGCGAAAGGTCAGCGCGGGCTCTCATGGACCGTCACGGCAACGCTCGGCGATGGGTCGACGGTTTCCTCCCTCCCCGTTCGTCTCGCACGTCCGCTGAAGTAGGAATCTTCACGAGAGCGATGGTCGCACTGGTCGCGGCTGTGATGGTCGCGGCATGCAACGGCAATGACGTTGTCGAGCCAGTTCCTGCGATCGAGATCGGGTTGTCCACCGGGACGCTGAGCGTCGCGCAGGATGCAACAGCCTCACTCGATCTCTCGCTGACCCGTTCCGGCGGCTTCGCTGGCGATGTCTCGATCGTGATGGAGGGGATGCCGATCGGCATACTGTCGACGGTCGCCCCTCCCTCGCTCGACCCAGCCGTTGCTTCGGCCGTCATCACGCTCCGCACTTCGAGCATCGTTGCTCCGGGCGTCTACAACGTGACCGTTCGTGCGACGGGCACGGGCGTAATGGCAGCAACTGCCCCGCTGTCGATCACGATTGTCGATTCATCGTCATTCGGTATGTAGCCCGACGTCTTTCTAGCGCCCTCCCAGACGGTACCGGGGCGACAGCTCCTCCAGAATCGGCTCTGCGTCGATGAGAGGAACGCAGATTAGCGCGCGTTCATACTCCCACGGATTAGCTCGCGTGTGGCGTATGGCTCCTCCCAATCACGACAGGAGGCAACGTGCGTGTCGGCCTCATCGAAGTAACGAGACTCATGCGGGTCCTTGTCGCAGCAGCGACAATCGCAGCGTGTGGTGGTAGCGACGACAACGGAACCCAGCCGACGCCGGCGATCAGCATCGCAGTCTCACCGAGTGCGCTCAACATCACGCAGGGCGCGAGCGGTACGGCCACGGTGAACCTCACGCGGTCAGGAGGGTTCACGGGCGACGTCGCGATTACCGTGGAGGGATTGCCCGGTACCGTGACGTACACGTCCGATCCAGCCACGATTGGCGGCACGGCCACGTCGGCCGTCATCACGTTCGATGCGGCAGGAGCCGCGACCCCTGGCGTCACCAACGCAACCGTAAGAGCCACCGGCACCGGCGTGACCGCGGTAACTGCGCCTCTCGCGATCACTGTGGTCGAAGCCCCAGCCGAGACATACACCCTCACCGTCGCCAACCCGACGGTGACAGCAACGCAGGGTGGAACGGCGACACAAACCGTCAACATCGCGAGAACCGGAGGGTTCGCTGGAGCGGTCGCACTGACGGCCCAGGGGCTCCCGACCGGCGTCACCGCTGCCTTCGATCCGCAAAGTGCCACCGGCAACTCGTCAGCCCTGACCCTTACCGCCGCCGCGAACGCGACGACGGGCAGCGCAACGGTCACGGTGAAAGGGACGGCAACCGGGCAGGCAGACAAGACCACGACGTTCCAGCTGACAGTCAACGCCGCGTCGGCTGCTGGCTTCACGCTTGCCGCGAACCCGGCAGCGCTCACCATTCAGCAGGGGACGGGCGGCACGTCGACGGTGAACATTACGCGGACGGGCGGTTTCGCGGGCGCGGTGACGCTCACGGCCACCGGTATGCCTAACGGCGTGACGGCGGTGTTCGATCCCACAGCACCAACGACCAACTCTTCCACCTTGACGCTGACCGCATCAGCCACGGCGGCGACAGGCGCGGCCACTGTGACGATCCACGGGAACGCAACAGGTCAGAGCGAGAAGACGACCACGATCGCCTTGACGGTGAACCCCGCCGCGGGCGGCAGTGGCAACGTTTCGTTCGAGTTCTGCACTGCCGACCAGACGCCCATCTGGTTCGCGATGCAGGACGGCGCCAATGGCACCTGGACGCGCGTGAACCCGTCTGCCTCGGGCACGAAGTTCCAGTTCAACATCACCCAGGCGAAGGCTGGCGTGGCGTACGTGACGAGCACGACGTCGGCGGGCGTGGCGAGTGCGTCACGCAGCCTGGCCATTCGGCTCGTCGGCTACCTCCAACGCGAGATGCTGCTGCGGAATCGCCCAACGCGCGTGAGCGCGTATGCAGCGCGTTCACTCGCGACCGGCTTCGGCTTGACGATCCTGTACGGTTCGCAGACGGAGCTGAGCGGCCGCGGCGCAAACCTCTGCCTGCCCGGCTCGGGCAAGACCGTCAACGGCACCGTCGCGGGAGTGAATGCCGCCCAGGCGCAGTCGGCCTCGATTTCCCTCGGCCCATCGACCACGAGCGCCACGCCCGGTGGTACGTTCCAGCTCACGGAGGTCCCGGACGGCGCGCTCGACCTCGTTGCCGCTCGGTCGACGACGAACACGACGACGTTCGCCACCTCGGTCGACAAGATGATCATCCGCCGCGGCGTGAACGCAGCGAACAACGCGACGTTGCCAGTGCTGGACTTCGGCTCGGCGGAGGCGTTCGATCCCGTACAGGCCAACCTCACGATCGGGAACCTCGGGACCGACATCGCAACCGTGTTCACGAACTACTTCACCGCTGCAGGTTCCGGAGCGGCTGGCGCCACGGTCGGTGCGTCCATCCTGCCGAGCGCTGGTCCGTTCACCTACTACGGCGTGCCGGCCGCGAAGCAGATTGCCGGAGACCTGCACCTGGCGCTCGCGATCGCGTTCCCCAACCTCACGACGCTCGATCAGGAACGGATCGCCGCGCTGTACTTCAAGGATCCGACCGATCGCACCGTCACGCTCGGGGCCGTGCTGCCTGCGCAGACCGTGTCCGCTGCGGCCACGGCGCCTTACGTTCGGTTCCGGGCCACCGGAACGATTCCGGCAGACTACGGAAAACTCCTCGATCTGGAGTTCACGCAGAGCAGCGCGGCGCGTTCAGTCAGCATCTTCGCCAGCGAAAGCTATCTGACGGGCAGCTCGACCTACGACATTACGGTTCCGGACTTCAGCGGCGTCGCAGGCTGGGACAACAACTGGGGGCCGAAGACGGGATCCGAGACCGACTGGAGCGTCTCGACCTTCGGCTTCACGGGCATCGGGCTGGGGTCACTCAACCCGGTGGAAGGTGCAACCTTCAAGGGTGCTGGCCGAAGCGGGACCATCACGCCATA
>DASUGD010000273.1:0-3249 GCA_036274195.1 Gemmatimonadaceae bacterium | reverse complement strand
GCCGAGCTCGTGCGCGCAGGAAAGGTTCGACACCTCGGGCTGTCGGAGGCTGCGCCTGACACAATCCGCCGAGCGAATGCGACGCATCCGATCACAGCGCTCCAGACCGAGTATTCGCTGTGGACGCGGGACGTGGAAGAGAACGGCGTGCTGAGCACCGTACGCGAGCTCGGCATCGGATTCGTCGCCTACAGCCCACTCGGGCGCGGATTCCTCACCGGTCGCTTCAAGACATTCGAGGACCTCCCAGCGGATGACTTTCGCCGCCGAAATCCTCGTTTCCAGGGCGAGAACTTCGAGCACAACCTCGAGCTCGTGCGCGAAGTGGAGCAGATGGCGCGGGAGAAAGGCATCACGCCAGCTCAGCTCGCGCTGGCTTGGGTACTCGCCCGCGGCGATGACATCGTGCCGATCCCGGGCACGAAGCACGTCACGTATCTCGAGGAGAACGTCGCGGCAGCGAGTGTGGATCTCTCCAACGCGGACATCGAGCGGCTCGACGCCGTCATCCCCGTTGGCGCGGCCACAGGAACGCGTTACACGGACATGAGTCTGGTGCACCGATAGTCACGTCATCACAGCGAGGACTCACATGAAGATCGGGATTATCGGCGCTGGCCACATTGGCGGCGTGCTCACGCAGCGCCTCACGCAGCTCGGCCACGATGTCACGGTCGCGAACTCCCGGGGGCCTGAAACCCTCAGGGATCTCGCGGCGAAGACGGGCGCGCGGGCGGGGACCGTAGCCGACACGGCCAGGGACAAGGATGTCGTGATCGTGACGATTCCAGAGAAGAGCGTTCCGGAGCTGCCCAAAGGGCTGTTCGAGCACTCGCACGCGGTGGTCGTCGACACCGGCAACTACTATCCGCAGCGAGACGGGCGGATCGGAGAGATCGAGTCCGGCACTACGGAGAGCCGCTGGGTATCGGAGCAGCTCGGCCATCCGGTGGTGAAGGCGTTCAACACGATTCAGTCGAACCATTTGTTGAAGGACGGACGTCCGCGGGGCGACCGCGAGCGCATCGCGCTTCCTGTTGCGGGGGATGACCCTAACGCGAAGGCGGTGGTGTCGCGGCTGATCGACGAGCTGGGGTTCGACGCGGTCGACGCGGGAGGGCTGGACGACTCGTGGCGTCAGCAGCCCGGCACGCCCGTGTACGCGGCTGACCTCCCGCTCGACGCGGCTCGTCGAGCGTTATCGGAGGCGAAGCGCTCCACGGCCCGAGCATAGCTTCTCTCACACCTTGTACCAAGGTTAACCGCGGAGGACGCGGAGGTCCGCAGAGAACTGACGAAGCAGCGCTTTCTCCGCGTCCTCTGCGTCTCTGCGGTTCAATCGGTCTTTGATGGAACTAAACGAGCTCCCTCGCGGCGGAGGTCTGAAGCAGGTACCCTCCACCGCATGAGAATACTCCTCGTTGTTGCCAGCCTGGCGGGAACGTTGTCGCTTCCCGCTCAAACGCCGGCGACGCTCAAGGCGATCAGGTTCGGAACACTCGTGGACGGCACGGGCCGCGTGGTGCGCGACGCGGTCGTTGTCACCAACGCCGACACCATCGTCAGCGTCGGTACTGGCACGAGCGCGGTGCCGCGCGGCGCGCGAGTGATCGACCTGCGGCGGTACACCGGCATTCCGGGCATGATCGACGCCCACACGCACCTCACCTATTACTGGGATGGCACCGCCGGCACCGACCCATGGCAACAGAGCGGCAGAAGGCGCAGCCAGGTCACCGTCTTCCTCGCGCAGGAGAACGCGCGCAGGACGCTCGAGTCGGGCGTCACGACCGTCCGCGACCTCGGAGCATCGGACTACTCGGATCTCGCGATGCGCGACCTCATCAACCGCGGAGCGATGGTCGGTCCGCGCGTGTTCGCCGCGGGCTACGGCCTGCGCCGCGCGCCGGCGACGACGCAGCCTAACGCCCCACCAGGGCCGCCGCGCGGTCGCCTGACGGGCGTCGAGGACGTCGCTGCCGCGGTCAAGGCACAGGTGGACGCCGGCGCCGACGTCATCAAGGTCTACGGATCGACCGGGAGCGGCTCCGACGTCACCGGCCGAGAGACGCTGACATACGACGAGATGAAGGCCATCGTGGACGCCGCCCACGCCGCGGGCAAACGCGTCGCCGTACACTCCTACGGGCCGGACGGCGGCCGAGACGCCGTGCGCGCCGGGGCCGAGTCGCTCGAGCACGCCATCGATCTGGATGACTCGACGCTCGTGCGCATGGTCGCGCAGGGCACGTTCTACCTGCCGACGATCGACCACAATCGCTACTACGCCGAGTATCACGAGCAGTTCAACTACACGCCGGCGCAGGTGGCGGCGCTCGATTCCTTCCGCCTTCGGAACATCGAGACGGCGCGCCGCGCGTTCAAGGCGGGAGTGAAGTTCGCCATGGGCTCGGACGCGGTGTTCAACATGTTCGGCCAGAACACGCGCGAGCTGGGCTGGTACACTCAGATCGGGATGACGCCGGCACAGGCGCTCGCGACGGCGACGACGAACGGCGCCGCGCTGCTGGGGCTGGAGAAGAAGCTCGGCGCCGTAGCACCCGGCTACTTCGCGGACCTCGTTGCCGTGGACGGCGATCCGCTCGCCGATATCCACGTGGTGACGGACAAGGTTCGCTGGGTCATGAAGGGCGGGCAGGTGGTGGTCGACAAGCGCTGACCCTTCATTGAACTCTTGCATCCCAGACAAAAGGGATCGCGGATGCATCGGAAACCGCTGATCGAAACGGATCCAATCCGTTGCATCAGCCGTTTCCGTTGCATGTGTTCCTCTACTGTCTGGATGCCAGAATGACTGGGCTCGTTTGGCCAGCCAACCTGTAGTCACTTTCGCGCTTCGGTACCACGGCGCAGCTTACGAAGGTCATCCCTGCCGGACCACGTGCATGCGCTCATTGATCGCGGCTCTTCGCCCAGGCCGCGCGCTCCGCTTCGTCACACTTGCGCTCGCCGTCTGCGCGGCGCCGATCGTTCTCTCTGCCCAGCCTCACATTGTCATCCGTGCGGGGCGCCTGCTCGACGGCAAGGGTGGCGTTCAACAGAACGTCGTGCTGGTCGTCGAGGGGTCGCGCATCGCGCGCATAACGAGTGCCGACGACACGACCACCGGACCGATCACCTACGACCTGCAGCAGCTGACGCTGATGCCGGGGATGATCGACACGCACGTCCACATCGACTCGCACTTCGGTCACGACGGCCGGCTACCCACGGAGCTGGAGTCGCAAC
>DASUGD010000272.1:0-16294 GCA_036274195.1 Gemmatimonadaceae bacterium | reverse complement strand
GGATTGCCACGAGTCCAAGCATCGCCGCGACCGCGACGAGGACGATCGGATCGCGCGGCGAGGTGTCGTACAACATGGATGCCACGAGCCGGCCCATCGCGAGAGACGCGGCAACACCGAGCACAATTCCAACTCCAATCGCGCGCATCCCTTCGCCCGTCACGAGTCGCACGACGTGCGACGCTCGCGCGCCGAGCGCCATTCGCACACCGATCTCGTGCGTGCGTTGACTCACCGTATACGCGATTGCGCTGTACGTCCCGACCGCCGCGACCAGCAGCGCGAGCAACCCGAACATCGTGAACAACGTCGCCCCCAACCTCCACGGCCTCAGGCCCGAGTTCACCCTTTCGGCGGTGAACGCAATCGACGGAGGCTCCGCGGTGGGAAACGTCCGCCGAAGAATGCGACGCATGGCGTCGGCGACAGCAGTCCCGGATCCCGGCGCGGTGCGCACGACGAGCGTCGTCGGCATCGAGAGAAATCCCGTCGTCTGCTGCTCAGTCGGGGAGAACAGCCCAACCATCGGCGTTTCCACTACCGTGTCATAGTGGGCATCACGCACGACGCCAATGACCCGGCTGCACGGCGCTTCTTTTCGGATGAGGACGAGACACTTGCCGAGCGGGCTGTCACCTGGCCAGTAGAAGCGCGCCGCCGTCTCATTGACTATGACTACGGGCTCCGATCCTGGCACATCGTCGCCGTTGAAAGAGCGCCCCGCTACGAGTGTCATCCCCGTTGCCGCGAAGTAGTTTCTCGTCACGGCGATCAGTGCCGGGTCCCGATCGTCCAGTCGCGGTGGGACCTTACCTCCATCGAGATAGAGCGGTAACCCCGCCCAACCCGACAGCGGCGTGCTGCTCGCGAGCGCGGTGCCGCGCACGCCGGGCATGGCGGCAAGCTCCGCGGACGCCGCGCGCATCCCGTTCGTGATCTCCGACATGTGCGCCGAGGTGTTTCTCGTGCGCGTTGCCGCATCGTAGAACGACACTTCACCGATGATCATGTGATCGGTGTCCATGCCGAGGTCGATACTTCGTGCGCGGTTCAGGCTGCGGATGAACAGCCCGGCGCCAACGAGCAGCAGCACAGAGAGCGATGCCTGACACGCCAGCAGTGCTGAGCGGGATCGCGACCGGAGGGCGCTGCCCGCGCGCGCTCCCGGTTTCATCGACGACATAGTGTCGGGTCGCAGCGCTCGCATCGTTGGTCCCACGCTTCCCAGCAGTCCCGCGAGGATCGCGATGAGAATCGTGAAGCCGCCGACGCGTAAATCGATTGGCGGAACGTTCGCCTCGGTTGGTGGAAGTACTATCCTCGCGAGTGCGATACTCCCCCATGAGGCAATGGTCATCGCGACCACCGCTGCACAGAGCGCCAACACCAGCGATTCGAGTATCGGAAGCATGATCAAGCGCGATCGCGATGCGCCGAGTGCGATGCGGACCGCGAGCTCGCGGTGTCGCTTCATGCCGCGCACGAGGAGAAGATTTGCGACGTTCGAGCACGCGATGAGCAGGAGGATTGTGACGACTCCCGCGAGGCGGGATGCTATCGCGACTTCGGTTCTTGGTTTGACCGACGGCCCGAGCGCCGAGAGAATCGGACCTGTAAGTATCGTTGCTGTGTCCGGGTGTGCCGCGACGTTCGCGATCTCCCCGCGACGAAAGGCCGCGGTCGCAACGGAGCCGATCCAGGCGTCCGATACGCCAGGAGCGACACGTCCAATCGCGCGCACAGTATTGCCGTAGCGCCAATCCTGATACCACGGCATATCGAGCTTCCGGTCGGGTGGATACTTCGCGAGCGGCAGCCAAACGTCGACCGGATCGAGATCGATCCCCGTGAACCCATCGGCCATCACGCCGATCACCGTCGCCTTCAGGCCCGCGATCGAGACGACACGCCCGAGAACCGACGGGTCGCCCGCGAACGCGCTCTTCCAGAGCCGGTATCCGATCACCGCGACGTCCGATCCGTTCTTCATGCGATCCTCATCGGCCGTGAACGCTCGGCCGATTGCGGTGCGCGCGCCGATCAAGGGCAATAGGTTCGCCGAGGCGTAGACCCCGCGCGCGCTCTTCGCGCCTTCTTCATCGCCGACTCTGAACGTGTCAGGCGGCGTGTATGCTGCCAGCTCGACCCGTCCGTCCAGCGCGGATCGAACCGCGCCGAACTGCGCGTATTCGAACACGTCGGTGATTGCGGGGATGCCGCCATCCGTCCAGTTCGTCCGCGCATAGATGCGTCGCAGCTCGTCAGGTTTGACGACGCCCGCCGGCTGGCGGAAGAACAGCCGGTCCGCGAGCGAGAAGAGCGCAGCGCTGGCGCCGATACCGAGCGCGAGGGTGGCGACCACCGTCGCCGCGAAACGCGGATCGCGACGTAACCCGCGGGTCGTGTAGGCGAGATCCTGCCGAACCGCGTCGAACCACCGAGTGAGCTGGGTCATGCGAGATGTTAGCGATTGTTGAGCCTCGCGCTAGCTTCTTTGTGCTCGGCAACCACCCTCGCAGAGTGCAGCATCGCTTTGGCGAAGACCACGCGACCCATCACCCTTTACGCCTCAGCAGTCATGCTCCCTCCAAGCGCTCTCGTGGTGATCACGTTCATGGCGACGCCGTTCGGGTCGAGCCTAACGGCATCGGGCTGCACCATCGACGGTTCCCTGGTCCCGCTGCTCAAGGTTCCGGAAGCCAGTGGCGTAGCGTTCAGCGCGCGCACGCCCGGCGTGGCCTGGACGCACAACGATTCGAGCAAGCCGATCGTGTATGCGCTGTCGGACAAGGGAGCGCTGCTCGGCTCGGTCCACGTGACCGGCGCGGAAATCGTGGACTGGGAGGACATCGCCGTTGCCCCGTGTCCGGGTGGCAGTTGCCTGTACATCGCGGACATTGGCGACAATCGCGCGTCCCGGTCATCCATCACCATCTATCGCACTCCAGAGCCGGCGCCTGACGCGAAAGCCACCGACCAGGTCGAAACCCTGCATGCGAAATACCCGGATCGGCCGCGAGACGCCGAAGCACTCATCGTGCTCCCGAAAGGCGACATGTTCGTCGTCACGAAGGGTGAGGATGGCCCGTCGTACCTCTATCGCGTCCCGACTCCGTTTCGAAATGGAGCGACCGTCACGCTCGAGTGGATCGGCCATGTCGAGAGCACGGGCGGCGTCGCCAAAGGGGGAGCACAGAAGCAGGGCAAGCGCACCGGACGCTCCAAGCGCAGCGATCGAATCACCGGCGCGGGGGCATCGCCCGACGGTCGCTGGGTCGTCCTCCGGACGCACGGATACGTCAGCTTCTTCGCGGCCGATGAGTTCGTGAGGGGGACCGCCCGCCAGGTCCTCAGATTCGACGTGACTCCGCTGCAGGAGCCACAGGGCGAGGGCATCGCGATCGCGAACAACGGCGCTCTGCTGCTCGTCGGCGAGGGCGGTGGGAAAAAGAAGCCCGGAACCTTCGCGCGTGCGTCGTGCACGCTACCGCCGCCACCATGACAACTCGCAGCGTGCGAGCCTAACGAGCGATCAGCCCCGCACCGGCCTCGTAGGCGAAGAACAGCCCGAACACCAGGCTCACGGCCCCGGCGGCGAACCGGAGCCCGCGATGCACCCGCGCGAAGCGATCGCCCGTGGCCGCGAAGGGAAGCCCGATTGCCAGAGTGATCAGCATCATCCCGCCGATCGTCCCGAGACCGAACACGAGCAGGTACAGCAGGGCCCAGCGCGCGCTCTGAATGGTCGCGAGCACCAGCAGCGCCACGGCGGCCGAGCCGGCGAGGCCATGCACCACGCCGACGACGAGTGGCCTCACGAGCGAGTACACCCGCAGACGACCGAAGTGGCGATCCAGCCAGGTGACCGGAGTCCGCGTCGGGTCGTGCGGGTGCGACTCCGGCTCGTGCGCGTGGGCATGGGTGTGGACGTAGTCGCCGTGCCTATGCGCGTGGGAATGGACGTGGTGACCCGACCCGTTGCGCGTCGCGTTGACGGTCTCGCGGAGCCAGCCCGTTAGCCCGCGCAGGTTCGCGAGCCCGAGCACACACAGCATGAAGCCCACCGCCATCTCCATGGACATGCCCACCCGCGGCGGGATCACCCAGCCCAGGAGAATGATCGCGCCGCCAACGAAGAGAATCGTCAGCGTGTGGCCCAACCCCCAGGCGACGCCGATGAGGGCGGCAGCTCGCGAGCTTCGCTCTCTGGACACGATGGTCGCGACCGCGATGACGTGATCGGCATCGGTCGCGTGCCGCATCCCGAGGAAAAAGCCCAGCGCGAGTATCGTGACCACGTTCGACATGGAGTCCTGGGAGCGACCCGTACCATGAGGTGATGAGGCGCGGAGTATAACCGTGTAACTTCCTTGGAGACAATGACGTGGCCACACGGTGGAGCGGCGGGTCGAGACCAGCTCGGCCTTGTCCCGCGCGCTTCGTCCTTTGGCTGCATCGGTTCGTCCCAGGCGGCTTGGCCCTCCTCCCAACCTGTCTTTCATTCAGCGCAGGGACGAACCGAAAACTCGAGACACCCAGTGAACAGCAGCGCCGCCGCTCCATTCCTCCCCCATTTCATCGAGACGGCCCCGCCTCGCGAGCCGGCTCGACGACGCTGGGTGCGGTGGGCGCTGATCTTCGCCGCCTGGACGGCGTATGGCATCGCGCAGGGCCTGTTGTTGAAGGTGACCCTCGCGGGTATGCGGTGGTGGTGGGCGGTCGAGATCTGCACCGGCGTGGCGTGGTTCTGGGCGATCCTCACGCCGGGCATCGTCTGGATCCACCGGCGCATCGAGGAGGCGCATCTCGGGAAGCTCGGGGCGGTCGCTGCCCACGTCGTCATCGCACCCGCCGTCGCGCTCGTCGTTACCGTCGTACGACAGAAGCTCGAGTGGACGCTTTCACCGCTCGATGTGGGCGCGCTCCTGCCCAGCTACGTCTATTGGCTGGACGTCAACGTCCTCACCTACGCAATGGTGGTGGTCGTCGCGTGGGCCCTCGGGCTTCACGCGCAGTACCGCGATCGCACGGTCAGAACCCACATGCTCGAGGTCCAGCTGGCTCGCGCCCAGCTGCAATTCCTCGGACTCCAGCTGCAGCCGCACTTCCTGTTCAACTGTCTCAACGCGATCTCCGAGCTCGCGCACGAGGCTCCGGAAGCGGCCGAACGAATGCTCAGACAGCTTCACACGCTGCTGCGGTTGTCGCTCGAGCGAGTGGGGCAGGACGAGGTGACGCTCGAGGAGGAGCTGGCGAGTCTCGATCCGTATTTCGACATCCAGCGCGCACGCTTCAGCGAGTGGCTGACGGTGCAGCTCGAGATCGACCACGGCGCTCGTCTCGCGCTCGTGCCCCACCTGATTCTGCAGCCGCTGGTGGAGAATGCGATCCGCCACGGCCTCGCCGTACGATCGGCACCGGGGACGGTCGGTGTCCGCGCGTGGGTGACCGGCGGGCGGTTATACCTCGAGGTGCGCGACAACGGCGTCGGCCTCGCGCCCACTCGCACCTCGTTCCGCCCGGGCATCGGGCTCAAGAACGCCCGGAACCGGCTGACCCAGCTCTACGGCGACGATCATCGGTTCGAGCTGCGGTCCGGCGAAAATGGCGGAACGGTCGTCGCGCTCGAGATCCCGTTCCGCTCGCGAGCGCTGCTCGCCGACCAGCCGCCGCCGGATTGGAGCGCGACCGGCGAATGGTCGATGATGCCGCCCCAGCGCCTGTGGTCCACGCCAGCCGCGGGCACCGCGGTGCCGGCCCAGGTGGGCACGGCTACCATAGCACAGTCGCGGTGGAACGGACTCGAGGCGAGCGAGGTCTTCGGCGACGGCCCGCCCTCGCTGGCGCGAACGGCGTCGGTGACCGAGCAGGCGGACCAGGCGAGCCAGGCGGTGTCCGACGCGGCGTTAGGCGATCCCCAGGCGGTGAAGCCGGGACGCGAATCGCCGCGGCTGTCGGCTCGCGGCTGGCTGGCGATTGGAGCCGTGTGGCTGTTGTGCGCGATCCTCTGGTCGCTTCAGGTGTATTACTTCGCGGTCGCACGCGGCCTCCCCGAGGAAGGGGACAAGCTGCAGTACATCACCGCGCACCTCGTGTCGGCGGCCGCGTGGGCACTGTTCACGCCGATCGTCCTGTGGCTCGCGCGCCGCCTTCGCGTCGGCCGGCGCAACTGGGCCACGCGGATCGCGATCCACGCGATCCTCGCGGTTGCCGTCGCGACGGCGCACGTCGCGGTCGTGCGGTTCTCCGGCGTCATGGGTGACTTCGGGATCTTCTCGTCGCTCAGCTTCAACCAGATCTCGGGCAATGTGTTCATCTACTTCGCCCTGCTGGCCTGGTCGCACGGTCGCGATTTCTACGCGTGGTATCGCGAGCGCGATGTCGCGGCGGCGCGGCTCGAGGCTGCGATCGCACGATCCCGGTACCAGACGCTCTGCGTCCAGCTGCGTCCTCAATTCCTGCTCGGAACGATCGAGCTGCTCGCCAGGCTCGTGCACGAAGACGTGAATCGCACGGAGCGGTTGGTCGCTCGGCTGGCCGACGTGTTGCGGCTGACGCTGGACGCTGCTGGCGAACGCCAAACATCGCTGCGCCGAGAGCTGGAGCTGGTGAAGGCGTACGTGGACGTGCACGACCTGGGGGTCCGCCCGGGCACATCGCTGACGCTGCACGTTGCGCCGGAGACGCTGTCCGTGCAGCTGCCGAACCGGCTGCTGCGGACGCTGATCGACGATCTGTTGACGGGATCCGGCGCGGTCGTGGCGCCGGACTCGGTGGCCGTGACGGTGGAATCGGAGCGGCTCGTTGGCGGCGCGACGAGAGTTCGGGTGCACGCCGCAACGCCTGACGGTGACGCCGCGGAAGCGGGCCGTCCGGGCGGGTGGGCAGAGGCGGTCGAGAAGGCGACGCTGGCCGAGCGCGACCGAAAAGTGTCGTTGTATTTCCCGGATTCGATGACGGCGATCGTCCTCCTGGCCGATCGCGATGCGGAAGCGTCGCGGGATTCCGCGCCCGCGCTTCTGTCCGCGCAACCCGCGTAAGGAGACGGTCATGTCCATTCGTGTGTTAGTGACGGACGACGAACCCATCGCGCGGCGGCGCATCCGCCGTTTTCTGCGCGCCGAGAGCAACGTCGAGGTCATCGGCGAAGCGTCCAACGGGCGCGAGGCCATCGAGGCCATTCGCCAGCACAACCCCGACCTGGTGTTTCTCGACGTGCAGATGCCGGACGTGGACGGCTTCGGCGTCGTGCAGGCGTTAGGCGCCGACCAGATGCCGGCGGTCATCTTCGTGACGGCCTACGACGAGTACGCGCTCAAGGCGTTCGAGGTGAACGCGCTGGACTATCTGCTCAAGCCGTTCGACGCCGAGCGGTTCAAGAGCGCGTTCCAGCGGGCGCGCGAGCACATCGACCGCGTGACGACGGCGCAGGCCGGCCGGCGGCTCAAGACGCTCCTGGAGCAGGTGCTGCAGGACGACCGCGTCGACGTCAACTCGGCCGCACATGCCTTGCTCGGGGCATCTGGCACGCACGCGGCGCCGAAGAACGGCTATCTCGACCGGCTCATGGTGAAGAGCGATGGGCGGGTGTTCTTCGTGAAGGTGGCCGACGTGGATTGGTTCGAGGCGTCGGGGAACTACGTGCGGGTACACGTGGGCAAGACGTCCCATCTCATTCGCGAGACGATGAACGGCATCGAGTCGTCGCTCAACCCGCAGATGTTCGCCCGGATCCACCGCGCCGTGATCGTGAACCTCGACCGGATCAAGGAGCTGCAGCCGTGGTTCGCCGGGGATTACGTCGTGATCCTGCGCGACGGGCGGCAGCTCAAGTTGAGCCGCACGTACCGCGAGCAGCTGCAGGCGCGGATGCATCGGATCCCGTGAGCGCCTAACGGCGAACCGCCCCGCGAAGCCACCAGGGCTCGCGGGGCGGTTTCGTTTTCAGGCTGCGTCCGTGGCAGCGTGCGTCGTTCAGCGGCGCACCGTGGTGACGACGACGGCACCGCTGGAGTTCTTGTTCGATCCGAATCTCAGCGCTGCCTCGGTGGCCGATAGGCGGTCCACCGAGTGGACGGTGTACGCCGGCACCAGCTGCAGGACCTCCCACGTCCCGGCGAAGGTGCCGTCGATGTAGACGGCGAGCGGGTCGCTCCTCATGCTCCGCTCGATGCCGATGTCGGGCCGCGGTTTGAGGTACAGCGGTGCCCTGAGTCGGAGCACGTCGTAGAGGGATTCTCCACCGAAGTATTCGGTGGTGTGCGTGCCCGTGAGGAGGACGCCGCGGGTGAGCCCACCGCTGGACGACGACGCGAACATTCGGGCCGGGGCGCCGGTGGTGGAGAGGTACGCGGGGGACGACGGTGCCGAGGCGCACGCGAGTGCGCAAAGGAAGACAGCCGGATACGCGGAGCGCATGCGAAATCTCCTGTCGCGAGAACGCGGCGCGCGGTTTCGCGCGTCGCACAGGCTAGATAGGAGATCGTTTCGCCCCGGACCAAATGGTCTGGGATAAACCGTTCGGGGCTGAACGCAGGGCCAACCAAGAGACAGGCGGCTGGCGACTGGCGACTGGCGACTGCCGGGGACGGGGGACGGGCGACGGGCGACGGAGGAACGGCGGCTGGTGGCTGGCTGCTCGTGCTGGCTGCTCGTGCTGGCTGCTGGCTGCCGCTGGCTGCTGGGGGCGGCTGATGGCTGATGGCTGATGGCTGATAGCTGCGTCTCTTGCAGCCGCACGCAGCACGAAGCCAACAGCTTCGTTACGTCCCCAATGTCTGCCGTCCATCCCTGCGAAATCGCCAATCGTCCCGAGTCCGAACCAGAATGGGACGCGTGCTCATAGTTTGACTTGTCGAATCGGATGCGCCGTCGCGACAATCGGTGTTGCATCGGGTCGGCGGGACGACGTTGTGACGTGCTTCACTGCGCCAAAACCGCCATCGGGCACTGGAGTCGCGACGGCGTCGTTCATGCGAAGCCGGTCGCCGCACAGGGTGGGATACGGAACACGATCGCCCCAGGAGGCGACGAATGAAGCGCTCGAGAATCGCGTTGGTGACTGTCTCCGTCGTCGCGCTGCCGTTGGCCGCGGGCGGCTTCATGCTTCAGCGTCGTGAGGCGACCGACGCCGCTCGCCTCTTCGCCCAGGTGTTCGCACGGATCGCCGCCGACGCCGTCGACTCAGTCACGCCCGACGCGATGTACGAGAAGGCGGCGCGTGGTCTGGTGAAGAGCCTGAACGATCCGTACGCCGACCTGTACTCACCGCAGGAGCTCTCCAGCTTCTCGCGCAACTCCCTCGGCAACTCGTATGGCGGCGTGGGGATGCTGATCGAGGACCAGCAGGGCACGTTCGCGGTTGCGAAGGTCTACCCGCACACGCCGGCCGAGGCGGGCGGGGTGCAGCTGGGCGATCGGATCGTGTCCGTCAATGGAATGAGCACGAGCGGTCTCAAGCTCGAGGGTGTCTCCGGGCGCCTAACGGGCACGCCCGGATCGACCGTCCGCGTCACGTTCGCCCGCAGCGGCGTCGCCCAGCCGATCGAGTCGAGCTTCACGCGCGCCATCGTCCACATCCCGGCCGTGCCGTTCGCCGTGATGCTCGACGATCGCGTCGGCTACATCCCGGTGCAGAAGTTCAACGAGACGTCAGGCGGCGAGGTCGAGACGGCGCTGCGCCAGCTCGCGGGAGAAGGGGCCCGTTCGTTCATCCTCGACCTGCGCGGGAACGGCGGCGGCGATTTCGACGAGTCGCTGCGCATGGCGAATCTCTTCCTCAAGCGTGGCCAGGACATCGTGACCGTGCGGTCGCGATCGGCGGTCCCGGTGGTGAGCCGGGCCGAGGAGGCACCGGTCGTTCCCGAGGCGCCGCTGGTGGTGCTGACGGACGGGTACACGGCGTCGGCATCCGAGATCGTTGCCGGCGCGCTGCAGGACCACGACCGCGGCGTGATCATCGGGACGACGTCGTTCGGCAAGGGGCTCGTCCAGTCGCTGTTCACGCTCGACGGTGGGTGGGGGCTGAAGATGACGACGGGCAAGTGGTATACGCCCAGCGGCCGTTCGATCCAGCGCGAGCGCAAGCTCCTCGAGGATGGGCGGCTCGTCGAGGTGATTCCCGATTCGCTCGAGACCGACTCGGTTCGCAAGGCGCGCCCGGCGTTCAAGTCGGATGGCGGGCGACTCGTGTACGGCGGCGGAGGGATCACACCTGACGTCATCGTTCCGGCGGACACCATCACCGACGCGGAGCAGACGTTCCTCAAGGCACTCGCGCCGAAATCGCAGGAGAGCTATCTGGTTCTCTACCGGACGGCACTCGAGCAGAAGGGAGCGGTGCAACCGTCGTTCACCGTCTCGCAGGCCTGGCGGGATTCGGTGTACGCGCGCCTCACGCGGGCCGGTGTGCAGATCACGCGACCGGCGTTCGACGCCGCGCACGAGCTGGTGGACCGGGACCTCGAGCGTCGTGTCGCCTCCATGGCGTTCGGCGATTCGGCCGCGTTTCGGCGCAGCGTGGCGTATGACACGCAGCTCAAGCGGGCCGTCGACCTGCTTCATAACGCCGGCTCGCAGCGTGACCTGCTCGCCGCGGCGACGCAGCCGCGCCCGCGCAGCGAGTGACCATGTGTGGTCGGTGTAGTTAGGCGGTCGCCGGTCGCGGGCCGCCTAACGTCCTTTCCATGCCCGGAGCCGCTGGCTCCGGGCTTTTTGCATCGTGTTTGGGGGATGGACGGTGTCTGGGCCGAACGGTTGCGGCGGCGGGTTCGGCTCTTGTCTCCCACGAGCGTCTTGCATGACGGCGGGCACGCTTTGTCACATGGAGCGCGCGGTCGTGCCGTCCCACTTCTACGTTGCGGTCACGGCACCCAGCTACCGACCTCAGTCGAGATCCGTCCGTGATTCAGGTGGCCTCCTCCTCCAGCGCGCGCGACGTTGGCGCGATGTCCGTCCTGCGGGAATCGCGAGAGCTGCGTTCGCTCGCTGCCGCGTTCGAGTTGGCGCAGGCGCAGCGACTCAGGACCGGCGAGCAGATTCGATCGCTCATCATCGGGAATAGGGAATCGGCGGGCGCCCGCGAACAGCGGGCAGATGGGAATCGGAACGTCGAAGCGCTCCTCGCACGCATTCGAGCGGGGGGCACGTTAGGGCCGGCGCCGGCGCTGGCGGATACATACCGCCGTCAATGGAACGACGAGCGCGATCTCCTGCGTGCGCTCACCGAGTGCATTGCGCGGCATCCGGCGTGGCCGTGGCTCGTGCGGGTTCGCGGGATCGGTCCATCGCTCTCGGCGCGGCTGCTGGCGCGGCTCGAGATCGAGCGTGCGCCAACGCCGTCGTCGTTCTGGTCCTACTGCGGTCTCGCGACGGTCGCCGCGCAGCTTTATCGCTGCCCGGAGTGTGGGTACGAGCTGTCGCTACCCGCGGGGCGGCACCTTCGGTCGGCGCATCGCGTGTCCGGCTCCGCGGGACCGTGCGCCGGGACGTTCGAGGTGATCGGGGAGGGGACCCGGCGAGTCGCGCAGCCACGCCCATCGCGAGGCGAGAGTGCGCCGTACGACCGCGAGGCGAAAAAGCTCTGCTATCTCATCGGCACGTCGTTCGTCCGCCAGGGCGACACCTACCGCCGATACTACAACGAGCAGCTGGCGCGTCTGGACGCGTCGAAGCCCGATTGGATTCCGCGCCGTCGCCACCTCACCGCGCTCCGGATGACCGAGAAGCTGTTCCTGGCGCACCTGTGGCTCGTGTGGCGGGAGCAGCTGGGGCTGCCGGTCACCGCGCCGTACGCGGACACTCGCGATGATGCGGCGCCGGCGCCGCGTCCATGGGCGATGGTGGACGCCTAACGAGTGCCGGTGTCATCCCGAGTGTAGCGAGGGATCGCGAGCAGCCCGTACAGGGCTTTTCGACGGCAGACAGCAGGGAACTGCAGACGGGAGACGGCAGAGAACTGCAGACGGCAGACAGCAGACAGCAGGTTGCAGAGGGCAGTGGGACCCGGTGCCTCTCTCGTCTGCCATCTGGGGTCTCCCGTCTCCCCTCTCCGTTGTCTGCCGTCTACCGTCCCGCAGGACCCTCGGCAATTGATGAGTGCGTCGCTTGAAACGCGCGGGGACGTGCCCTGCGTAGTGAGAGTTGTCGTTCTGCTCTCTCACTGGAGGCTCGGGCATGTTCGGCTTTTTGAAGTTTCTGTTCGTCAGCGCGATTACGCTCGTATTCTTGATTCCGGCGGCGCTCGTCCTCGCGGTGGTCGGGCTGCCGATCGCGGCGGTGCTCGGCGTTCTCGCCCTGCCGGTGCTGATCGTTCTGTTCATTGTGGGGTTGCCGGTCTTTCTCGTGCTGCTCGTGGTCTTCGTGGTCTGCAGCGTACTGTTCGGAGTGCTTGGTGCGTTCGTCGGCCTGACTGTGGGCGCGATCAAGTTGGTGCTCCTGGTTGTGCTGCCGATCGCGTTCGTGGCGTGGCTGCTCATGCGGCTGGTCGGCGGGCGGCGCCGGAGCGCGGAGTATGTGTAGTGCCGTGGGTCCGCGCCTTAGCGAGTTGTAGCGGGGGGTGCGGCGGGTTAGATTCTGCGTTCCGTTCCGGCGCGGTTTGGGGCGGGGAGTCAGACGGGACGTAGCGCAGCCCGGTAGCGCACCTGAATGGGGTTCAGGGGGTCGCGGGTTCAAATCCCGCCGTCCCGATAGCGTATAAACGAGGGTCCGACAACACGTTATGTGATGTCGGACCTTTGTGTTTCAACCTCGCTCTGGCGGCATACGCTGGGCTGGTAAGGTCATGGTAAGGCGGCGAGCGAGTCTCGTGGCGACCTGCCTGCGTTGCACGGCGCGCCTCCCGTCGCACGCCACCACGCCCCGCCTAACGTCACGATGTTCGACCGGGGTCGCAAGTCGAGCGACGAGCCTGTGAGTCGATCCAAGCATCAACGTCGTGCGGGCCGTAGCGCACACGACGGCCGAGCCGAACGAACGTAGGGCCGGCGCCGGTCATGCGCCATTGCGCGAGGGTGTTCGGTCGTAGGCCGAGCAGCGCTGCGACTTGCTCAATGTCGAGCAGTGGGCGCGCGGATGTTGAGGATGTGGACTGCGGGGATGAAATGGCAGACATTGGCGACCATACGCGGCGTTCCAGTGAAGAGGGATGGCCGGGCGGAGGCGCGATGCTCCGCCCGGCAAGAGGCAAATGCGCGATCAGGCGATTGGCCTGAAGCTGTCATGCACATATCTCATGTTTGTACCGCGCCTAGGTCACCAACTGCCGTGCGCAGCGCAATGCCGTGATAGCCCGTGCGTCGCGTGCGGGGATGCTTTCCGCGTTTCAGCCCGCGATTGCTGAGGGCTTGCGACAGCCGTCGATCGGTCCCCGCGGTCTTTCCTCGCCGGCCATACCACTCGCGCCATGAGTTGAACAGCTCGTCGAGCGGCGTCAACCCGTTAGGCGAGTCCTCGCACGCTTCATCCAACCACTGGCCGACCGCGTCTTCCTCTCGGAAGTATTCCTCGGTCGTGGCCCGCACTGCCTCCGGCGCCTGGAGCCCGTACTGCTGCCAGGCGAGGCAGCCGTCGACCATCCAGCCAAGGATCGCGGGCCACTCGGCGCGCAGTTTCTGTTCGAGATCCTTGTCGACCGTGGCGGGTTTCACCGGGCCACTCGCTGGGTGCGGTGTCGACGTTAGCTTAGTCTCGAGCCGCCACCGACGAGACCGATGACCAGCGATCCTGCGGAGCTCCGCACACACGTGCAGTCGGGCCTGGGCAACGCGTACACGCTCGAGCGTGAGCTGAGCGGCGGCGGGATGGCGCGCGTCTTTCTCGCAAACGAGACTGCACTCGGGCGACGAGTCGTCGTCAAAGTGCTCGCGCCCGAGCTGGCCGAGGGGCTGAGCGCCGAGCGGTTCGCCCGGGAGGTGCGACTGGCGGCGCGACTCCAGCATCCGAACATCCTTCCCGTTTTCACCGCCGGTGCGGCCGGCGGGGCCCAATACTACACGATGCCGTTCGTCGAAGGCGAGTCGCTGCGCGTTCGGCTCGACCGTGAAGGTTTGCTCTCGACGACGGACGCCATCGGCATCCTGCGCGACGTCGCGCGCGCACTGGCGCACGCCCACGACCACGGCGTCGTGCACCGCGACGTGAAGCCCGACAACATCCTGCTCTCTCAGGACACCGCGGTGGTCGCCGATTTCGGAATCGCGAAAGCCGTGGACGCGGCACGGGCCGCGCCGTCGGGAATCGCGCTGACGCAGCTCGGCATGACGATCGGCACGCCGGCCTACATGGCGCCGGAACAAGCCGTCGGCGACCCCGAAGTGGATCAGCGTGCGGACCTCTACGCATGGGGCGTCGTCGCGTACGAGTTATTGGCCGGACGCCATCCGTTCGCCGAGAAAGCGACCGCCCAGGCATTCGTCGTTGCGCACCTCGTCGAAGAGCCGACGCCGCTCGACGCCGCTCGGCCGGGGCTCTCGTCATCGCTCGTGGCACTCGTGACGCGCTGCCTGGCGAAATCACCAACCGATCGGCCCGCGTCGGCCCGAGAGCTCGTCGACGTACTGGCCAACTTGTCGTCGTTCGACGCCGCCAAGCCGATTCCCGTTCCGCCGGCCCTGCCTTCGGTCGCCATTCTGCCATTCGTCAATCTGAGCGCGGACCCCGAGAACGAATATTTCTCCGACGGCATCACGGAAGAAGTTTTGAGTGTTCTCGCGCAGGACACCGGGCTGCGCGTCGCGGCGCGCACCTCGAGCTTCATGTTCAAGGGCAAGCAGGTCGAGCTGCGCGCGATCGCGGATCAGCTGCACGTCGCGACGGTGCTCGAAGGAAGCGTGCGCCGAGTTGGCAACCGTGTGCGCATCACGGCGCAGCTCGTGAACGGCGTCGATGGCAACCATCTCTGGAGCGAGCGCTTCGATCGGGAGTTGACGGATATCTTCGCCGTGCAGGATGAGATCGCGAGCGCGATCGCAGCGACGCTGCGACGACGGCTCCGCGAGGCCGCCGGCGCCGGGAGCAGCTCGAGCGATCCGGGTGTTCGGCCGGCGCCCCGAACACGCCATCCGGTCAGCGTCGAGGCGTACGACGCATACCTCAAGGGCCTCCATGTGAACCGTAGCAGGCGCGGCGCGGGACAAGCGGGGGCCCTTGCGCATTTCGAGCGTGCCGTATCCCTCGATCCAGGGTTTGCGGCGGCACATGCGGGGCTTGGTGAGACCCACATGTGGCTCAACTTTGGCGACGCCATTCCACCGAGCGAGGGATTCGCTCGCGCTCGGCGGCATGCGCGTCGTGCCCTCGCACTCGACGCGGAGCTGCCCGACGCGCACTGGGTCCTCGGCGAGGTCGCATTCTGGCACGATTGGGACGCCGATGCCGCCGAAGAGCACCTTCGCGCCGTGCTCGCGCGCGAGCCACGGCATCCGCGGGCACACATGTCACTCGCGCTCATTCACTCGAGTCGCCTGCGGCGTAAAGAAGCGCTCGCCTCGGGTGCCACAGCCGTGGAGGCCGACCCACTCGATCTCGGCACACGCGTCTGGCTTGCGGCGGTGGCGGTCAACGTCGGCGAAATCGATCTCTCCCTGACGGAGACGACGCGCCTGATCATCGAGCATCCGGATTTCCCCGCCGGGTATCGTTGGCGCGCCGTAGCGAGACTCCTCACGGGAGACTTTGCCGGCTCACTCGCCGACCACGAGGCAGCCGACCGCCTCGTGCCGCCGAATTCGTGGGGAAGGGCCATGCGCGCGATCCTCGCGTCTCAGGCAGGTGACCTGGTGGAGGTGCACCGGATACGCGACGAGCTGCATCGTCAGGCAACCCGCGAGTGGGTATCACCGCTCATGCTGGGCCTCGTGGAAGCGGCATTGGGAAACGACGACGAGGCGTTCGAATGCTTCGAGCGCGGATATCAGGCGCGCGAGAACCTGCTGACCGTGTTGCACACCGATCGGTCGTTCCAGCTCGTTCCCCCGGGCAAAGATCGCGCGATCACCGACGACCCCCGCTGGGCGAACCTCGTTCGGCGGATCGGTCTGGCGCCCTCGGCCTGATGGCCAGTAGTGCATACTGCGCGCGCACGCGCGCAAGTCGCGACGCGTGTTCAGCCGACGGAGGCATTGCGGGACGACACTTGATTTCACACACGACGAGGGGCAGGCCGTAGCCCCGTGGTGACCGCCTAACGGACGAAGCCCCCGATTGCTCGGCAACGAGGACGCGAGTCATTAAGGGTCGTCTCTTGGATTCCAGTAGAGTTCCTTCAGGTACCTCACGGAGGTCTCAATGACGATGA